>NZ_JAIBES010000043.1 GCF_019459305.1 Sphingopyxis sp. | reverse complement strand
ATTGGCCTGGGCTATCAAACCCGCGCGCGGCTGGTGGCGTTGCGCCACCCCCGCCCGGGCGGCGCCGAAACGCAACCCCACGCCGCCGGTGGGGCCGCCAACTGACCGTCAATAATCGGGTTCAGCGCCGCCCAACACCTTTTGCGCCTGCGCGGTGAGCCACGCCATCGCCGCCGCCCACGGCTGATGCCCATGGCTGATCCGCGCGACGCCGAGGCTCGCCAACTCCTCGTGCGTTGGCCCGCCCTTGCCGCGCAGGATGTTCACCGGCAGCGGTGAGGCGTCGCAGATCGCGGCGATGCATTTGGGGTCGAGCAAGAATGGCACGAACAGCGACCCTGCGCCCGCGTCGGCGTAGGCAC
Source organism: Sphingopyxis sp. (assembly GCF_019459305.1). Classification (GTDB taxonomy): domain Bacteria; phylum Pseudomonadota; class Alphaproteobacteria; order Sphingomonadales; family Sphingomonadaceae; genus Sphingopyxis. The sequence goes on along the minus strand of NZ_JAIBES010000043.1, from coordinate 12,629 downwards.
GCGCGCGCTCAATCGTTGCGGCGACGAGCGCCTCGCCGTACTGCGCGGCATCGGCGCCGCGAAAGATGTCACAGCGGGCGTTGACGAAGATGCCGGTATCGGTCGCGGCACGGTAACGCGCGGCCGCTTCGGCAACGGGCAGCAGGGCCGATTGGCTGGGCAGCCGGTCCTCCATGTTGATCCCCGCCGCGCCCGCATCCATTGCGCGGCCGACCGACGCGCCGACCGCCGCCGGGTCGGCACCATAGCCCGATTCCATGTCGATGGTGACCGGCAGGTCGGTGACCGCCAGGATGCGCGCCAGATTCTCGAACACATCTTCGACCGGAAAATCCTCGCCATCGGCGCGGCCTTGTGCGCCCGCGACCCCGAAGCTGCCCGTCGCGATCGCTTTGGCGCCCGCCGCGGCGACCGCCTTGGCACTCCCCGCGTCCCAGATGTTGACGAGGATCAACGGGTCGCCGGGGACATGCAATGCGCGGAACTCCGCAATCTTGTCGGACATCAAAAGCTCTCCCTTTTCAGCAATTCTTCCTTGATCGGCAGGCCATAGGCATAGCCGCCGAGCGTCCCGTCGCTGCGCACCACCCGGTGGCACGGGATCAGCACCGCGACATTGTTGGCGCCATTGGCGCTGCCCGCGGCGCGCACCGCCTTGGGCTTGCCGACCGCGGCGGCGATGTCGGCATAGCTACGCGTCTCGCCCGCGGGGATCTTGCGCAGTTCGCGCCACACCGCTTCCTGAAAGGCGGTGCCCTTCACGTCGATGGGGATATGGTCGAAACCGTCGGTGGGGGCTTCGACCGCGGCGACGACCTGCTTCAGCAGCGCGGCGAATTCGGCGCCGCCCTCGACCAGTTCGGCGGCGGGGAATCGTTCTTCAAGCGCCTCGCGGCCTTCCGCGAACGAAAGGCGGCACACCCCCTTGTCAGTCGCGGCGACCAGCATATCGCCCAGGCTCGTCGGCAACACCGCCCAGTGGATAGTCACCCCCTTGCCGCCGTTCACCCACGCCGAAGCCGCCATCCCCATCCGTCCCTCCATATTGTCATAGAATCGCGACGGCCCCGAAAAGCCCGCGTCGTAAATCGCATCGGTCACCCGGCCGCCCTCGCTCAGCGCCTGCCGCGCACGTTCCTCGCGCAGAGCGCGGGCATAAGCGGCGGGCGACAGGCCGGTATGGCGCGTAAAGACGCGCTGGAAATGCGTCGGCGAATAGCCGGTACGACCAGCCAGATCGGCGAGCGCCAGCGGCTCCTCGCTTGCCTTGATCGCGTGGATCGCCGCGAGCACCGCGCCTTCGTCGCGCGCGACATCGTCGGGCAGGCAGCGCTTGCACGGGCGCAGGCCGGTCGCGCGCGCCGCGGCGCCATCGGCAAAGAAGCGGATATTGTCGCGCAGCGGGTGGCGCGCGGCACAGCTCGGCCGACAATAGATGCCAGTAGTCAGCACCCCGGTAACGAACCTCCCGTCGAGCGCGCGGTCGCGGCGGAGCACCGCCGCCCAGCGCGCATCGTCGGTCATGGTCTCAGCGGCGCTCATACCCCGTCCCTCTCGATCCGCGCCGCGAAACAGCCATGCGCGGCGTTGTGCGCGTCGATATAGGCGATGCCAGCGTCGGCGAACAGATCGCGGATCGCGCCATCGGCCTCGCCCGGACCCGCGAGCCGCGCGGTTTGCAGCATGCCGTCGGCAGCGAACGCACGCAGCGCGATGGGCCGACCCTCGAACACCGGCGGAACGGTATCGCGATAGCTTGCCGCGTCGACGCCCGGCCGCACATAGATCGCATAGGCGCTGCGAAATGGCGTTTCGACATCGTGGCTGGTGTGGTGGAGCAGGATCAGCTCCTCTCCGGCACGCGCATCCTGCAGGCTGATACGGCACGGAAAGCCGCTGTTAGCGGTTGCAGTGACGCGGCGCGCGTTGATCGCGGCGAGTTCGGCGTCATCGAGCGCGAACAGCGGGGCAAAGCGGTCGGGACTGAGTCCCTGGATCGAATAGGTCATCGGGTCTTTCCTTCTTCTGCGGTCGCCGCAGTCTTGCCACCACCGCGCCCACTGGTGCGTCCCGATGCTTGCGTTCAAAGTTGGCGGGGCTAGGGTGCGCGCCATGACCCGCCTCCTTGCGTTGCTGCTCGCCCTTCTGACCGTCACCGTTCCCGCGCACGCCGCCGACGACATCAGCGCTGCGTCGCGCAGCGTCGTGCGCGTCGTCACCGTCGCGATGGTCGACGGCGAGGTGGTCGGTTTCGGCCATGGCAGTGGCATCGCAATTTCGCCGACACGCATCGTCACCAACGCGCATGTCGTCGAATCGGCGGTCAAATATCCAAACAATGTCGCGCTCGGCGTGGTCCCGTCGGAGGGGCAGAAAAGCTATGCCGCGAAACTGATCGCGATCGACACGGCGCGCGACTTGGCGCTGATCGAAATCACCGAGGCCCGCCTGCCTGCCGCCGCGATCTACACCGGCCCGCTCGAATCGGGCGCCGATATCGTCGCGCTCGGCTATCCGGGCAATGTCGATCTCGCGACCGCGCGCAGCGCCAACGACTATATCACCCCGCGCACCCCGACGCGCAGCGAAGGCAATCTGTCGAACACCCAGAGCGTCGACGGGGTGGCGATGCTGATCCACACCGCCAAGATCTCACGCGGCAATTCGGGCGGCCCGCTCGTCGATGCGTGCGGGCGGATCACCGGGATCAACACCGCGATCACCCGCGCCGACGACGGCGATTCGCCCTTTGCCTTTGCGATCGCGGGGCGCGAACTCACCCGCTTTCTGACCGACGCGAACCAGCAATATGCCAGCGTCGGCACCCCGTGCCTGTCGCTTGCCGAGGCCGATGCGCGCGACCGCGCCGCGATGGACGCTGAACAGCGCGCGAGCGCCGAGGCCAGCGCCGCCAAGGATGCCGCCGCAAAACTCGACCGTGACCTGAAACAGGCGCGCGCCGAGGAAGAAGCCCTGGCGTCGCGCGAGAACCGCATTGCGCTTGCCGGAGTAATGTTCGTGATCGGCGCGCTGGCAGCGGGCGCCGGGCTGCTTTTCTATAGCCAGCAGAATATGCGCAATGCGAAGATCGCAGGCGGCGCAGGGGCGGTGCTGATGCTAGGCGCCGCGGCGCTGTTCGTCACCCGCCCCGACGCACGCGCCGAGCTTGCGGCGGACAGTACGCCGCCGCCCGCTACTACCGAACCCAGGCTGGCCGAGGGCAATTTCCTCTGCACGATTCGCACCGATCGCAGCCGGATTACCGTGTCGGCAACCACCGACGTGCCGGTGACGATCGGCGCGGGGGGCTGCGTCAACGACCGCACCCAATATACCAAGGGCGCCGACGACCGCTGGCAGCGCATCCTGGTCCCCAATGAGGAAGCGACCGTCACCGTCGCGTCGATCGATTCGACGGGGCGCGATTATCGCGTCGACCGCTATCTGCTCGACGCCGAAGCGATGACCAAGGCGCGCGAGATCCGCGCCGGGATAACGCTCAAAAGCTGCACCGCCGACCCCGACGCGCTCGCAGGCCTCGCCGCACAACAGGATGCCATCCGCAGCGCGCTGCCTGCCAGCCCGAACGAACGGCTCATCTATCGTTGCCAGCCCGCGGCGGGCGGCGGCGCGGGAAGTTAATCCCCCGAGTGTAGCGGGCGGTCGGTCAACGCGTTGACCCAGTCGGCAAGGATTGCCTGCGCCGCCGCAGTGTAGGCCACCTCATGCCCAACGCCCGCGACCAAGGCCACCGTCGCATCGGGACGCGCGCGTCGCAGCCTCGCCAGATTGGCGGGCCTGACCAGCGTATCGCCGTCGCCGTGCATCAGGAACACAGGCGCCTTCATCCGCGCCAGCTTGCCGACATTGTCAAAGCGGTCGCGCACCAGCCACCGCGGGAAGAAAGGCATCGCCTCCCCTACAACGTCGGGCAGGCTGGAAAAGCCCGACACCAGCATCAGCGCCGCTACTTCGTGGCGCAGCGCCATTTCGGTCGCCGGTCCCGACCCGATCGAATTTCCGACGATAATGACGTCGCGCGCCGGGATCCGCTGCGCCGACAGCCAGCGTATCGCGGCGTCGCCGTCACGATACAGCCCCGCCTCCCCCGGCGATCCGGGATTGCCGCCATAGCCGCGATATTCGACGAGCATCAGCCCGTTGCCGTTCGCCGCAAGCCCGCGCGTCGCCTCGATCGCGCCGAGCAGATTGTCGCCATTGCCATGGAAGAAGAGGATTGTGCGCTGGCCCGGCTGCGCGGGGCGGTGGAAAGTGGAAAGCCGCAGCCCGTCGTCGGTCTGCGTGTGGACCAGCCGGAAACCCGGCGGCGGCGCCTGCGGATATTGGCTCGGCGCCGGAAAGATCAGCCGCCGCTGCTGCGTGTAGAGCAGCGCCGTCGCCGCAATCATGAGAATGAGCGCGAAAACCAGCAGGCTGATCGCGCTCTTCATTTGTTATCGAAGGGCAAGGCCATCGCGGATGCGGATCGCCGCATCGGCGGGCGCGACAACGCCTGTGTCGATCTCGATCGCCGCAGCGATCAGCGGATAGGTGAAGGCGCCCTTTGCCTCCAGGTCGCGCAGCAAAGTCAGCGACGACAACTTGCCGCTCGCCTGCCGCGACTCTGCTTCGATCCGCGATTCGACGACTTCGCTCGCGCAGCGCAAGCCCACGAAATCGACCCGCCCACCCGCAGCCTCGACCAGCGCTGCGACGTGCTGCGGAAAATCAGGAGCAACACTGGCTTCGGGATGGAAGGTAAAGATCAGCGAGCGCTTCTCCGTCGCTGCCGCGCGGAAGACAGCGAGCCACATCGCCTCGCGCAATTGGACGAAGACATCACTTTCGAACGGAAAGACCGCGAGTAGCGCATCCACGATCAGGTGATTGTGGAATAGCGGTAGTCCGGTGAGAGCAGCGAGCTCGCGCGCTACCGTCAGCTTGCCGCTTGCTGCGGGGCCGTGGATGAATACAAGCCTCATCCACCGCACGCCTTGAACAGCATCAACGTGCGCTCGCGTGCCAGTTCGGCGCTTGGTTCGTGATAATCCTTGCGCCGGTCGCTGTTGAAACCGTGGCCCGCCTCGTAAACGAAGATCTGCGCGGTCGGATGCTCCTTCGCGATCAGTGCCTCGACCCCCTCCATCGGGATGCCGCCGTCGAAGCGGCCGAAATGGGCGATCGCGGCGCAGCGCGGCGCGTCATCCTTGAACATCGTCGGGACGAGGCTGCCGTAATAGGCGCTGGCCGCGGCGACATCGGGGCTGATCTGCGCCATCCGCCACGCGACCGATCCGCCATAGCAAAAGCCGGTGATAAACACTGGCCCTTTCGATTTCAGCGCGTCGACGCACGTCTGCGCATCCTTCAGGCTCTGCTCGAACGGGTGCAACTCGCGCGCCAGCTGGACGGCACGCTGGAACTGCGGCCCCGAATAATCGCTCTCGAACCCGGGATGCTCGCGATCGAACAGTGCGGGGGACAGCACCTCATAACCGTCGGCGGCATATTCGTCGCACAGCTCGCGGATATGATCGGTGACCCCGAAGATTTCCTGCACCAGCACGAGCCCGCCGCAGCGCTCGCCGGTCGGCCGGGCATGATAGACCGCGATTTCAGCGCCATCGTCCATCGTCATCCGAATCATTTCGCCCACAGCCTTCACCCCTCGTCCGTTCGCGCTGAGCTTGTCGAAGCGCAGTCCTTCTTGGGCGCCTTTTGGAGAAAGAGCGGCCCTTCGACAAGCTCAGGGCAAACGGCATTGGGGACGGACTCTGATTCGCCCCACCCCCGCCTTGCATTGCAGCAAAATCGTTGCTAGGCGCGCCGCGACTTCGCTGCGGGGGATATTTCCGAATATCCGCTTAAAACCCGCGCGGCCCATCCCCCACGGGATCGTAGCAAAGGACTTTCACGCGTGGAGAATTCCGGCGGCATTCAAGGCAACATCACGGCGGGCCTCGCGGGCCGCTATGCGATCGCTTTGTTCGATCTGGCGCGCGAATCGAACGCGATCGACGCGGTCGCCAAAAGCCTCAGCGACCTGCGCGCAGGCCTCGCCGAATCGGCCGACCTGGCGGCGCTGATCGCCAGCCCGGTTGTCGGGCGCACCGATGCCGCCAATGCCATCGGCGCCGTCGCAAAAGCGATGCAGATCGATTCGCTGACCGCCAAATTCCTCGGCGTGCTCGCGGAGAATCGCCGTCTGGCTGACCTGCCAAAGATGATCGACGCGTTCGACGCGATCGTCGCGAACCATCGCGGCGAAGTGACGGCCAAGGTCACCAGCGCGCACCCGCTTTCCGCCGGGCAGCTCAAAGAGCTGACCGCGAACCTCAAATCCCGTGTCGGGCGCGACGTTTCTGTCGCGACGACCGTCGATCCCGCCATCCTCGGCGGCCTCGTCGTCCAGCTGGGCAGCCAGCTGATCGACGGCAGCATCCGTACCCGTCTCAATAGTTTCGCCCAGGCGATGAAGGGCTGAAAGCCCGTACGCCCAATTGCCCCGATGAAAGGCTAAACAATGGAAATCCGCGCCGCTGAAATCAGCAAGGTCATCAAGGACCAGATCGCCAATTTCGGCACCGACGCCACGGTCAGCGAAATCGGTCAGGTGCTGTCGGTCGGCGACGGCATCGCCCGCGTTCACGGGCTCGACAATGTCCAGGCCGGTGAAATGGTCGAATTCGCCAATGGCGTGCAGGGCATGGCCCTGAACCTCGAAGCCGACAACGTCGGCATCGTGATCTTCGGCAGCGACGCCGAGATCAAGGAAGGCGATCAGGTCAAGCGCACCGGCACGATTGTCGACGTCCCCGTCGGCAAGGGCCTGCTCGGCCGCGTCGTCGATGGCCTCGGCAACCCGATCGACGGCAAGGGCCCGATCAAGGCTGACAAGCGCATGCGCGTCGAAGTGAAGGCGCCGGGCATTATCCCGCGCACCTCGGTGCACGAACCCGTCCAGACCGGCCTGAAGGCGCTTGACGCCCTCGTCCCCGTCGGCCGCGGCCAGCGCGAACTGATCATCGGCGATCGCCAGACCGGCAAGACCGCCGTCGCGATCGACACCTTCATCAACCAAAAGGCCGCCAACGCGGGCGATGATGAGTCGAAGAAGTTGTACTGCATCTATGTCGCCGTCGGCCAGAAGCGCTCGACCGTCGCGCAGATCGTCCGCCAGCTTGAAGAAAATGGCGCGATGGAATATTCGATCGTCGTCGCCGCGACCGCGTCGGAACCCGCCCCGCTGCAGTTCCTCGCGCCCTACACCGGCTGCACGATGGGTGAATTTTTCCGCGACAACGGCATGCACGCCGTCATCGTCTATGACGATCTGTCGAAGCAAGCCGTCGCCTATCGCCAGATGTCGCTGCTGCTGCGCCGCCCGCCGGGCCGCGAAGCCTATCCGGGCGACGTTTTCTATCTGCACAGCCGCCTGCTCGAGCGCGCCGCAAAGATGAACAGCGACAATGGTTCGGGTTCGCTCACCGCGCTGCCGATCATCGAAACGCAGGCAGGCGACGTTTCGGCGTATATCCCGACCAACGTGATTTCGATCACCGACGGCCAGATCTTCCTCGAAACCGGCCTTTTCAACGCCGGTATCCGCCCGGCGATCAACGTCGGCCTGTCGGTCAGCCGCGTCGGCTCGGCCGCGCAGACCAAGGCGATGAAAAAGGTGTCGGGCTCGATCAAGCTCGAGCTCGCGCAATATCGCGAAATGGAAGCCTTTGCCCAGTTCGGTTCGGACCTTGATGCGTCGACGCAGAAGCTGCTCAACCGCGGCGCGCGCCTGACGCAGCTGCTCAAGCAGGCGCAGTTCCAGCCGATGCCGTTCGAAGAGCAGACCGCGTCGATCTTTGCCGGCACCAACGGCTTCCTCGACAATGTCGCGACCACCGACGTCAACCGCTACGAACAGGCGATGCTCGCCTATCTGCGCAGCGACCACGCCAATGTGCTCAAGACGATCCGCGACACCAAGGATCTGGGCGACGACGCCAAAAAGGGTCTGGTCGCGGCGCTCGAAGCGTTCGGCAAGATTTTCGCTTAAAACTGTTCCCCGGCGCAAGCCGGGGCCCACAGAGATCCCGGCTTTCGCCGGGACACAAGGATAGGGCTTCATGGCCAGTCTGAAGGAACTCAAAGGGCGGATCGGCTCGGTCAAATCGACCCAGAAGATCACCAAGGCCAAGAAAATGGTCGCCGCGGCCAAGCTGCGCCGCGCGCAGGCGGCCGCCGAAGCCGCGCGCCCCTATGCCGAACGGCTTGAGGGCGTCGTCGCAAGCCTAGCGTCGAAGGTCGGCGGGTCCGATTCGGCGCCGCAACTGCTCGCGGGCACGGGCAAGAGCGACACGCATCTGCTCGTCGTGCTCAACAGCGACCGCGGCCTCGCGGGCGCGTTCAACTCGAACATCGTCCGCGCCGCGCGCGACAAGGCGCTCGACCTGCAAGCCCAAGGCAAGAAGGTCCTCTTCTTCCTCGTCGGACGCAAGGGCCGTCCGGTCATCGCGCGGCTGTTCGCGGGCCAGATCGTCGAGCAGTACGAGACGACCGGCATCCGCGACATCGGCTTTGCACAGGCGCAGGACATCGCTGCCAAGGTGATGGAGATGTACGAAGCCGGCGCATTCGACGTCGCGCATCTCTTCTATTCGAAGTTCCGCTCGGCGCTGCTGCAGGAAGCGACCGGCCAGCAGCTGATCCCGGTTCCCGCCCCCGTCGATGTTCCGGCATCGAGCGGCGCCGCGGTCGAATATGAACCCGACGAGGAAGCGATCCTCGCCGACCTGTTGCCGCGCAACATCACGATCCAGATCTTCAAGGGTCTGCTGGAAAACGCCGCGTCCGAACAGGGCGCGTCGATGACCGCGATGGACAATGCGACGCGCAACGCGGGCGACCTGATCAACAAGCTGACCATCATTTACAACCGCACGCGTCAGGCGGCGATTACCACTGAACTGATTGAAATCATCGCGGGCGCCGAAGCGCTCTAATCGATCAACCCAAGGAAGAAGACCATGGCAACCGCTCCCGCTCCCGAGAAGAAGGCTCCGGCCAAGAAGGCCGCCGCGCCCAAGGCTGCTGCGCCGAAGAAGGCTGCTGCGCCCAAAACCGCCAGCACCGGCATCGCCACCGGCCGCATCGCGCAGGTCATCGGCGCCGTCGTCGATGTGCAGTTCACCGGCACCCTGCCCGCGATTCTGAACGCGCTGGAAACTGACAACAACGGCAACCGCCTCGTGCTCGAGGTTGCACAGCACCTCGGTGAAAACACCGTTCGCACCATCGCGATGGACGCCACCGACGGCCTGACCCGCGGCCAGCCGGTTCGCGACACCGGCGCGCAGATTTCGGTGCCCGTCGGCCCGCAAACGCTCGGCCGCATCCTCAACGTCATCGGCGAGCCGATCGACGAACGCGGTCCGGTCGTCACCGACCTCCGCTCGCCGATCCATGCCAAGGCGCCTGAGTTCGTCGACCAGTCGACCGAATCGAGCATTCTCGTCACCGGAATCAAGGTCATTGACCTGATCGCGCCTTACGCCAAGGGCGGCAAGATCGGCCTGTTCGGCGGCGCCGGGGTCGGCAAGACCGTTCTCATTCAGGAACTGATCAACAACATCGCCAAGGGCCATGGTGGTACGTCGGTGTTCGCGGGCGTCGGTGAACGCACCCGCGAAGGCAACGACCTTTATCACGAATTCCTCGATGCCGGCGTTATCGCCAAGGACGCCGATGGCAACCCGACCCCCGAGGGTTCGAAGGTGGCGCTGGTATTCGGCCAGATGAACGAACCCCCGGGCGCCCGCGCCCGCGTCGCGCTGTCCGGCCTGACGATCGCCGAATATTTCCGCGACGTCGAAGGCCAGGACGTGCTGTTCTTCGTCGACAACATCTTCCGCTTCACCCAGGCTGGTTCGGAAGTGTCGGCGCTGCTCGGCCGTATTCCCTCGGCCGTGGGTTATCAGCCGACCCTGTCGACCGACATGGGCGCGCTGCAGGAACGCATCACCTCGACCAACAAGGGCTCGATCACCTCGGTGCAGGCCATTTACGTACCCGCGGATGACTTGACCGACCCGGCGCCTGCGACCTCGTTCGCTCACTTGGACGCGACGACGACGCTGAACCGCGCGATTTCGGAACTTGGCATCTATCCGGCGGTCGATCCGCTCGATTCGACCAGCCGGGTGCTGACCGCCGCGATCGTCGGGCAGGAGCATTATGAAACCGCCCGCCGCGTTCAGGAAACGCTGCAGAAGTACAAATCGCTGCAGGACATCATCGCCATTCTCGGCATGGACGAGCTTTCGGAAGAAGATAAGCTGGTTGTCGCCCGCGCGCGCAAGATCCAGCGCTTCCTCAGCCAGCCGTTCCACGTCGCCGAAGTCTTCACCAACATCCCCGGCAAGTTCGTGGCGATCGAAGACACGGTGAAGTCGTTCAAGGCGGTGGTCGACGGCGAATATGACCATCTGCCCGAAGCGGCCTTCTACATGGTCGGCGGCATCGACGAAGCGGTCGCCAAGGCCGCAAAGCTCGCCGAAGACGCGTAACAAACCTACACCCCTCCCGCGCGGGAGGGGTTTAAGGACATATCATGGCTCTGAAGTTCGAACTCGTCACCCCGGCCCGCCTCGAGCGGTCGATCGAGGTTTATATGGTCACCGTGCCCGGCGCCGAGGGCGATTTTTCGGTGCTCGAAGGCCATGCACCGTTCATGGCAACGCTGCGCAACGCGCCGCTGACCATCTATGCCGCGCAGGGCGCCGCGCCCGAGGTGATCGAAGTCGAAGGCGGCTTTGCCGAGGTCAACGAGTCGGGTCTGACCGTCCTCGCCGAGCATATCGCCGGCTGATCCTTTCCGCCGTCCACGGCAGAAGCAAAGCCCGCATCTCCATCGGATGCGGGCTTTTTTATGTCAGCGCCACAATCACCCCGCGCATTAGGACAATGTCAAAGTTTCCACTTTATTCACCGTGTCGGATGGGGGTGCGTCAGCCATAGGCGGCGATCCCTTTGACAGGATTTGGAAAACAGGACAAAGCGAATGAGTGCATTCGGACGCCGACCCGGAACCGCTGGCCGCCCCGCCTTTGGCGTGGCCAAGCCGATGCAGGGTGGATCGGGCATGGGTGGCGGCGCGCAATTCCCAGCCATCGACACGCCGCCCGCGATCGAAATCCCGAAAATGCCGTCGCACCTGTCGCCCGAAGAAGAGGCGATGGAGCGGCTGAACCTGCGCTCGACCGCCGATATGGCCGAGCCCGAAAAGGCGCAAGGGTTCGAAGCCAGCGTTCATAAGATCAAGGAACAGGTGCTGCCGCGCCTGCTCGAACGCGTCGATCCCGAGGCCGCGGCGACGCTGTCGAAGGACGAGCTGACCGAAGAATTCCGCCCGATCATCCTCGAAGTGCTCGCCGAGCTGCGCATCACGCTGAACCGCCGCGAACAATTTGCGCTCGAAAAGGTGCTGGTCGACGAACTGCTCGGTTTCGGCCCCCTCGAAGAATTGCTCGCCGACCCCGACATTTCGGACATCATGGTCAACGGCCCGTACCAAACCTATATCGAAAAAAAGGGCCAGCTGGTCCTCGCACCGATCCAGTTCCGCGATGAACAGCATCTTTTCCAGATCGCGCAGCGCATCTGCAACCTCGTCGGCCGCCGCGTCGACCAGACCACCCCGCTCGCCGACGCCCGTCTCAAGGACGGCAGCCGCGTCAACGTGATCGTCCCGCCGCTGTCCTTGCGCGGCACCGCGATCTCGATTCGTAAATTCTCGGCCAAGCCGATCACGCTCGACATGCTGTGCCAATGGGGCGCGATGAGCCAGAAGATGTGTACCGCTCTGAAAATCGCGGGCGCCAGCCGCTTCAACATCGTCATCTCGGGCGGTACCGGTTCGGGTAAGACGACGATGCTCAACGCCCTGTCGAAAATGATCGACCCCGGCGAGCGCGTGCTGACCATCGAAGACGCCGCCGAACTTCGCCTGCAACAGCCGCACTGGCTGCCCCTCGAAACCCGCCCCGCGAACCTCGAAGGCAATGGCGCGATCCACATGGGCGACCTCGTCAAGAACGCGCTGCGTATGCGCCCCGACCGCATCATCATGGGTGAGGTCCGCGGCGCCGAGTGTTTCGATCTGCTCGCCGCGATGAACACCGGTCACGACGGATCGATGTGTACGCTGCACAGCAACAGCCCGCGCGAGTGCCTGGGCCGAATGGAAAATATGGTGCTGATGGGCGACGTAAAGATACCGAAGGAAGCGATTTCGAAACAGATCGCCGATTCGGTCGACATGGTTATCCAGATCAAGCGCCTGCGCGACGGGTCGCGCCGCGTCACCAACGTCACCGAGGTGATTGGCATGGAAGGCGACGTCATCGTCACCCAGGAATTGTTCAAGTTCGAATATCTCGACGAGGACAAGGACGGCAAGATCGTCGGCGAATATCGCGCCATGGGTCTGCGCCCGTACACACTGGAAAAAGCGCGTCAATACGGGTTCGATCAGCCATATCTTGAGGCGTGTCTGTAACATTTCGTCGCGCCCGCGAAGGCGGGGGCCGCTGTCGGCCTCGCACTACATCTCTTGCGGCCACCGCCTTCGCGAG
>NZ_JAIBES010000108.1 GCF_019459305.1 Sphingopyxis sp. | reverse complement strand
TTTTTTTTTGGGCTTTTTTATTTGCCTCTCCGGGTTTTTGCTTTTTTAAAATAATTTTTTGTTCGCAATATATTTCTAAACCGACACGATTCCGGGCGTTGGCGCCATTCATTGATTCAGCGCAAACGGGCCTCGTCATCGAACCGCGCAAATTGCACCTATTCCGCGGCCTCCAGCTTGTCCTGCGTCCGCAGGTCAAAGTCCGACGCATCATGCCGTTCGCGGAGCTGACTCGCCGGATCGCCGGTCACCCGATTGACCATCCGCCCGCGCTTGACCGCCGGGCGTGTCGCAAGTTGATCGGTCCAGCGCTGGACGTTCTTATACTCGTGCACCTGCAGGAATTCGCCCGCGTCATAGACCAATCCCTTGGCGAGCGCGCCGTACCAGGGCCAGATCGCCATATCGGCGATCGTATAGTCGGCGCCCGCGATATATTCGCTCTCCGCCAGCCGCCGGTCGAGCACGTCCATCTGGCGCTTCACTTCCATGGCGTAGCGGTTAATCGGATATTCCTGCTTCGTCGGCGCATAAGCGTAGAAGTGGCCAAAGCCGCCGCCCAGAAAAGGCGCGCTGCCCATCTGCCACATCAGCCACGACAGTGTTTCGGCGCGTTTCGCCGCCTCCGTCGGCAGGAACGCACTGAATTTTTCGGCGAGGTGGATCAGGATCGCGCCCGATTCGAATATGCGGATCGGCTCGGCGCCGCTGCGATCGACCAGCACCGGGATCTTGCTGTTGGGGTTGACCGCTACATAGCCGCTGGAGAATTGATCCCCCTCACCAATATTGATCAGCCATGCATCATATTCGGCGCCGCTGTGACCCGCCGCGAGCAGTTCCTCGAGCATCACCGTGACCTTCACGCCGTTGGGCGTGCCGAGCGAATAGAGCTGGAGCGGATGCTTGCCGACCGGCAGATCCTTTTCGTGCGTCGGCCCCGCGATCGGACGGTTGATATTGGCAAAGCGCCCGCCGCTGTCCTTGTCCCAGGTCCAAACCTTTGGCGGTACATATTCGGCTTGATCGCTCATCTCGACACTCCTCGGTTGTTTCGTGGGAAGCTGAATTTCATACTGATCGGTATTTAAGGTGCCGAGGCGCCGCCGTCCACCCCGCGCCGCTCAAATAATGCTTGCCGCTCGCAAAGCCGTGATCTCCGCGGCACCGTAGCCAAGCTCCGCGAGGATCGCTTCGCTATGCTCGCCAACTTGCGGGGCGCGGGCCGAGGCCACCTTGGTGCTGTCCGACAGGATGATCGGCGCCCGAATGACGGGTGCGCTGCTTGGAGTGCCGGGATAGTTGGCGGGCTCGACCAGCCCCATCGCCGCCACTTGCGGCTGCGCCAGCGCCTCGCTCGCGCGCAGCACCGGAGCGGCGGGCACGCGCGCGGCGCCCAACTCGGCGATTGCGTCCGCGCTGCTGCGTTGGCTGCACCAATCCTGCATGATGACGCTCAGCGCCTCGCCATTGTCTCCGCGCAAGATGTCGCTGGCATAGAGCGGATCATCGACCAGCTCGGAACGCCCAACCAGATTAGCCCAGCGGGCAAAGATGCCGCCGCCGACGATCTGGGTCACGATCCACCCGTCGCGGGTGCGGAAGACGTCGGTCGGTCCCGAGCTATAGCTGCGGTTGCCGATCGGCTGGCGCTCGATGCCGTTGAGCGCATGGTCAATCGCCAGCGCGTTGGAAAAGGCGAGCGCGGTGCCGAGCAGCGACCCGGAAACGCACTGCCCCCGCCCTGTCGTCTCACGCTCGCGCAGCGCCAGCATGACGCCGAAGGCCGTGTGCAGCGCGGTACCGAAATCGACATAATTGACCTGCGCGCGATACGGCTGATCGGGCGTCCCGGTCAGATGCACCGCCCCCGACATCGCCTGCCCGACCGCGTCAAAGCCGACATTCTGCGCCAGCGGTCCTTCGCTGCCAAACGCCGACACGGTGGCCAGGATGATGCGCGGATTGATTGCCGACAGGGTGTCAAAATCCAGCCCCATCCTGGTCAACGCGGCGTGCGGCAGGTTGGCGACAACAACGTCGGCAGTCTCGACCAGCCGCCGCACGATCTCGCGGCCTTCGGGGCTCCCCGGTTTCAGCGTCAGACAACGCTTGCCGCGGTTCATCTGCATAAACATCGCGCCCGAACCATCGTCGGCAACCGGCACCGTGTAGCGATCGTCATTGCCGCCCGGAGCTTCGATGCGGATGACGTCGGCGCCATAATCGCCGAGCAGCGCCGCGCAATAGGGTCCGGCGATATAGCGCCCGAAATCGAGGACTCGTATTCCTTTGAGCGGCACGCCTTGCTCTCCCGGTACTGTTCTTTCGACCGCGCTAGCAGTCGCTCGTCGACGCTGCCAGTTCTTCGTCGAAACCTGTCGCTTGCATGTTCGTTAGAGGGTCATATGGTCGGCAGATAATTTCAAACGGGGATAATGATATGGCGCGCTTCGCTCTCGCCCTTGCGGCGACTTTGGCTTGTTCGACTTCGGTTTTTGCTCAGCAGGCGGCGCCAACGCCCGCCGCCGACGCCAAGCCGGAGAAATGGGACGTCAATGCGCCCCCCGGCATGACGACGCGCAAGGTGCCGATCACGGTAGACGAAGGCAGCTGGATGAACATCGACGTTGCGCCCGACGGAGGCACGATCGCCTTCGACTTGCTCGGCGACATTTACACGATGCCGATCGAAGGTGGCACCCCGACGCGCATCGCCGAGGGGCTGGCGTTCGAGCATCAGCCGCGCTTTTCGCCGGACGGCAAGCGCATCGCGTTCGTGTCCGACCGCGCCGGCGGCGACAATATCTGGCTGATGAACCGCGACGGCAGCGGCAAGGTACAGCTGAGCAAGGAGGACTTCCGCCTGCTCAACCAACCGAGCTGGAGTCCCGACGGCCAGTTCATCGTCGCCAAGAAACATTTCACCACCGGCCGGTCGCTCGGTACCGGCGAGGTGTGGATGTACCATGTGTCGGGCGGTGCGGGGGTGCCGCTTGTCAAAAAGCCGAATGAACGCCACCAGAAAGAACTCGGCGAGCCGATCTTCGCGGCCGACGGTAAGAGCGTATTCTACACTCGCAACGTGACGGCCGGGCCGATCTTTGAATATGCACAGGACAGCAACACCGACCTGTTCCACATCGAACGCTATGATCTGCAGGGCGCCAAGGTCAGCACGGCGGCGTCGGGCGCCGGTGGCGCTGTGCGCCCCACCCCCTCACCCGACGGAAAATATCTGGCCTTCGTCCGCCGCGAGGCGGCGCAGTCGAAACTGTACGTCAAAGACCTCGCGTCGGGCACCGAGCGCAAGGTGTATGACGCGCTCGACCAGGATGTGCAGGAAACCTGGGCGGTCACCGGCGTCTATCCCAACATGGCGTGGACCCCCGACAGCCGCGACATTGTATTCTGGGCGGGCGGCAAGCTCCGCCGTGTGAGCGGTCAGGGTGGCGAAGCGCGCCTCATTCCGTTCAGCATCAACGACGACCGCGTGATCATCGACGCCACCCATCCAGCGGTCGAGGTTGCCCCCGACAGCTTCACGACGCAAATGCCGCGCTGGGCCGAAGTGTCGCCCGACGGGCGCAGTGTCGTCTTCGAAACGCTCGGCAAGCTCTATATCAAGCCCGCCAGCGGCGGCACCGCGCGGCGGCTGACTGCCGCCAAGGACGACGCGATGGAGGCGTGGCCAAGCTGGTCGCGCGATGGCAAGTCGCTCGTCTTTGTGCGCTGGACCGACAGCGGCATGGGGGAAATTCATACCATCGTTGCGGGCGGCGGCGCGTCGCGCAAGGTGACGAGCGTCCCGGGCCTCTATGCCGAACCGCGCTTCTCGCCCGACGGCAAGACGATCGTTTTCGAACGGCGCCGCGGCGGCGGGCTCACCTCGACACGCTGGAGCGAAGATCCCGGCGTCTATCGCATTGCTGCGGCCGGCGGCACGGCAGAGCGGGTGAACGCCGACGGCGCCAAGCCGCAATATGGCGCGACCAGCGACCGCATCTTCATGGTCACCGCAGGAGACGGCAAGAGCCAGCTCGTCAGTACCGACCTCAGCGGTCAAGATAAGCGCACCCACGCCAATGGCGAACTGGTCAGCGATTATGAAATTTCGCCCGACGGGCGCACGCTGGCTTTCCGCCAGAACTACGACGCTTATGTGACCCCGCTGATGCCCGGCGGCCAGGATATCGCGCTTGAAACCAAGAGTGGCGCGCTGCCGGTCACCCGGGTCAGCGGTAGCGGGGCGGAGTATATCCACTGGTCCGGCGGTGGCCGCCGCCTCCACTGGAGCCGCGGCGCGACGCTGTTCAGTGCTGACCTTGCCAGCCTGTTCACCAACGCCCCCGCGGACGAGAAGGCAGCGAAGTTCACGCCTCCAACGGGAGGGGTTTCGCTCGCGATGACGCAGGCGGCGTCGAAACGACGCGGCACCGTCGTCATCACCGGTGCGCGGATCGTCACGATGGCCGGGGCGGACGGCGGCATCATCGACAATGGCGTGATCGTTATCGAGGGCGACCGGATCACCGCGGTCGGGCCACTGGCGTCGATCAGTGTTCCTGCGGGCTCGGTCACGGTCGATGCGACGGGCAAGACGATCGTCCCCGGCTTCGTCGATGCGCACGCCCATGGTGCACACGGCGACGACGAACTCGTGCCGCAGCAGAACTGGTCCGAAATCGTCAATCTCGCGATGGGGACGACCACCAGCCACAACCCGTCGTCGCGCGCGTCCGAAATCTTCGTGTCGTCCGAAATGCAGCGTGCCGGATTGATCCTAGCGCCGCGTATCTTTTCCACCGGGGAGATCATTTATGGCGCCAAGGCGGCGGGGGTCTATGCCGAGATCAACGGCTATGACGACGCGCTCGCCCATATCCGCCGTCTGAAGGCGCAGGGAGCGCATAGCGTCAAAAACTACAACCAGCCGCGCCGCGATCAGCGCCAGATGGTCGTCAAGGCAGCGCAGGCCGAGGGAATGCTCGTCGTGCCCGAGGGCGGCTCGCTTTACACGATGGACGTGTCGCTGATTCAGGACGGCAATTCGACGGTCGAGCACAACATCCCGCTCCACACCTTCTACAAGGATCTGGTGCAGCTGTGGGGGCAGACGCAGGTCGATTACACCCCGACACTGGTCGTTACCTATGGTGGCCCCGCGGGAGATCCTTATTGGCGCGCGCACACCAATGTGTGGGAGCATCCGATCCTGACAAAACATATCCCGCCCGCGCAGCTTGCGGCGAACAACAAGCGCCGCACGATCGCGCCCGAGGGTGATTATGTCGACGATGATTCGGCGCGCGAAGCGGGCAAAATCGCGGCGGCGGGCCGAATGGTGTCGATCGGCGCGCACGGGCAGCAATCGGGGCTCGGAGCGCATTGGGAAATCTGGTCGTTCGTGCGCGGCGGGTGGAGCAACATCGACGCGCTGCGCGCCGCGACGATCATGCCTGCCACCTCGCTGGGCTATGGCAAGGATGTCGGGTCGCTCGAAGCGGGCAAGCTCGCCGACTTGCTGATTCTTGACGCCGATCCTACGCAGGACATCCGCAACACCGAACGCATCCACCGCGTCATGCTGGGCGGACGGCTTTACGATCCGCTGACGATGAACGAGGTGGGGACAGGCAACCGCAAGCGCGCTGCCTATTGGTGGGAAGCAGAAAAGCCATAATCTGACGCCCGGTCCGTCGCTTTTGTGACTAGAGGGTTGCAAGCGCGGCGGACCGCCGCTAGGGGCGTCACCTCTCAGCGAGGAGAGTTGGCTGAGTGGTCGAAAGCGTCGCACTCGAAATGCGAAGTGCCGGCAACGGTACCGAGGGTTCGAATCCCTCACACTCCTCCATTTTTCCCCTGATCCGACCACCACTCGACCATCAGCCGGGCAACCGCCCCGGCGCCACCGCCGGGACGGCCGAGAAACGCTAGATACGGATCCCAGGTAGCGAGGGCGCCGTCAGCGATGCGACGATCGCACCGACAATCAGAAACAGCACGATCGCCACGATGATCACGACGACGGTGTAACCGAGCGCCTTGTCTTGCGGCACCTTCATCAGGATTGGCAGTCCAAGATACAGCAGGTAGAGGCTGTAAAGGCCGAGGAGGCCCAGAATGGCGAGCGCCGGGATCAGGCCGAATATCCCCGCGAGCCAGCCTGCCGTTGCGGAATAGGCGGCGACTTTCAGCGCCTGAACCTGATTCTTCTGCCCGCCGAAATTTGGCGCCAGCCCGTCGATCACCAGCGCGAGGGCAAAGGTCGTCGCCAGCGCCAGCCCATAGGACAATATCGCCGACACCAGCGCGGTGCCGATCGGCGGGTGGAAATTGATGCCAAAGGCGCCGTAACCGAAAATCTGCCCCCCGATGAACTGGGCGATCGGCCCGATCGCCGCCAGTGCCAGCACATAGGGCATATAGATCGACTGGGTCGTCGCGGGTTCAGCGTCGATGGCGACCCATGTTTCTTTGGGTTTGAGGATGATGCTTTTGGCCCGCTCGATAATGCCCGATGCGGGGCTTTGCGGCGGCGTCGGGTTGCTCGTCGGTATGTCGTTCATGCTATGCCTTTCCCTGTTGTAATCAACACGGCCCGCAATCCAGCCCGGTACAACCGGCGGCCGAGCAGACAAGGTAGCTCGGCGTGCGTCATGGTCTGTAACGCCTATCACAGCCCGGATTCGACCCACCGGCGGGCAGCCGAGTGTAACAGGGTTGAAACAGCAGGGAATAGCCATAGATTGGGAGCATGATTTCCGAATCCTCCCCTGAACGTCGCGCGGCCGTTACCGCACCTTTGGTCGGCGCCGCCAGCTTTGCACCCGGCGACATCGTGCGCCACCGCATGTTTGATTTTCGCGGCGTGGTTTTCGACATCGACCCGGTCTTTGCCAACAGCGAAGAATGGTATGAAGCGATCCCGGAAGAGATCCGTCCGGCGAAAGAGCAGCCCTATTACCACCTGCTCGCCGAAAACGGCGATTCTTCCTATATTGCTTACGTCAGCCAACAGAATCTGGTCCCCGACGCCGAAGGCGGACCGATCGACCATCCGCAGATCGAGGCGATGTTCGAGGGGCTGGACGACGGCCGATACCGCGGCCGCGCCATTCATCGCCACTAAGCAAGCGGGTTCAAGCCTTCAGTTTCCAGCCCGACGCGAGCAGGCGATAGGTCAACAATCCCAGCGCGATATTGACCCCGACCAGCACCAGGATCGCGGTCAGAATCGGGTTGACGATCGTCGAATCCACCGTGCCGATGAAGCCGTAGCGAAAGCCCATGATCGCATAATAGACGGGGTTGCCGTGCGCGACGGTCTGGAACCAGGGCGCCAGCCGGTCGACCGAGTAGAAAGTCCCCGAGAGCAACGCGAGCGGCGTCACGACAAAGTTGGTCACCGCCGCGGCATGATCGAACTTTTCCGCCCAGACCGAAGTGATCAGACCGAGGAAACCGAGCATGGAGGCGCCGAGCACGCCGAACACCACCACTGCCCACAAATGATTGGGCATGACGCTGACCCCAGGCCACAGCGACATCGCGAGCCATAGCGCGAGGCCAACAAGCAGAGCGCGCGTAATTGCAGCACCAACCAGCGCGATAATCAGTTCGCCGACCGCGAGCGGCGGCATCAGATAATCGACGATCGTTCCCTGAATCTTGCCAACGAGCAGCGAAAAGCTGGCATTGGCAAAACTGTTCTGCAGCATCGCCATCATGATCAGCCCCGGTGCGATGAAATCGGCAAAGGGAACCCCGATGACTTCGCGCCCCGCGCCGCCGAGCGCAACGGTGAAAATGACGAGGAACAGAAGCGTTGTGATCGCGGGTGCCCAGATTGTTTGCAGCTGCACCTTGAAAAACCGCCGCACCTCCTTGACATATAGCGCCTGCATGCCGGGCACGTTGAGCGTCCGGATGTGCGGCACTCCCGGTTCGGCAAAAGGCGGGGTTGCCGCGAATTTGCTCGAGTCGGGTCGCGAAATTTGGGGCTGGTCGTTCATGGCGTTCTCGCCTATCGCCTCCCCGATCTTACCGCAAGCTGGGCAGTGGCGTCGGTCCGCAAGGATCGCATCGATAACCGCGACATAGCCCGCGGCGTGGAATGATAAGGAATAGAATATGTCTTGGACCGATGAGCGCATCGAAAGCCTGCGCACCATGTGGGAAAAAGGGCTGACCGCCAGCCAGATCGCCGACGAACTTGGCGGCGTCAGCCGCAATGCAGTGATCGGCAAGGCGCATCGCCTCGGCCTGAAATCGCGCCCGTCGCCGGTGAAAGCGACCGATAAGGTCAAGCCTGCCAAGGCGGCGGCTCCTGCTGCACCGAAGCCGGTTGCCCCCGCCGCGGCCCCGCGCGCCGCCGCGCCCGCCGCGCCGCGCCCTGTGGTCCCTACCCCGCCAAGGTCTGAAGCGCGACCGACGGTCGATACACCGACCGCCGACGGTTCGGTCGGTGAGCAGATTCCCAAGGCTGATCAGCCGCGCATTGTCTCGATCGGCCCCGGCGGCTTCATTCGTCAGGGACCGGGCGACCAGCAGGCGCCGATCCCGCCCGCGCCGCCGCGCCGCTTAGTTCCCGCCAAGCCGAGCCCGGAGATCGCCGACAAGACGACCCTGCTCGATCTCAACGATCGCATCTGCCGCTGGCCGATGGGTCATCCTGGCGAGCCCGACTTCCATTTCTGCGGTCAGGCCGTGAACCCCGGCTTCCCCTATTGCGTCGAGCATTGCGGGCGTGCCTATCAGGCACAGCTGCCGCGCGGCACGCGCCGTCCGCCGCCGCCGCCGCCGTTCGGAGGCCCGCGAGTTCGTTAGGGCGCGGTCGGTGAAGCCGTTCGCGCAGGAGTTTGAATTCGCGCGCGCGCTCGGCCTGCAAATGGTCGAGCGCGGCGACGGTCGCTGTGTCATGGCGATCGACGTCAATCCGCAGCAGCATTTCAGCCCGCAAGGCGCCGCGCATGGCGGCGTCGCTTATTCACTCGCCGACACCGCAATGGGCGGCGCGCTGACCAGCCTGCTCGACGCCGATCAATGGTGCGCGACGCTGGAAATCAAGTTCAACTATCACGTCCGCGTCGGAAAAGGTCGGCTGACCTGCGAAGCGGCGGTGCTTCACCGCGGAAAACGCGTCGCCAATATCGACGCCAAGCTCTATCAGGACGGTCGCCTGGTCAGCAGCGCCAACGGGAATTTCGCGATCTTCGCGGCGCCATCCACCAAATAACCGAAAGGCGCCGGATCCTGCGATCCGACGCCTTCCAATTGCTGCTTCTGCAAGTGTTTAGAAGCGGAAGCTGAGCGTCCCGCGCACACTATGTGTACGGAAATTCTCGCTGCTGCGCTTCATATCAGTGCCGCCACCGTTCAACAGGAACGGATTGGTCGGCGGCGCGGTGCCGGCGCCGACGTTGACGACAAAATCATCGTCCTTGATGTCGGTGTAGAGATATTCCAGGCCGACAGCGATGTTGTTGGTTACCATCACCTCGGCGCCGCCGCCTGCGGTATAGCCCCAGCCGTGCGTCTTGCCATTGTCGGCAAAGCTGTTGGCGCCGTTGCTCGTGGAGAAACGGTTGTCGAGGCGCGCATAGGCGCCGCCACCCGTCACATAGAACAGGGCGCCGCCACCGGGCGTGTAACCGGCGCGCAGGCGGGCATTGGCCTGATAATCGGCTTCACGGCTGAAGGTGTAGCTGGCGGGAGTCGTCGAGAAGGCGGTGACGCTGTCGCGGGCGACACTGCGGCCGCCTTCGATCACTGCACCCAGGACGAAGTTGCCCATCCGCTTGTCGAAACCAAGACGACCGAAATATTCCGGACCATCTTTGTCGTTGCGGCAGCCGATGTTGGCGCTGCTGGTCGCCGCGCCGTTGCAGAAGCCGGTCGAGAAGGCGTTGGCACCGCCAACGGTCGTTACCTGGTCACCATAGGTGCCGTCGCGGTCGGTGTCGAACACGACAGTTTCGCCGCGATCATTGCCTTGCAATGTGCCGCCACCACCGATGCTGATGTAGGGACCGTCGAAATCCTGCGACGGGTCGCGGTCTTGTGCGAAGACTGGGACGGCAACAGTGCTGGCCGCCAGTGCAGCGAGGAGAGAGAGAGTTTTCATTTTTTACTCCGCTTTTTGAATGACTTTTTAGTCACCGGCCAAACCCGGCCTCCGCCGCCAAAGTTCCACCCGTGCATAAAAATAGGATGAGCCGACCGGTGATTGCGACGCCCACAGCCGCGAAAAACCGCGCTTGCCAGCGGGCTTTCCTGACCCCTATAGCCTTGTCATGAGTCACGATTTGTTCGACGCCGCGACCCCGGCCACCGAGAGCTATAACGCTTCGCAGATCGAGGTGCTGGAGGGGCTGGAGCCCGTCCGGCGGCGTCCGGGCATGTATATCGGCGGGACCGATGAGCGCGCGCTGCATCACCTCGCCGCCGAAGTAATCGACAACAGCATGGACGAGGCGGTGGCGGGCCACGCGAACCGGATCGAGGTCACCCTCGATGTCGGCAACCGTCTGACGGTCGTCGACAACGGTCGCGGCATGCCCGTCGATCCCCATCCCAAATTTCCGGGCAAGTCGGCGCTCGAAGTCATTATGACGATGCTCCATTCGGGCGGCAAGTTTGAGGGGAAGGCCTATGCGACCTCTGGCGGCCTCCACGGCGTCGGGGTCAGCGTCGTCAACGCACTGTCGGTTGAAACTGAGATTGAGGTTGCGCGCAGCAAGCAGCTCTATCGCCAGCGTTTTTCGCGGGGTACTCCGCTCGGCGGGCTCGAGGAGCTCGGCCCGACGCCTAACCGCCGCGGGACGAGTGTCAGCTTCATTCCCGATCCCGAAATCTTCGGCGATCACGGACGGTTCAAGCCGCAGCGGTTGTATCGCATGGCGCGGTCCAAGGCCTATTTGTTTGCCGGCGTCGAAATCCGCTGGAAGTGCGCCCCGGAGCTGATTGGCGACGACACGCCTGCGGAGGCTGTGTTCCAGTTTCCCGGCGGGCTCGCCGATCATCTGAAGGAACAGATTGGCACGCGCGAATGCGCGACCGCCGAACCGTTCATTGGTCGCCAGGATTTCCCGGGCAATCAGGGCCGTGCCGAATGGGCGATCGCCTGGCCCTTATGGTCCGATGGATCGTACAGCTGGTATTGCAACACGATCCCCACCCCCGCGGGTGGCACGCATGAGGCGGGCTTGCGTTCGGCGCTGACCAAAGGTTTGCGCGGCTTTGGCGAGTTGGTCGGGCAGAAGAAGGCCGCGCAAATCACCGCCGAGGATGTGTTCAACGGGGGCGAACTGATGCTGTCGGTATTCATCCGCGAGCCGCAGTTCCAGAGCCAGACCAAGGATCGCCTGTCGAGCCCCGAAGCCAGCCGCTTCGTCGAAAACGCTGTGCGCGACCATTTCGATCATTTCCTGTCGGATAATATGGATCGCGGCCGCGCGTTGCTCGGGCTGATCCTTGACCGCATGGACGAAAGACTGAAACGCAAGGCCGAGCGCGAGGTCAAGCGCAAGACCGCAACGAGCGGTCTCAAGCTGCGCCTGCCGGGTAAGCTCACCGACTGTGCGAACGACGGCCCCGAAGGTACGGAACTGTTTATCGTCGAAGGCGACAGCGCCGGCGGCAGCGCCAAACAGGCGCGGAACCGCAAGACGCAGGCGATCCTGCCGATCCGCGGCAAGATCCTGAACGTCGCGAGCGCCAGTAACGACAAGATCCGCGCCAATCAGGAAATCGCCGACCT
The DNA here is from genome assembly GCF_019459305.1 of Sphingopyxis sp. Taxonomy (GTDB): domain Bacteria; phylum Pseudomonadota; class Alphaproteobacteria; order Sphingomonadales; family Sphingomonadaceae; genus Sphingopyxis. Next base: position 9,727 of record NZ_JAIBES010000108.1, on the reverse strand, counting down.
CGCGCTCGCGCTGGGATGCGGGATGCGCAAGGATTGCGACGCCGACCGGCTGCGCTACGAAAAAATCGTGATTATGACCGATGCCGATGTCGACGGCGCGCATATCGCGACTTTGCTGATGACCTTCTTCTTTCAGGAAATGCCCGACATCGTGCGGCGCGGACATGTCTATCTGGCGCAGCCGCCGCTCTATCGCATCACGTCTGGCAACACCTCAGTGTATGCCCGCGATGATGCGCATCGCGCCGAGATCGAAGCGACTCAGTTCAAGGGCAAAAAGGTCGATGTCGGCCGTTTCAAGGGGCTGGGCGAGATGAACCCGAACCAGCTCAAGGAAACAACGATGGATCCGGCGACGCGCAGCATGCTGCGCGTCACGCTGCCGCAGGAATATGAGGAGCGGCATCTGGTCAAGGATCTGGTCGACCGGCTGATGGGTAAGCATCCCGAACACCGCTTCCACTTCATCCAGGCGAACGCCGCAACGCTCGATGAGGCGGCGATCGACGCCTAGTGCGCGCGGGTTCGCCTGACCTAAAGGGATTCGATGATCCGCAAAACCGCCCTCGCCGCGCTTTTCATCGTCCTGTCGCTACCGACGGCCGCCGCCGCGTCGCAGTCGCCCGAAACGGCGTTCCCGGCGACGACGGCGTTCGAACGGCGCGCGGCGGAACTGGTTGCTATGCTAGACGGCAAGATCGCCTTTGCCGATTATTTCGACCCCACATTTCAAGCCGCGCTGCCTGAAACGCAGTTCAGGGCGATGACCGCCAGCCTGATCGCGCAATATGGCAAGCCGATCGCGGTCGAAAAGTCGGTATCGACCGACGGCCGTTCCGGTTCAGTGTCGCTGCGGTTCGAAAAGGGCGTTGCCGCGGTGCTGCTCGATGTCGGCGCGGGCGCCGATGGAAGGGTGATCGGGCTGCGGCTCACCGGATTCGAGGCAGCGGACGACAGTTTCGCCAAGGTTGCCTCGGAAATCGCCGCTTTGCCCGGCGCGACCGGATTTCTGGTTGCGGAGCTCGACGGCGCTACAATCCGCCCGCTCGTCGCAGCGAACCCCGACCGGCACTTCGCGGTCGGTTCGACCTTCAAACTCTACATCCTTGATGAATTGGCGGCGCAGGTAGCTGCGAAGAAGCGCCGCTGGTCCGACGTCGTGCCGCTGTCGCACCTCAGTTTTTCGTCGATGGGCACCGCGAACTGGCCGAAGGACACGCCGGTAACGTTGCAAAGTCTCGCCAACTGGATGATCTCGGTCAGCGACAACAGCGCCACCGATACGCTGATCCATGTGCTCGGGCGCGAGGCGATCGAAGCGCGGATGCGCGTCGCAGGGCACAGCGCGCCGTCGCGCAACATCCCGTTCCTTACCACCGTTGAGGCCTTTGCTCTCAAGGGCAATAATTTCGAAGGCGAGCGCGCCGCCTTTATCGCGGGCGATGACGCGACGCAGCGCAAGCTGATCGACGCCAACCAAACCCGGCTGACCCTCGTCAATGTTGACGGCGTGAGCTTCGCGGGTAGCCCGCGCTTTATCAACAGTCTCGAATGGTTCGCCAGCCCCAACGACATCGCCCGGTTGATGATCGACCTGCGCAACCGTAATTCACCCAATGCCATGTCGGCAATGGCGATCAATCCCGGCGTCAACCAGGGCGCGACCAAGGATTGGGCGTGGCTCGGCTACAAGGGCGGCTCCGAACTGGGGGTGATTTCGATGAGCCTTCTCGGTCAGCGCAAGTCCGATGGCAAGTGGTTCGTCGTTACCGCGAGCTGGAACAACTCCGACGCGTCAGTCGCCACCGATACGATGGTCGCGCTGGTCACAAGATTGCTGGCGCTTGCTGCGAAATAGCCGCCCGCCGTGCAATGTTTACGCCGTCAACGCGGCGACCAGCGCCTTAACCTTGGCCTGTCGCCATTGCGGGGTTGGCGCGACCAGCCAGTAGCCGCGCTTTACCGGAGTCGCATCGCCAATCTGCCGAACGAGGCCCGACGCGATATCGGCCTCGGCCAGCATCGCGGGGACATTCGCATGGCCCAGCCCGTTCGCGGCGGCATCGATCGCTAGCCCAGCGTCGCCCAGCCGTAGTGCTGGTTCGCCATCGTCGACCGGACAGCCCGGCCAGGCAATCCGCGTGTCGCTGCTGCTGCCCGGACCAGCAACGGTCACCATCAGCGGCTCAGCAATCGCCACGCCTTCATGGTCACCGACACCGTCGGACCAGAAAATTGCGAGATCCAGATTGGCCTCGGTAAAATCAATCCCGCCGTCGGCCGACACCAATGTGAAGCGCACGTCCGGCGCCTGCTGACTGTACCGCGCCAGCCGCGGCGCCAGCCATTTGGCGATCAGGTCGCGCGGTGCCGCGATCGTCAGCGACTGCGACGACTGCCCCGCCTGCATCGCGCGCACCGATTCTTCAAATTGCAGGAAGCCCTGGCGCAGCGCATCAAGTCCCGCGTCGGCCTCGCCCGTCAGCTCCAGCCCTTTGGGTGTGCGGCGAAACAGCACCACGCCAAGCATATCCTCGAGCGCCCTGATCTGCTGCCCCACGGCAGCGGGAGTCACCGCAAGCTCGTCCGCGGCGCGCGTGAAGCTCAGGTGCCGGGCCGCGGCATCGAACACGCGTAAAGCGTTCAGCGGCAGGTGCGTGCGCTTCATGCCGCGGTCGCAGGTGCCACGAGCGGGAAATGCGGGATGGCGATCAGCATTTCCGATCCGTCGCCGAGTTCCATCGTGTAACTGCCGACCATCGATCCTTCGGGGGTCGGGAGCGGGCAGCCCGAGACATAGTCATAGGCACCGCCCGGCGCGATCAGCGGCTGTTCGCCGACGACGCCCTCGCCCTCGACTTCGCTGATCTGGCCGCGGCCGTCGCTGATCCGCCAGTGGCGGCTGATCAGCTGGATCGCGACGTCGCCATGATTCTCGATCCGGACATGATAGGCCCAGAACCAGCGCCCCAGCGCCGGATGCGACTGTTCGGGCAGATAGCTGACCGAAACGCGCACAGTGACGGGGCCGGTCGTTTCGGCAAAGGGAAAGAAGGAGTCGATCATCACGCGGCCAAGGTCGCTCAAAGCCCGACCCTGGTCAATGCCTGGTCCAGATCGGCGATTAGATCGCGCGGGTCCTCCAGCCCGATATTGATCCGCAGCATGCCCTCGACTACCCCCATATCGGCGCGCGCTTCGGCGCTGACGCTGTAGTGCGTCGTCGATGCCGGGTGGCAGCACAGGCTGCGCGAATCGCCGATATTGTTCGAAATATCGACCAGTTCGAGCGCGTTGAGCAGCGCCATCGCCTGTTTGCGGTCTTCAAGAATGAACGAGAATATCGGCCCGCACGCCTCCATCTGGCTCATCGCCAGATTATGCTGCGGATGGCTGGCGAGGCCGGGGTGCAGCATCTTCGGTACACGCTTTTCGACGAATTTGCCGACTGCCAGCGCATTTTCGGACTGCCGCCGCGCGCGCAGATCGAGCGTTTCGAGCCCTTTGAGCACCACCCACGCGTTGAACGGCGACAGGTTCGGGCCGGTGTTGCGCTGGAACGGCAGCAGCACGTCGTTGATGAACTTTTCGGTCCCGCAAACCGCACCGGCAAGAACGCGCCCCTGCCCTTCCATCAGCTTGGTCGCCGAATAGGCGACAACGTCGGCGCCATAATCCATCGGACGCTGAAGCACCGCGGTCGCAAAGGCATTGTCGACGACCGAGGTGATGCCATGCACCTTCGCGACGCCGCAGACATGCTTCATATCGACGATGTCCATCGTCGGATTGGCGGGAGTTTCGAAGAAGAACACTTTTGTGTTCGGCTGGATCGCACGTTCCCACCCGTCATTGTCGCGGCCGTCGATCACCGTCGTTTCGATCCCGAAGCGCGGACACAGCTGATCGACCAGCCAGCGGCACGATCCGAACGCGGCTTTCGCCGCAACAATATGATCGCCCACCGACAGCTGGCACAGCAACGCCGTCGTCATCGCTGCCATGCCCGTCGCCTGCGTCCGGCACGCCTCGGCGCCCTCCATCAGCGCGATGCGTTCCTCGAGCATCGCCACGGTGGGGTTCTGGAGCCGCGAATAGGTCATGCCGGTCTCTTCGCCGGCAAAGCGCGCCGCGACCGTCTCGGCATCGTCATAGGTATAGCCCGAGGTCAGAAACAGCGCTTCCGACGTCTCGCCATGCTCGCTGCGCCAGGTACCGCCGCGCACCGCCTGCGTCGCCGGGTGCCAGTTGCGGGTGGTGTTGCGATCGAAACCTGTGGTCTTTTTCATCTTGTCTATCCGTTCAAAGCCGCAACAACCGCATCACCGAGCGCTGCCGTTCCCATATTCCCGCCCAGATCGGCGCCACGGCAACCATCCGAGAGCACCTGGGCCACCGCCGCCTCGATCCGCGCCGCGCTGGCTTCGTCGCCACCCGAATGGCGCAGCAGCATCGCGAGCGACAGGATCATCGCGAGCGGGTTGGCGACGCGCTTGCCGGCAATGTCGGGCGCGCTGCCGTGGATCGGCTCGTACAGCCCCTGTTTGCCCTCGCTGAGCGATGCCGACGCGAGCAGGCCGATCGACCCGACGCACATCGACGCCTGATCGGACAAAATGTCGCCGAACAGATTGCCGGTGACGACGACGTCGAACTGGCCGGGGTTGCGAACCAGCTGCATCGCGGCATTGTCGACATACATATGGCTGAGCGCGACGTCGGGATAGTCGGCCGCGACCTCGATCACCACGTCGCGCCAGAGCTGCGAGGTTTCCAGCACATTTGCCTTGTCGACCGAACACAGCCGCCCGCGCCGCCCCTGCGCGGCACGGAACGCGACATGCGCGATGCGGCGCACTTCGTTCTCGTTATACGCCATAATGTCATAGCCTTCGCGCTGGCCATCGGCGGTCGTGCGCGTCCCCTTTTCGCCGAAATAGACGTCGCCGTTGAGTTCGCGCACGATCAGCAGGTCAATTGCCGACGCGACTTCAGGACGGAGCGCCGAGCTGTCTTCCAGCCCGGCGAACATTTTGGCGGGGCGGAGATTGGCAAACAGGCCGAGCTCGGCGCGGAGGCCCAGGATCGCCTGTTCAGGGCGCAAATGGCGCTCGACATTGTCAAAGCGTGGATCGCCGACGGCACCGAACAGGATAGCATCCGCGTCTTTCGCCTTCGCCAGCGTCTCGGGCGGCAGCGGATGGCCGGTCGCGGCATAGGCGGCACCGCCGACCAGCGCGCGGTCGAGCGTCATGGGAAGCGCGAGCGCGGCGAGAACCTTCTCGGCCTCAACCATGATTTCCGGACCGATACCGTCGCCAGCCAGCAGCAGGATTTTCAACTTGTCACCCTTTCGTGTCTCGCCCGCCGCTTAGACAGCGGCGGCGCGTCACGCAACCGCCCTGCCCAGCCGATCGATTAATCGCGCGCGCACGCCAAGCAAATCGCGCGCGCGGCCGTCGAGCAGGTCGCGGTCGATGAAATGGCCGGTGATCGCCAGTCCGTCGACGACATCGGCAAGCGAAGAACTGGAATCGGCGCCGCGCAGAAAGGGCGGCAGGCGCAGCAACCTGTCCTCATAGCCCGCTGCAGCGGCAAAACTCACCGCGCCGCCCGACTTCGGGCTGACGAACGCCAGATCGCTCGCCGCCCCGGTCACCACACATTCGTCGAGATCGAGCCCGAAGCCCAGTTCGGCAAGCAATAACAGCTCGTAGCGCGCCAGCGCCGCCGCCCATTGCCGCGCCGACGACGCAACGCCGATCGCATCGAGCAGCCCTGACAACGCTGAATAGAGGGCCGGATAGGGCTGGCTTTCGGGCAGGATCGTCGCGGTAACGCTCGTCACCCAGTCAATCGCCGCCGCCGCCAATGGTTCGGCGAGCAACGGGGCGCGGCTCGCGAGCAGCTCGGCGGTCGCACTCGCCAATTGCTCCTCGGTGCGCGCCCGCAACTCGAGCGCGATCAGATTGCCAGCCATCAAAATCGGACGCAGCCGTGTCGACCGCCCGCCGCGCACATAACCCGCGACCAGCCCCGCCTCCTCGGTCAGCGCGCGCAGGATCGCCCCGTGCTCGCCATGCGCGCGCACCGCACAGACGATCGCCGGGGCGGTCAGGCTGGCCAAAGCACCAGCTGCGTCTGCGTCACCAGCGCGACATCGGCGCCGTCTTCGGTCGCGATGCGCGTCTGCCACACCGACACGCGTTTGCCGACTTTCACCGGGGTCGCTTCGCCAACCAACACTGATCCTACCGGCCCGGCGCCCAGAAAATTGGTCTTACTCTCGATCGTCGTCGTCCCGCTCGCACCCTCGGGCAGCGTCAGAAACGCCCCGACCGCGCCCAGACAATCGGCAAAGGCCATGATCGCGCCGCCATGGACGATCGCTCCCGCCGTGCAGATGTCCGTGCGGACGGGCAGCTTGCCCGCGACGCGGTCCTTGCTGCCTTCGTGGATGCTCACGCCGAGCGTGGCGGCCAGGGGCATCATTGCGGCGAAATCCATATGTTTTCCTTCCTACCTAAGCCCCTCCCCTTAAGGGGAGGGGCAGCGAGACTTGCCAGCTTGCTGGCTAGTCGCAGCGGGGTGGGCCAAGCGGCCTCGCGCTATCCTGCGACCCCCACCCCAACCCCTCCCCTGAAGGAGAGGGGCTAAGTCTATCCATTCCCCGCATGATAGAAATCATGCACCGCTTGCGCCACCGCCGCGCTCACCCCCGGCGCCTTCTGCAAATCCTCCAAACTCGCCCCGCGCACCGCGCGGGCGGTCCCGAAATGCATCAGCAACGCCTTCTTGCGCGACGGACCGATGCCCGGCACCTCGTCGAGTGGCGACGATCCCAGCGCCTTCGATCGCTTCGCCCGGTGCGCGCCGATCGCAAAGCGGTGCGCCTCGTCGCGCAGTCGCTGGATATAGAAAAGCGCCGCATTGTTCGGTGGCAGCGTGAACTCGCGCCCGTCGGGCCAGTGAAAGGTCTCGCGCCCGGCGTTGCGATCCGGTCCTTTGGCGACCCCGACGAAAGGCAGATCGTCGATCCCCAGCTCGGCGAACACCCCCGCAACCGCCGACACCTGTCCCTTGCCGCCATCGATCAGCACCAGGTCGGGCCATTCGCCCTTCGTGCGCTCGGGGTCTTCTTCGAGCGCGCGCGCAAAGCGGCGCTGGAACACCTCGCGCATCATCGCGAAATCGTCGCCCGGCATCGTCTCGGCGCGCTTGATATTGAACTTGCGGTAGGCGCCCTTGATCCAGCCCTCCGGCCCCGCGACCACCATTGCGCCGAGCGCATTGGTGCCCTGGATATGGCTGTTGTCGTAAATCTCGATCCGCTGCGGCGGGTTCTCCAGATCGAACAGCTCAGCGAGCTCGCGGCCCAGCTTGGCCTGCGAGCTGCTCTCGGCAAGCCGCCGGTCGAGCTCCTCGCCTGCGTTGCGGACCGCCTGTTCGAGCAGGCGGCGGCGGTTGCCGCGCTGCGGCACGCTGATCTCAACCTTGCGTTCGGCGACTTCGCCCAGCGCTTCCGCCAGCAATTCTATCTCGGCAGGTTCGCGGTCGACGAGGATCGTCTTCGGCGGCGGCACGCCTTCGTAAAACTGCATCAGGAAGCTCGCCATCACTTCCTCTTCGGGGACGCCTGAGACATGCGCCGGAAAAAAGCTGCGATGCCCCCAATTCTGTCCGCCGCGGATGAAGAAGCCCGCGACACACAACTGCCCGCCCTTCGCCGCCAGCGCAAAAACATCGGCATCGCCCAGCCCGTCGGCATGCACCGATTGGCTACCCTGAATGAACGTCAGCGATTTGAGCCGATCGCGTAGCACCGCCGCCTGCTCGAAATCCATCGCTTCGGCCGATTTGGTCATCGCATCGCCGAGGCGCTTCTGGACCGCGGTCGAGCGGCCCTCCAGAAAGTCCTGCGCGTCGCTGACCAGCCCGGCATATTCCTCGGTGTCGATCCGCCCAACGCACGGCGCGCTGCACCGCTTGATCTGGTACAGCAGGCACGGCCGCGAACGGTTGGCAAAAAAGCTGTCGGTGCAGCTGCGCAGCAAAAAGGTCTTTTGCAGCGCGTTGAGCGTTTTCGTCACCGACCCCGCGCTCGCGAACGGCCCATAATAACGCCCCTTGGCCCGCCGCGCGCCGCGGTGCTTCTGCACCCGCGGAAAATCATGATCCATCCGCAGCAGGATGAAGGGGAAGCTTTTGTCGTCGCGCAGCAGGACGTTATACGGTGGGCGATAGCGTTTGATCAGCTGCGCTTCGAGGAGCAGCGCCTCGGCCTCGCTCGTCGTCGTGACGATCTCCATCGCGCGCGTTTGCGACACCATCCGCTGCAACCGCTGCGGCAACCGCGCGACCTGGGTGTAATTGGTCACCCGGTTCTTGAGCGCCCGCGCCTTGCCGACGTACAGCACGTCGCCGCGCGCATCGAGCATGCGATAGACGCCGGGGCGGGTCGGCAATTTGCGCACAACGCTGCGGATCGCCTCGGCGCCGCGCTCCAGGTCGGGCTTGTCATCGGCCGCGCCGCTGCCGCGGATAACGCAGGTCGCCTTCTCTTCGTTGAATCGGTCGGGAGCGTTCGGGCGAGCCATGATTTTGCATGTAGGCGATGGCGATGCGAGCCGCCATAGTGTGTGAGGTAACAACATGGGAGGGGTCGCATGGACGTCAGAGGAAAATTGGCGCTGGTAACCGGAGGCAGCGACGGCATCGGGCGCGAGATCGCGCTGCAACTGCAGGCGGCGGGCGCCGATGTAATCGTCACGGGCCGTTCGGCCGCGAAGTTGCAGGCGATGGCGGCGCTGGGGTTCGGAACGATCGCGGGTGATCTGTCGACCGCGGCAGGCGTCGATGCGGTGGTAGGCGGGGTCGCGGGAAAGCCGCTCGCGTTGCTTGTCAACAATGCCGGCGTAGGCAGCGAATATGAGCTGGATGACGTTGCGACGCTCGATAGCGCGGCGCATTGCATTCGCACCAACCTCGACGCCCCGATCGCGCTCTGCACGCGCCTACTGCCGAAGCTGCGGGCCCAGCCCGAGGCGGCGATCGTCAATGTGACGTCCGGCCTTGCCATCGCGCCGCGGGCAGGCGGCTCGATCTATTGTGCGACCAAGGCCGGGCTGCGCAGCTATACACAGGCAATCCGGCATCTGCTCAAGGACAGCAATGTCCGCGTGATCGAGGCACTGCCGCCTGTCGTCGAGACCAATATGACTGCGGGCCGCGGCGGCAAGAAGATGAGCGCCCACGACTGCGCCGCCGAAATCGTGCACGGCATCCGTACCGGCAAAAGCGAGGTCAATGCCGGGATGGTGAAAATGCTGCAGCTCGTCCACAGCATCTCGCCGGCATTGGCGCGGCGGATCATGATCAAGTTTTGAAGCCCGGCGACAATCGACGTGGCGCGTGGGGACCGCGTCATCCAAAGTTCAGGAAAGTTCAGCCCTATGCGCGCCGTGATCAGGACCTTGCGCGGCGGCGGATTCGCCGCTGGATGAAGGCTGGCACAGCGGAATAATGTAGGAAAGGCCTATTGAGGGCGGTGTTCGCTTTGGGGGCGAGCAGACGTCTCCATAAACCGTTACCGCCGCGGAGGCGGGGGGCGCGTTGGGGTTTATCGGCTGGGCAGGGTAAGGCCGATGGCGCCCCCCCCCGCCGCCGGGGTGGCGATGGTAAAAATTGTTGGTGATTGGCACAACCCGCCGCGCACCCCCAAGCAAAA
>NZ_JAIBES010000155.1 GCF_019459305.1 Sphingopyxis sp. | reverse complement strand
CCCCCCCCCCCCCCCCCCCCCCCCCCCCGCGGCGAGGTCGAGAAGACGATCGAGAATCTGCCCATTCTGATCAATGAGGCAGCCGTCCTCGGGCTCATGGGCGCACGTGAAAAGGCTGTCGAACCGCGCTTCGATTTGGATCCCTATGCCTCGCCGGTGCTCGTCGACAAGGTCCAGATCCAGCAGGTGCTGATCAACCTCATCCGTAATGCGGTCGAGGCCATGACCGACGGTCCGGTAAGACGGCTGACCGTATCGAGCCAGCCGGACGTGCCGGGATTTGTGCGCGTCGTCGTCGCCGATACCGGCCCCGGCATTTCCCCCGAAGTCGCAGCGCAACTGTTCACCGCTTTCGTCAGCACCAAGGCCGAAGGGATGGGCTTGGGCTTGTCGATCTGCCGGACTATCGTCGAAGCCAATGGCGGCCGAATCTGGGCGCAGCCTGGCGAAGCAGGCGGTACCGAGTTCCACTTCACACTGGTTAGCGCAAAAGCGGGGGATCGCGATGACGAATAGAAAGCTGATTCACATCGTCGACGACGAAGAGGCTATCCGCCGCTCGGCCAGTTTCATGCTCAAGACCTCGGGCTATGCGGTCGAGACCTGGGCAACCGGCGTCGCCTTCCTGAAGGAGATCCGTCACGTCCCCCAGGGTTGCGTCCTGCTCGACGTCCGTATGCCCGAGATGGATGGTCTGGACGTTCAGCAGGCGCTTCTCGAAAGGGGCGTCACCATGCCCGTCATCATATTGACCGGTCATGCCGATGTGTCGATCGCGGTGCGGGCGATGAAAGCCGGCGCGGTCGATTTCCTCGAAAAACCATTCGAGAAGGCGGTCTTGATTGCGGCCATCGAAACGGCGTTCGATCGGGTGGGAAAAGCCGACGGCGCGGCCGCGCGCGCCGCCGAGGCGAACGTTGTGCTCGGCGTGCTTACGCCACGCGAGCGTGAGGTGCTGGAAGGTCTGGCCGAGGGTCTGCCGAACAAGACGATCGCCTATGATCTCGGCATCTCGCCACGGACGGTCGAGGTGCATCGCGCCAATCTGATGGCCAAGCTCGATGTGCGCAGCCTGTCCGATGCGCTGCGCCTCGCCTTCGCTGCCGGACTCGGAAACTGACGACATAGGGACCAATACGTAGCGACCTTGCCACGCTGCCCGCTACAAGGGAGGCATGATCGCCCAGCTTGCAAATCCATGAGCAGTCGGCCCGCTCCGCGCCCGTCGATCAAGATACTGACCGAGCGCGAGCGCGAGGTCGTGGCCGGTCTGGTGCGCGGCCTTACCAACAAGCAGATCGGGCTGGAACTGGGGATCAGTCACCGAACGGTTGAGATCCATCGCGCTCGCGCGATGCGCAAGCTCGGCGCGCCGACCCTCGCCGCGCTGCTCACCTCGGTCCTCCCGCAACGCAGCAAGCTTCCCGGCGCAGACCGGGTTCGGCCCGCCTAGCTTCGGCGGCGCTATCCCAGCACAAAGGGTAGCATCGCCAGTCCGGCGGCGACGCTCGCGAGGAGCGGCAGCGCCGCGATCCAGCCGCGACGGCTCCGAACGAGCACCAACGGGATAGCGGCCTTGAAGAGCGTGTTGGCCAGCACCGGCGCCGCGACGACGAGGCCGGCCGTGTCGGCGCTGAGCATGCCTGCTGGGAGGCCGCCGATCGTGATAATGGCCGCATCGACATCTGCGATCCCCGAGACCGCCAATATGATCGCGATTGCCGACGCATCGATCCACGTCATGAGCCATCGCGCAAGCAGGGCCATCGCCATGACGAGCCCGGTCAGCGCCAGCGCTGGACCGAAATTGAGCGGGTTGTGCAGTTTGATCGTATCGGTCGCCGCGGCCGGGGTGCGCCGGGCAACGAGCAGTCCCCAAGCGGCCGCAGCGAGGCTTGCCAGTGCCGCCGGAACAAGCATCAGCGACAGCGGCGCCAGCGCCACCGGGGCGAGGATCGCCACGAGGATGATGACCCGCACGAACATCACCGCCGACGCGGCGGCAATCCCCGCAACCAGCAACGGCGCACTTTCCTCGTCGTCGCGAAGGCGCGTCGCGAGCGTTGTCGTGACCGCGGTCGAGGAAACCATCGCGCCGGTCGCGGCCATGGCCAAGGTTCCGCGCGTCGCGCCGAACCGCTTGCTCGCGTAGTAGCCGAGGAAGGAGAATCCCGATACCAGGGCAACGACCAGCCATAGCTGGTGCGGGTTCCACGCATCATAGGGGCCAAGCTGGCGATCGGGAAGCAGCGGCAGGATGACGAGTGCGATGAGCGCAAAGCGCGCAATCGCGTTGACCTCGGATTCGCTCATCCCCTCGACCCAGCGATGAAGTTGAGGCCGCAGGGTCAGCAGCAGGGTGGTGCCGACCGCGACGATCACCGCGGCCTGCGCATTTCCGCGCGTTGCCAGAAAGCCGCACGCCAGCGCGATCAGCGCGGCCAGGCCCGCCGTCCCGCTGATGCTTTGCCGAGCATGCCTTGCATAACCGAAAAATATGAGCAGCGCGCTTGTCGCGAACAGGACTAGCGCCGCCGCGCGATCCAGCGTCTCAAGCACCCCGGCGAGACCGCCGACCAGTCCCAGGAGCCCAAAGGTGCGGATCCCGGCGAACCGGCTGCCGTCGGCCGCGTGACGGAGTGTCCAGCCGCGCTGGATACCGATCAGCAATCCCAGCCCGAGCGACAAAGCGAGACCCGCCAGCATTGGCATTTGGCCGAGGACGCCTGTGGTTAGCCCGAGAGCGGACACATGCTCCTCCCCAAGTCGCGGCGTCGCACAGCCTCGGCGTTCCGACCCGGCACCATCATACCGGCGTCAGTTTCCGGCGGCTTGCGCGCAGCCAATGCAAAGCGAGGCGGTTGGAAGGGCAGCAAGGCGCGCCGGGGCGATATTTTCGCCGCACGAGACACACTGGCCATAGGTGCCGGCGTCAATCCGCGCGATGGCATTGCGCGTCTGCGCGATATCTTCCAGCGCCGCGCGCTCGACCCCGTCCAGCGCCTCGTCATCTTCGCGCGCAACCGCCTGGTCCGAAAAATCATCGCCGAGCGGCGCACGCTGTTCCGTTTCGATCTCGTCGACCCGCGCGCCGAGGTTAAGCAGGCGCGCCTCGAGCTTGGCGCGAACGTCAGCCAGGTCTTTCATCACCGGCCCTTTCGCTGGGCGATCATCGCGGCGACCTCGTCGAGCAGGCCGAGGCGCTGCTTCTTCAGGTCTTCGAGGCGTTCGTCGGACGCCGCGTCGAGACCACCCTCGATCCTCGCAATTTCGCGCGACAGAAGATGATGACGCTCGGCAAGGCTTCGAAACGGGCCGCTTTCGACCTTGAGCGCATGCAGATGTGAGACATCTCCGGGAAAGAGGGCATGGAGATCGTGGCCGACTTCGCTCATCATTGTTCCTTTTGATTGTTGCGGCGCAAACGCCGCCCATGATTGCCATCCCATCTGAGGGCTCTTGCGTGATGCGGCGAATTCGGCGTCTCGTCGCTACGCAATACCCCTTATGGTCACGGCCTGCTCCGCACCCGCCGCGCCGAGCGGGCCTGCTGGTAACGCTCCAGCACCGCGCGCATCGCCGCAACGGCTTTCGCGCGCGTCGCCGCGTCCTCAATCTGCGCCAGCTCGGATTTGAGGTTGGCGGCAAAATCTGCGTAGCTGTTCTGCCAGTCGCGTCCGATCGCGGCCTGGAGCACGGGATCACCGGTCTTCAGTCTTTTTGCCGGCTGCCCGGCCGGGAGGCGATAGGTTTCGCCCAGCGCGGGCGCGACCACCGTTGCGGCAAATTCGCGCGATTGCGACAAATGTCGCAAGGCCTCGATCGCGGCTGCTTCGCCGTGCGACAGAAACAGGCTGCCCGCGATTGGCTGACGCGCCTCGAGCCACGCGAGCAGGCCGTCCTGATCGGCGTGCGCCGAATAGCTGTCGATTCGGCGTATCTGGGCGCGCACCGCGATGTCCTCGCCCGAGAGGCGGACCCGCGTCGCGCCCTCGACGATGACGCGTCCGAGCGACCCTTCGGCCTGATAGCCAACGAACAGGATGGTCGACTCGCGGCGCGCCAGATTATGTTTGAGATGATGGCGGATTCGTCCGCCCTCGCACATGCCCGATGCAGCCAGAATGATCGCCCCCGAGACGCTGTTGAGGCGAATCGAGGCGTTTACGTCCTCGACGAAGTGAAAGGCGGGATGATCGAAGACGGTGCCGTCGAGGTCTTCGAGCGATCCGGCATATTTGGAAAAGACCCCGGTTGCGCGGTTCGCGAGCGGAGAATCGATGAAGATGGGCACGGCAGGCATTTGCTTGTCGGTGATCAACGCCGCGAGATCGAGCAGCAGTTCCTGCGTCCGCTCGAGCGCGAAGACCGGAATAACGAGATTGCCGCCGCGGTCGAGCGCCGCCTTCACTTCGGCGCGCAGCAGGCGTCGCCTTTCCTTTATCGTCAGATGATCGCGTTTGCGGTCGCCGTAGGTGGCCTCGCAAATGACGTGGTCGAATCCGGCCGGGCTCTGCGGATCGGGGTGGAAGGCCTTATGCTCGGGGCCAAGATCCCCCGCGCAGAGAAGGTGGACGCCGCCGATCTCCAGTTCGACCGATGCGGAGCCCAGAATATGCCCCGCGTTCCAGAGCCGGGCCCGAAACCCGGGCGTCGGCTCGAACCATTTTTCGAGCTCGATGGGCCTGGTCTGTCGCCAGGCCGCGAGTCCGTCCTGTTCGGTGTAGAGCGGGTCGAATGGTGGCTGGCCGGCGCGGTCGCGGCGGCGGTTGCGCCGCGCGGCATCGCTTTCCTGGATGCGGCCGCCATCGGCGAGCATGAACTCGAGCAGATCCGAGGTCGGCGCGGTGCACCAGATATCGCCATCGAACCCTTCGGCGACCAGGCGCGGCAGCAGCCCGCTATGATCGATATGCGCGTGAGAGAGGATGACGGCATCGACATGTTTGGGGACGAAGGCGAAGGGGTTGCGATTAAGCGTCTCAAGCGTGCGCGAACCCTGAAACAGCCCGCAATCGACGAGCAGGCGCTTGCCGCCGTGGAAAAACTCCATGCACGACCCGGTGACCGTGCCGGCGGCGCCGTGAAATGTGATCGAAAGCTCGTCGCTCATGCTGCTTCGCCTGCATGCGCCCAATGATTGTGGCGCGGAGATGGTCTGGCGGGACCGGATTTCCCGCACCGCCAAAATGGACCGGCCTGTCCCATTCTCTAATACGTACTCTTCCTGACTCACGCGGTCGCCCGCTTCGCCTAGAAGGCTGGGCATGTGCGATTTGCCCGCCCCCTTCGCGATCCCTGGAAGAGCCCGTCGGTGAGCGACTGTTCGACCTGCATGGTGCGCGGCCGGGCGATATGCGCGAGCCTCGATGACGGGGAACTGGCCGAACTCGGCCGGATGGGACGCCGCCAGCGCGTGAAGCCCGGCCAGACCCTGTTGTGGGAAGGCGACGATGTACCGCTGGTGGCGAATGTGCTGAACGGTGTGCTCAAGCTGGTCGTCGCGGCTGCTGACGGACGCGAGCAAATTGTCGGGATCGTCTTCGCATCCGATTTCATCGGCCGGCCATTCGGCAAGAAAAGTCCGTATCGGGTGACGGCGATGACCGACGCCGAAGTGTGCATCTACAATCGCAACAGTTTCGATGCCTTTGCGGAAGGACATCCCCATCTCCAGCAGAAACTCCTGCGCCGGACGCTCGACGAACTTGACCGGGCGCGTTACTGGATGATGTTGCTTGGTCGCAAATCGGCCGGGGAGAAAGTTGCCTCTTTCCTGCTGGATATGTCCCAGCGATTGCCTGGCCATGGCGGCGCCATGGGGCGCGAAGCGGGCTTCGAGCTGCCGTTCGGGCGCCAGCAGATCGCCGACATATTGGGACTGACGATCGAAACGACGTGCCGTCAGCTGACGCGAATGCGAGCCGCCGGGCTGCTTGACTTGCCATCGCGACGTCAGGTGGTGATCCGTGACCAGCGGGCGATGGAACTGGCGGCGGGATGATGGCAGGCGTTCCCGAAACGTGCCAGACCATCGACGCGGGGGTGCCGCGATGCTGCGCATAGCCCGAATGGCAATGCTGATCGGCGGGGCGTTTTTCCCGGTGCTGTCGATCGCACAGGCGCCGACGGCCGGGGAATCGGTGCTCGGCGCAGCGGAGGCGCTCAAGCCGGGCGAATATCTTTGGGCGCCCCAGATCGCGCCGCACGGTCCGCTGTTGCTAATTGTCAGCACCGCGACCCAACGAGCAACGCTCTATCGCAACGGCCTCCCGATCGCGATTTCAACCGTGTCGACCGGGCGGCCAGATCATCGCACCCCGACCGGCGTGTTCACCATCCTTCAGCGCAAGGTCGAGCATTATTCGAACCTCTACGACAATGCGCCGATGCCTTATATGCAGCGGCTCACCTGGGGCGGCGTTGCGCTGCACGGCGGAACCCTGCCCGGCTATCCCGCCTCGCATGGCTGCATTCGGCTGCCCCATGAATTCGCACGCCTGCTATACGGCCTGACCCGGCTCGGCATGACCGTCATCATCACCGATGCTCCCGCCGTGCCTCGCGTCGCACCCGCCGAACGCATGGCATGGGACAGCGTCGATGGCGCGGATGCAGCTTTCATATGGCATCCGGAGCGCGCCGCGTCGGGACCGGTGTCGGTCGTGATCAGCGCCGCCGATCGGCGGGTGGTCGTCCTCCGCAACGGGACCGTGATCGGCTCGGCGCCGATCCGGATCGACGGAGCGGTGACCGGAACCTCGGTCTTCGTGCGGCAAGATACCATGGCATCGCAGGGTGGGTGGGTGCGCATCCACCTGCCTGAGCGGCTCGCGGCGCCAGCAGAAGAGAGCTTTGCGGGGCGTCTCCATGTCGCTTCGGAATTTCGCGCTGCGGTCGAACCGCTGCTCGCCCCCGGGACCAACGTGGTGATTACCGGGGATTCGCTGCGCCGCGATGCCGCAATCCCGTTCCGCATCGAGGCCGACACCGGCGAAACCCCGCCGGAGTGACGCTCGTCGTCCGCGCCCGCAAGGCTTGCCCGGCGCTGCCGCGATTTCAGAACGGCGGAGGCGTTCCAGCCAGGAACGCCGCGAGAATGACCAGCGACAAGATGCCGCCGCCGACGCGTAACCGCAGGCCATCTTCGGCGGCGCGCGAGGGTTTTCCTGTTGTTTGCATGCTATTCGCCTCCTCTCTGATCGCCCTGCTGCGGACGCATTGGCGTGGGCGCGCCGGGCGGAAGAGAGCTCCCGCCGGCACGAGACAGCGTCAGCTGTCGATCTTGATCTTGCGCGTGCGTTTGCGCGCCGCGGCATTTTTGCCGATGTCCAGCGTGAGCAGGCCGTGTTTGAACCTGGCCTTGACCTTGTTCTCGTCTGCATCGATCGGCAGCGTGATCTGGCGCTGGAAATGCCCGTGACGGCGTTCGTTGATCAGGCAGTCGCCGTCGCGTCGTTCGGCGGATTCATGCTTCTCGGCGGCGATCGTGAGAATGCCGTCGGCCATTTCGACCGTGATGTCCTTCTCAGTCAGCCCGGGCAGTTCGGCCGACAGCCGGTAGCTCTCGCCCGCGTCGGTCAGTTCGATCGCGGGCTTGGGTATGACAAAGCGCGGTACGAAACTCAGCAAGCTGCGACCAGGCTTGCTCATTTCGTCCATGAAGCGGTCGACTTCGGCGCGGAACCAATCGACTGCGCCGAGTTCGGGTGCGGGGGGCGATGCGGGGGCATCGGTGCGGGCGGGCGTCATGTCATTCATCGATTGTCTCCTGACCGAGATGAAACCGGACGGCGGGGACGGTCGTCCGCCGCGGCGTCGCAACACCGGCGAATGGTTGTCGCCAATATGCGACCGGATTGTATGAGAGTGGCGACCGGGGGTTGAATCGGGAATGCTACGTAAGGACCGCCAAAGCCAACGACCGGCCGTCAGCCCAAACCCTTACGGAAAACTGCGAATAGTCCGGATCGCGCAATCCGATCAGATTGGCCTTACTTGGAAAGGCCGACATGAGGGGTCTGGAAGATGCCGAGCTGCGGCTCGGGAGGGAATAGGACCGTGCACGCACGGGACGATCTTTCCAGCTTCCTTCGCGAACGCTTTTGTCAAGCGGTTCCCCGGACCCACTTTGGCGCCGATCGGATTTGGACGGTGCCAAGGCCATCGGGGATACAGCGCTGCGAGGATGAAGCGACCCATGCCTCGCAGCGCTGTTTGCCAAGTCCGGCACCGCACCGGTGCCATTCCCCAACGTCAGGAGACGGAAGATGAAAAAGACCGACAGCCAGCTGCAGCATGACGTCATGGCCGAACTCGAATGGGAACCAGCCGTCGATCAGGCGGAAATCGGCGTCGCCGTGACCGATGGCGTGGTGACCCTTACCGGCTATGTGAAGAATTTCACCGAAAAGCTTGCGGCCGAGAAAGCGGTGCGCCGCGTCGCCGGGGTGCGGGCGATTGCGGAAGAAATCAAGGTTCGTCTTGCCTCCGACAGCAAGACTGCCGACCATGAGATCGCCAAGCGCATTCTCGACATGATCGCGTGGACGGTGTCGATCCCGGACGACAAGATCAAGGTGAAGGTCGAGCATGGCTGGGTGACGTTGTCCGGCACGGTCGACTGGTTCTTTCAAAGCAATGAAGCGCGCAAAGCTGCGGCGCGGGTGTCGGGCGTCGTCGGGGTCACCAACCTGATCGACGTCAAACAGCTGCCGGCGCGCGCCGACATCAAGGATCGCATCGTCTCGGCGTTCAAGCGGCAGGCCGATCTCGACGCGGCGGGGGTGACAGTCACCACCGATGGCGGCACCGTGAAGCTCAGCGGAAAGGTCCATGCCTGGAACGAACGCGGCATCGCTGAACGCGCCGCGTGGTCGGCGCCCGGCGTGACGAAGGTCGAAGACCATCTGACCGTGCAATACTGACACCCCCGTCCCGAAAAGGCGGACTGCGGCCGCTCCGGTGACGGGGCGGCCGCTTCTTATCCGTATCATTGCGCATATCGAGCGACAGGCAGCCGCCCTATTTTCGGTCGTCAACGAGAAGGAGAATGGGCCATGAAGAATATCCTGTTGCTGGTGCATCATGACGATGGCCAGGAAGCCCGGTTGCAGGCTGCGCTCGACGTGGCGCGCGCGCTCGGCGGTCATCTCGCCTGTATCGACGTGACACCTTATCCGGTCATGGCCGGTAACGCGGTCATGGGCTTTGGTGAGAGCGTCGTCGTGTTCGACGAGCGCGACAGCGAGGCGAAGAACAAGGCCGAGCTAACTGATCGACTGTCGCGCGAGGACGTCAGCTGGAGTTGGGCCGATGTCACCGGCGAAATGGCCACCTCGGTTCTCGAAGCTGCCGATCTCGCCGATCTCATCGTCCTCAATCGCGCGCTTGACGGCTATCCGCTCCCGAACATGCGCGAGATCACCAGCCGGATCGTCGAACGAACCAATGCGGCGGTTCTTGCAGTGCCGGAAGCACTGGAGCGTTTCAAATTCGATCGGGCGCTGGTCGCCTGGGACGGCGGACAGGCGTGTGCCGCTGCCTTGCGAGCGGCCGTACCCTTGCTGGGACTTGCCAAGGAGGTCGAAATTTTCATGGCCCGTGAAGACGAAGCGCGCAATGAGCCCGAGCAGGCGGCCTCCTATTTGTCACGATATGATATCCACGCCAGCATCAAGATCGTCGATACGCCCGACGGACGCATCGACACGCTGATCGCAAACGAAGCGAGCCATTTCCGCGCCGATTACATCGTGATGGGCGCCTATGGCCGAGGGCGGCTGCGCGAGACTTTTGGCGGCGTCACCAAGCGCATGTTGCAGGGCAGCAAGCTGCCGCTGCTGCTTGGGCGTTGAACTGCGCGAGTCGGCCGCGAATGCACGCTAATCGATTCTCCTGGCGAAGACCAAGCAACGCAATGCCACGCGGCTCCGCTTTGGCGACTGGTATGTCGTCATCCGTTCCCCCCAGTGACCCACAATTCCCAAATAGCGGATAATCAGCAATGACCGACAAAGCGAAGCTGTCCGCGCCAGACGCGCGACGCGTGCTCATAGTGGAAGACGATCCAAGTGCGCGCCGGTCATTGCTTCTTCTCCTGACTGGTCGCGGTTTTGACGCGGTTGCCCATTCCGGCGTAGCGCCGGCGTTGGCCGACGCAGAGGATCGGCCGCCGGCCTGCCTCGTGACCGATTACCGCCTCGGAGACGGAGACGGTATCAACCTGCTGGCGACATTGCGCAGGCGGGGCTGGCTTGGACCTGCAATTCTGATCTCGGCCTTTGGGTCGAGCGATCTGAAACAGTGCGCCGACGATGCGGGATTTGCCGAGATATTCGACAAGCCGATGCGCGAGCATGCGCTGGTAGATGCGGTCGGGCGTTTGACGAGTCGGGAGATCGGGTCACCGGATCTTCGCCGCGATAGCTAGGAGGCCGCCAGCAGGTGCCGCCATTCGGGCCGGATTATTCGATCCCGCAGAGCAAGCGGAGCCGCCACGCGGCAACCTGCACCGACGCTTGCGCTTCGGCGAGCCGCGCGGTCGCCGCGATTGCCTCGCGCGCGGCGTCCAGTTCTGCCAGCGGGGTCTTCGCGCCAGACCGCACCTCGAGCCACGTGCCGCGCAGGGCTTCGCGCGCCGCTGCGTCGCCCTCGCGCGCCGCCTCGGTCCCGCGTTCGGCGCTTTCGAGGTCGCTCCAGGCTTCGATCACTGCCTGGGTCACATCATCCTGCACTTGCCGCAGTCGCGCCGCGCTGGCCGATCGCTGCGCCTGCGCTTCGCGCACACGCGCGCCGCCCGCGCCGCTGTCGAAGAAGGTCCAGCGGCCGCGCAGCCCGATGGTCATGCTATCGGCGCGATAGTCGGGAAAAAACTGGTCACGGACCCGCGCGCCCTCGGCAAAGACGCCGATCGTGGGCCGGCTTGCGGCCTTTGCCGCCCGCACGCCGGCATCGGCGCCGTCGACCGCCGCATCGGCCTGCGCAACCAGCGCATTGGCGGCGATCGCCGCCTCGATCGCCTCGCCGAGTGATGGCGGGACGCTGGGGCGCGGCGGAAGTGCGGTGAGGGCGCCGACGGATTTGCCCGTCAGGCGCTCGAGCCGCGCCTTGGCGGCCGTGAGCCGACCCTGCGCCTGGACGAGACCCGCCTGCCCTTCGGCGCGGCGCGCTTTTGCCTGCGCTACGTCGCTGCTCGTCGCGTCGCCGACGTCGTAGCGCAGCCCGGCATGGCGCACGATCTCTTCGAGCGCGGCCACGAGCCCGGCGTAGCTCGCCACCATCTCGCGCGCCGTGAGTAGCTCGGCGTAGCTCGATACGGTCGCAAGCGTCAGATTCTGCCGCGCCATGTCGGTGCCGCGTTTCGCGGCGCGGTGGCCTGCTGCAGCCTGGTCGATCGCCGAGGCGATGCGCCCGCCGGCATAGAGCGGATATTCGCCGACGAGCTGGACCGCGCTCGGCGTCACATCATCGGCGGACAGGCCAAAATAGCCCCCGGGATCGAGCCGGCCATAGCCGAGGCTGCCCTCGATGCGCGCGCTCGGCCCCGCCGCTGCGCGGGCCTGCGCGACCCGCGCGTCGGCGGCGTCGGCATCGGCCTCGGCTGCGGCGAGCGCTGGCGAATGCGCGCGCGCATCGGCGACGGCTGTCGCCAGATCCTGAGCGGTGGCCGGGTGCGGGCCCGCGACAGTGAACACGCCTGCCGCAATCAGGGCCGCTGTATGTTTCACCGAAAGACGGTTCCCGAGCGCACGCCGAGACGCTTGAAGAGCATCGCGGCGGGGCAGAAGCCGGTGAAGCTCGCCTGGATAAGGTTGAGGCCCGCAAAGGCCGCCAGGGCGATCCAGTACGGATGGACGAACCAGGCGAGCACGACACTCACAAGGACAATGAAGCCAGCAAAACGCAGCACGGCACGATCGAGATTCATGGAACTTGTCCTTTCGTCAGAAGCGGAGTTTTTTGATGCCGAGCGCATGCATGGCGAGCTTTTCGTAAAAGGGCTCGCTTTCGCCCTTGCGGACCTTGCGCAGGAAATATTTCTCGAAGCCGATCTTGGCGAGATGCACCCATTTGCCCGACGACGACCAGTTGACGTTGCGCGGCGGGATTTGCGGCTGCGCGACGAAGGCGACACCGCCGTCGCCGAAATCGGCGAGGCACACGGCGTTCCACGTCGCCTCGTGGATCGGTGGCTTGCCGTCGATCTCGAGCTTCAGATTCTGGGCAATGGCAGTGACCATCGATTCGATCATGAATCCCGTCTTGGGCACGCCCACGGGAACCGGCGTCGGGCCGACCGGCGGGATCGCGACACAGACGCCGAGCGAATAGACATTGGCGAAGGTCGGGTTGCGCTGATGTTTGTCGGCGAGAATGAAGCCGCGCGGGTTGGTCAAGCCCTCGATCCCGAACACGGCGTCGACGCCGCGGAAGGCTGGCAGCAGCATCGAATAAGCGAAGGGCAGGTCGTGTTTCGCCTTGACGCTGCCGTCCTCGGCGACCTCCTCGACATGCGCCATGCCAGGCTCGAAGCTGGTGACCCGCGCATTGGTGATCCATTTGATGTGGCGGTTTCGAAACTCGCTTTCGAGCAGTCCCTTGGTGTCGCCGACACCGTCGAGGCCGAGGTGGCCAATATAGGGTTCGGCGGTAATGAAGGTCATCGGCACCTTGTCGCGAATCTTGCGCCGCTTGAGCTCGGTGTCGAGGATCATCGCGAATTCATAGGCGGGGCCGTAACAGGAGGCACCCTGCGCTGCGCCGACGACGATCGGGCCGGGGCTTTCGCAAAAGCGGTCGAAGGCATCCGCCGCAGCAGACGCATGATGTGTGGAGCAGATCGACACCGTGTTGGCGTCGGGGCCGAAACCCTCGATCTCGTCGAAGGCGAGGTTCGGGCCGGTCGCGATGACCAGATAGTCATAGTCGACGAAAGAGCCGTCATTCAGCTCGAGCTGGTTGTCCGTGGGATGGACGCGTTTGGCGCCGACCGCAGTGAAGCCGATGTCCTTGCGCGTCATCACCGGCGGCAGATGGACGCGGATCGCCTCGGGCTCGCGCCAGCGCACCGCGACCCAGGGATTGGACGGGACGAACCAGTAATCTTCCTGGTCGCAGACCACCATGACCTCGGCCTTGTCCTTGACGGCCTCGCGAATTTCATAGGCGGCGATCGTGCCGCCAAGCCCGGCACCCAGAACGACGATCCGCGGCAATGCCATAACTCTCTCTCCTTGCGCCCGGCGCGTCATTGAACACCACTCAGGTCGAGGCAATATTATAGTTGCATAATATTAGCACTACGTAATATTAGCAATATCGAATTTTGGGGCTGCTGGCTAGCGTGTCGGCCAACCGAGGAGTTTCATCATGTTGAGCCTGTTCTACTGCCTGCGATATACGGAGATTCCCGCACAAGAACGTGCCAGCCCATCCCTCGTGTCCGGGTGAGCGCCGTGCCTCTCCGCTTCATCCGGACTGCGGCGGTGGCCGCGCTTTCTTTGACCCTTTCCGCGTGCGGCGGCGGCGCAACCTTGCCGCCCGATTCGGCGGCGACGGTAAAGGGTGAGACGCTGGTTCTTCGATCTGCGGCCGTTACCGAATGGAAAGACGTGGGCGCGCTCGTTACCAGCATCGATATGGCCGATGCGCGCGCGCGCATTCCGGGCATCCTCGAAAGCCTGACCGTCCGCGAAGGCGATCTGGTCCGCAAGGGACAAGTGATTGGCCGCGTCGTCGACAATCGGCTCGGTTACGAAGGGGCGGCCTTCGGCGCCCAGGCAGCGGCGGCGCAGGCTCAGGCGGCGCAGGCTGAGGCCGAATTGTCGCGCGTCCAGTATCTCCACGCCAACGGCGTTTATGCGCAGGCGCGTCTCGACCAGGCGCAGGCGGCAGCGCGCGCAGCGCGTGCACAAGTCGCCGCTGCCAAGGCCCAGCAATCGGCGGTCGGCGCGGTTGCGGGACAGGGCGCGATCGTCGCGCCCTCGGCGGGCCGCATACTTGTCGCCCCCGTGCCTGCCGGATCGGCCGTCGCACCCGGCACGTCGATCGCAACGATCACGTCGGGGCCGATGGTGCTGCGCCTCGAGCTTCCCGAAAGCTTGGCGGGCAGGGTGCGCGTGGGGAGCGCGGTGCTGGCGACGGGGCTTGCCGATGATGCGAAAGCCGTGGCGCCGCGCGCGACGATCAGCCGCGTCTATCCCTCGGTAACCGGCGGCCAGATGATAGCCGATGTTCAATTGCCGGGGCTTGCGAGCGCCATGGTCGGACGCCGCGTCACCGCGCGCGTCGCCGTCGGCGAGCGTCAGGCGCTGGTCGTGCCGCGCCGCTTTGTGATAACCCGCTATGGCATCGATTATGTGACGATCCGCGTCGGCAAGGAGGCGACGTCGCGCGTGCCGGTGCAAATCGCGCCGATCGACGATCCGGCTCGGATCGAAATCCTCTCGGGCGCCGCCGCCGGCGATACGCTGATCGCGCCGCATACCGGGACGCGTCCATGAGCCTTGGCATATCCGGTCGGCTGACGCGCGCTACGATCCAGAGCCCGCTGACCCCGCTGATGCTGCTCGCCGCGATCCTCGTCGGGCTGCTCGCGATCATGACGATCCCGCGCGAGGAGGAGCCGCAGATCAGCGTGCCGATGGTCGACCTGATGGTTGCCGCGCCGGGTCTGTCGGCAAGCGATGCGATTGAACTGGTCGGCAAACCGCTGGAGTCGATCGTGAAAAGCGTCGACGGCGTCGAACATGTATACACACAGGCCGAAGACGATCGGGTGATGGTAACCGCGCGTTTCCTGGTCGGGTCCGACGCCGATGATGCCGCGATCCGCATCAACGAGCGGCTGTCGGCCAATATGGACAAACTTCCAGTGGGTGTCCAACCTCCGCAGGTGACCGTGCGCGGCATCAGCGACGTGCCGATTGTCGTCCTGACGTTGTCACCCAAGCCCGGCGCGCCGGGCGAGTGGAATGAGCAGGCGTTACGAGCGCTCGCAAGCAGACTGCGGACCGAGGTCGCAAAGGTTGAGGATGTCGGGCTGACCTTTCTCACCGGGGGGCAGGAAGAGCAACTCCGCGTCGTGCCTGATCCTGCCAGGCTGACCGCGCACGGGGTGTCGCTCGGTGCGCTGATCGATGCTGTCGGTCAGGCCAACCGCAGCTTTCCGCTCGGGACGGTGCGCGAAGCCGGAAAAGCGACCGCTGTCGTTGCAGGCCAATCCGTGCGCAGCGCCGAGCAATTGGCGACGATCACGATCCGCAGCGCCAACGGCAGCCCCGTCTATCTGCGCGATGTCGCGACGGTAAAGCAGGGATCAGGCGAGGATCAGGCGCGCGCCTGGCGCTGGATAAGGGGAGCGGAAAATCGCTGGTCGATGGCACCCGCGGTCAGCCTGGCCATCGCCAAGCGCTCGGGCGCCAACGCGGTCAACGTCTCGCATGCCGTCGTCGAACGCGTCGAGGCGCTGCGCGGCAGTCTGATCCCCGCGGGCGTCGATGTCGCGGTCACCCGCAACTATGGCGAGAGTGCCAACGAAAAGGCGAATGAGCTGATCTTCCACCTCGGGCTCGCCACGGTGTCGATTGTTATCCTGATCGGCTTCGCGATCGGCTGGCGTGAGGCGGCGGTGACCGCGGTCGTGATCCCGACGACGATCCTGCTGACGATGTTTGCCTCGAATCTGATGGGCTTCACGATCAACCGCGTCAGCCTGTTCGCATTGATCTTCTCGATCGGCATCCTTGTCGACGATGCGATCGTGATGATCGAGAATATTGCGCGCCACTGGGCGATGGCCGATGGGCGCAGCCGGATCGACGCCACGGTTGATGCGGTCGCCGAGGTCGGCAACCCGACGATCGTCGCGACGCTGACGGTGGTCGCGGCGCTGCTGCCGATGCTCTTCGTGTCAGGGCTGATGGGCCCCTATATGGCGCCGATCCCGATCAATGCGTCGGCGGCGATGCTCTTTTCCTTTTTCGTCGCGGTGATCATCGCGCCGTGGCTGATGGTGCGCTTTGCGCGGAATACGCTGGCGCACGGCCACGAAGACCATGCGACTGGCGGCAAGCTTGGCGCGCTCTATGGCCGCGTCGCGCGTCATGTGATCCGCGACCGAAAGAGTGCGCGGACCTTCCTGATCGCGGTCGGCGCCGCGACGCTCGTTGCCTGCTCAATGTTCTATTTCAAGGCGGTGACCGTGAAGCTCCTCCCCTTCGACAACAAGTCGGAAGTGCAGCTCGTCCTCGACATGCCTGAAGGAACCTCGCTCGAAGCGACCGGGCGCACACTCGACGCCGCCGCGGCGATTGCGCGGCAATTGCCCGAGGCGCACGCGATGGAGGCTTACGCCGGCACCGCGGCGCCGTTCAATTTCAACGGCCTTGTCCGCCATTATTTCCTGCGCAACCGTCCCGAGATGGGCGATGTGATGGTGACGCTGGCCCCCAAGGATGAACGTGACCGGTCAAGCCATGCGATCGCGCTCGACCTGCGCGAGCGGTTGCAAGCGGCACTGCCACTCCCCGCCGGAGCGTCGATCAAAGTTGTCGAGACACCGCCAGGACCGCCGGTGCTCGCGACGATGCTCGCGGAAATCTATGGTCCGGACGAAGCGACGCGGCGCAGGACCGCCGAGCAGGTCGAAAAGCTGTTCCGCACGATCCCCTATGTCGTGGATGTCGACAATAGTTTCGGCGTTGCCCGGCCGCGGCTGCGCCTCGTCCCCGACCGCGCGCGGATGGATGCCTATGGCATTTCGGAGCGTCAGCTTTTCGACAGCATCGGCGCGCTGCTCGGCGGGCAGATCGTCGGCTATGCGCCGCGCGGCGATGGGCGCGATCCGCTCCCGATCCGCGTCGCGCTCGACCAGGCGCAAAGGACGTGGAGTGCCGGCCTCGCCGCAACCCCGGTCGCCAGCATGGGGCCGGGCGGACGGCTCGTACAGCTTGGCGAGATCGTCGACGTGCACGAGGAGGCGGGGTCGCCCGCGCTCTTCCGCCGCAACGGGCGCGCCGCCGACATGGTCACGGCCGAACTCGCCGGCGATTATGAAGCCCCCATCTATGGCATCTTTGCGGTCGATGACGCGATCGAGGCGTTCGACTGGAAAGCGCACGGCATGGAAAAGCCCGTCATTCGCTTCAATGGCCAGCCAGGCAATGAACAGGTGCCGACGCTGCTGTGGGACGGCGAATGGGAGATCACCTGGGTGACCTTCCGTGACATGGGCGCCGCCTTCATGGTGGCCCTGCTCGGCATCTATGTGCTGGTCGTCGGGCAGTTCAGGAACTTCAAGATTCCGCTCGTCATATTGACCCCCATTCCGCTGACGCTCGTCGGCATCGTGCTCGGACACATGTTGTTCGGCGCGCCCTTTACCGCCACTTCGATGATCGGATTCATCGCTCTCGCCGGGATCATCGTGCGCAACTCGATCCTGCTCGTCGATTTCATCAATCATGCGAAGGCCCCGGACAAGCCGCTGCGCGATACCTTGCTCGAAGCAGGGATGATCCGCTTCAAGCCGATCGTGCTGACGGCGGCGGCGGCGATGATCGGCGCTGCCACGATCCTCACCGATCCCATTTTCCAGGGACTCGCCATATCTTTGCTGTTCGGGCTTGCCTCCTCGACACTGCTGACCGTGCTGGTTATTCCCGCGATCTACATCGTCCTGCGCGACGATGGCCGCGAAGGAAGTCTCTCTCCATGACCAAGCCGACCGACCTCTCGATCCTGAAGCGGGATGCGCATGAGATGGCGGACTATCTGAAACTGCTCGCGAATCCCGAGCGCCTGCTGATGCTGTGCCAGATGGACGCGCGCGAGGTGTCGGTGGGCGAGCTGACCGAGATGTCCGGCCTGTCGCAGTCGGCGGTTTCACAGCATCTGGCGCGCATGCGAAAACAAGGCATCGTGTCGCTGCGCGGTGCGGCGCAGACACGCTTTTATACGCTTGCCGATCCCAAGATGCAGCGTATCATCGCCGCTCTGTGCGAGGCGTGCGGCGCGCCCTAGCGATCCGCTGCGGTGCCCTGACAGCGGATTAGAGCGCGGCGCCGATACGTAATAGTCCTGATTCGGCTACCGGGACCCGGCTGCTATCCCCGTCCGATGCCGAACCCCCTGCGAACCTGTCCGCCCGCTGCCGCCCTTGTCGCAGGGGCGCAGCACCGGCTGGTAGAAGCGAGCGCCGGATGAAAATCCGCCGCGTTGCGATCGATACCCATCCGGAAAACACGGCCTTTCTGCTGCGGGCCGGGGGCGAGTTTGCGCCCGAGCAGTTCCAGGCGATGCGCAAGGTCGCAATTGGCGACTGCACCGCATCAATTCTTGCGACGCTGGCGATCGTCGATGACGAGAGATTGCTCGCTCCGGGTGAAATCGGGCTCGGCGAACAGGCCTTTCGTCGGCTCGGCCTGCCGGACGGGGCCGAGGTCAGCGTTCGGCAGGCGCCTCCGCCGCATAGCCTCGAATTCGTTCGCCGAAAGATCGATGGCGATACGCTCGAAGACGCCGAAATCGGGGAAATCATCCGCGATATTGTGGCTTATCGCTATTCGCCGATGGAGATCGGCGCCTTCCTGGTAGCATGTGCCGGCTTCATGACGACCCAGGAAACGCTCGCGCTGACCCGGGCGATGGCCGACGCGGGGCGGCGGCTGCACTGGCCGCCGGGCGCGATCGTCGACAAGCACTGCATTGGCGGCATCCCCGGCAATCGCACCTCGATGATCGTCGTACCGATTGTTGCCGCGCACGGGCTCGTCATGCCCAAGACGTCGTCGCGTGCGATCACTTCGCCGTCGGGCACTGCCGATACGATGGAAGTGCTTGCGTCGGTGGACCTGTCCGCCGCCAAGCTCAAAGCCGTTGTGGAGCGTGAACATGCCGTGCTGGCCTGGGGCGGCCGGGTCAATCTTTCGCCCGCCGACGACATATTGATTTCGGTCGAACGCCCGCTGCGTATCGATACCTTCGACCAGATGGTCGCCTCGATCCTCTCCAAAAAACTCGCCGCCGGATCGACACATCTCCTGATCGACATTCCGGTCGGGCCGACCGCCAAGGTGCGTTCGCAAGCGGAAGCGGTCCGGCTGCGCAAACTTTTCGAGTATGTCGGGCGCAAGCTCGGCCTCATCCTCGACATTGTCTTCACCGACGGTTCCCAACCGGTCGGCCGCGGTGTCGGCCCGGTTCTCGAGGCACGCGACGTGATGGCGGTGCTTCGCAACGATCCCGCCGCCCCGGCAGATCTTCGCGAGCGCGCGTTGATGCTCGCCGGACGGGTGCTTGAATTTGATCCCGATCTCGAAGGCGGCGCCGGATTGGCGCGCGCGCGCGTGCTTCTGGAATCGGGAGCAGCGTTGGCGGCGATGGAGCGGATCATTGACGCCCAGGGCCGCCGTGCTGTTGCCCCCGAGTTGGGCGCGCTGGAATATGATGTCCGCGCCGATCAACGCGGGTCAGTGGCGGCGATCGACTGTCACCTCATCGCACGGATCGCGCGCGCGGCGGGCGCGCCGATGGACAAAGGCGCGGGGATTGATCTGCTCCGCAAAGTGGGCGATCGGGTCCTTCAAGGCGATGTCCTGTTTCGCATCCACGCCGAATCGGCAGCAGGTCTGGCATTCGCGCGCGAGCTTGCCGCCGCCTCGCCAGCCTATTCGGTGGCGACATGAGCGCGGCAGTCTTCGCGTTTTGCGACGGCGACGAACAAGCGCGAGCGCTGGCCGGGAACCTCGGCATTGCGGCGCATGGGATCGAGCGCCGCGCCTTTCCGGATGGCGAAAGCCTTGTCCGGATTCCTCCCGTCCCTGCCGTCGCCGAAACGGCCTTGTTATTCCGGTCGCTCAACGACCCCAATGTCAAGATTGTCGAAATATTGTTCGCTGCCGCCGCCCTGCGCGCGAGCGGCGCCAGGCGCGTGATGCTCGTCGCGCCCTATCTCGGCTACATGCGGCAGGACGTGGCCTTTCACCCCGGCGAAGCGATCAGCCAGCGCGTCATCGGCGAGCTCATCGCCGAACATTTCGATGGCCTTGTTACCGTCGACCCGCATCTTCATCGCATTGCGGCGTTGGATCAGGTTGTTCCCGCCATACCAGTGGTCGCGGTTTCGGCGGCGCCTGCGCTCGCCGCCGCGCTCGCCCGCGACATGGAACCGGGAACACTGTTGATCGGACCCGACCGCGAATCAGCGCCGTGGGTCGAGAGGATCGCGGCCCGGTTGAATCTCGACATGATCGTTGCGGAAAAATGTCGCCGCGGCGACCGCGACGTCGTGCTGCGCCTGCCGGAGGCTGCGCGGGTTGACGGCAGGGTGGCGGTCATCATCGACGACATCGTGTCGAGCGGCTCGACCCTGATAGCTTGCGCCACGCTGCTCCGGGCCTCGGGCGCCGGGCGTGTCGAGGCCGCCGCGACCCATTGCCTTGCCGGTCCGGCCGACCTCGAGCGATTGTATGCCGCGGGCGTCGCGCGCCTCTGTACCAGCGATTCGGTTCCGGGGCCGGTAGCGACGATCCCGCTAGCGACAGTGATTGGCAATGCGATCCGCGAACTGGGCTGGCTGGAATCGATACGATGAAGGGGGCGGCACGCGATGGCCAAACGCCCGCGTTTCGCTGCTCGGGTCTCGCCAAAGTGTATCGGACCGGGGAGACCGAGGTGCATGCGCTGCGCGGGGTCGATCTCGTCATTCCTGCCGGCGAAATTCTCGTTTTGCTTGGCCCTTCGGGCAGCGGCAAATCGACGTTGCTCAACATCCTCGGCGGCCTTGACCGCCCAACGTCGGGCACGCTCCTCTATGGCGATCGTGATTTAACTGCGATGGACGATGCCCAGTTGACCCGTTTCCGGCGTGCAGAGGTCGGGTTCATCTTCCAATTCTATAATCTGATCCCCAGCCTGACCGCCGAGGAAAATGTCCGCCTCGTCACCGATATCGCCGAACGCCCGATGGCTGCCGCGGACGCGCTCGGTCTCGTCGGCCTCGGCGATCGCCGCGACCATTATCCCGCGCAGCTGTCCGGCGGCGAGCAACAGCGGGTTGCGGTTGCGCGCGCGATCGCCAAACAGCCCGGCGTGCTGCTCTGCGACGAACCAACCGGCGCGCTCGACAGCAGCACGGGGGTGCGGGTGCTCGAGACGCTCGCGCAAGCCAACCGCTCGCTGGGCACGACCGCGGTCATCATCACCCACAATGTCGGCATCGCAGCGATGGCGCACCGGGTGTTTCATTTTCTCGACGGCAGCATCGCGCGCGTCGAGCAAAACGCCGCGCCGATCGATCCGGCGGAGATAACGTGGTGAAGGCGCTCGATCGCAAGCTTATGCGCGATCTGTGGCGCATGCGCGGGCAGGTCCTCGCCATCGCGCTGGTACTCGCGGCGGCGAGCGCAACTTTCGTTCTGTCACTCGGTGTTCATCGCTCGCTGACCGAAACCCGCGACGCTTATTATGCCGAGAGCGCCTTTGCCGACGTTTTTGCCGACATGACGCGCGCCCCGCGCAGTATCGTCGCGCGCGTCGCCGCTATCCCCGAGGTGCGGCGTGCCGAAGGCGCGATCCGTCAATATGCGACGCTTGAGCTTCCCGGGAGCAGCGCGCCGGCGCGCGCGCTTGTCATTTCGCTGGAGGACAAGCGGCGCCCCGCGCTCAACCGCCTGACCTTGCGTGCCGGACGGCTCCCCGATCCCGGCCAGCCCGGCGAAGTGATCGCGGACGAAGCCTTTGTCGAGGCCAATGGCTTTCCACTCGGTACCCGGCTCGAAACGATCATCTATGGTCGCCGACAGTCGATCAAGATCGTCGGCATCGGGCTTGCTCCAGACTATGTCTATGCGATCGCGCCGGGCGACCTCATTCCCGACAACAACCGTTTTGGCATCTTCTGGATGAACACGAAGGCGCTCGAGGCGGCTACTGACCGAACCGGCGCGATTACACGTATCGCGCTGACACTGGAGCGCGGGGCGTCGGAAGCCGAGGTGATCCGGCAGCTCGATACGCTTCTTGCACCATTTGGCGGTACTGGCGCCTATGGGCGGACCGACCATGTCAGCCACGCATTTCTGGACAATGAACTGATGCAGCTCGAAGCGATGACCCGCGTCATCCCGCCAGTGTTTCTGATCGTCTCAACGTTCCTCGTCTATATCGTCCTCGGGCGGATGATCCGGACCGAACGAACCCTCATCGGGCTCCTCAAGGCCTTCGGCTATTCGGACCGGGCGGTCGGATGGCATTATCTGAAATTTGCTCTCGCGATCGCGGCCCTGGCGATCGTGCTCGGCACGCTTGCTGGCATATGGATGGGCCGCGGGATGACCAGTCTTTATGCCGAATATTATCGCTTTCCCATCCTTCGCTATCATGTTTCGCCCGTCGTCATCCTCGGTGCGGCAGGCCTCGCCGCCGCCGCCGCGGGCTTCGGCGCGCTCGGCGGGATGCGCGATGCGATCCGGCTGAGTCCGGCGGTCGCGATGGCGCCGCCGCCGCCGCCGGTCTATCGCGCGGGATTGATCGAACGCCTCGGCAATCGCGCCCACTTTTCGGTGATCGGTCATATGATCCTGCGCCACATTGCCCGCTGGCCGGGACGTTCGGCGATGACCGCATTCGGCGTCGCGCTTTCGATGGGGCTGCTGTTCGCGACGATGCAATTTGTCGATTCGAGCCGAACCATGCTCGATTCCTTCTTTTTTCGGGCGCAACGCTACGACCTCATGGTGACCTTCACCGAGCCGCGTGGCCAGGACGCCATTTTCGCGCTGGCCCAGCTTCCCGGGGTCATGCGGGTCGAGCCGACCCGCGCGGTCGCGGTCAAACTGCGATTGGGTAACCGGACCGAGCGCACCGCGATCGAGGCAACGGGTGACAATCCCCAGCTGTCTGCACGTATCGATCGCGACGGGCGCGAAATTGCCCTGCCGACTGCTGGTTTGATGCTGAGCCGTCAGCTCGCCGACAAGCTCGGTGTGCGCGCAGGCGACCGCGTCGAGGTCGAACTTCTCGGGGGCCGGCGCACGCAATTGCTCATGCCCGTCGGGAGTATCGTCGACGAATTTGTCGGCGCGCGCGCCTATGCGAGTGCGGCGGCCCTTGATGCCCTCGTGCGCGACGCCTCCCCCGTTGGCGCCGCCCTGATCCGTATCGATCCCGCGGCACGGCAGGAAGTTCTCAATCTGCTGAAGGATATGCCCGTCGTGCTCGGCGTTAGCGAGCGCAACGCGGCACTACGGCTGTTCGAGCGGATGATTGACGACAACCTGTTCACGATGCTCTTTTTCTACATCGGCTTCGCCTCGGCGATCACCGTCGGCGTGGTTTACAACAGCGCGCGCATCCTCTTTTCCGAACGCGCGCATGAACTCGCGACGCTACGCGTCCTCGGCTATCACCGCAGCGAAGTCGGTATCGTATTGCTCGGCGAACTGGCGCTGCTGGTGGTTGCTGCGGTGCCACTGGGATGTTTGATCGGCTTTGGGATGGCCCAGCTGATGACCGCCATGTTCAGCTCCGACCTGTTCCGCCTGCCCTTTGCGCCAGCGCGCTCAACCTACGGCTATGCGATCCTGATCGTGCTCACAGCGGCACTCGCAACCGCAGCAATTGTCGCACGGCGAGTTCTCGGTCTCGATATGGTGCGGGTATTGAAGGGACGCGAATGATGGGCAAGATGGTCAAACGCTGGCGATGGGCGCTTTTGGTGGCAGCGTTGCTGGTTGGCGGGCTGGTCTTTGCTTTCTGGCCGACGCCGCAAACTGTCGATACGGCGCGCGTGACACGCGGCGCGATGTCGGTGGGCGTGACTGATGACGGCATTACCCGCGCGGTCGATTATTATATCGTTGCGGCGCCGGTCACCGGTTATCTTTCCCGTATCGAACTCGAGCCCGGCGACCGCGTCGAGCGAGGTGCGCTGATCGCGCATATGAGCGGCCGACCGGCCGCACCGCTCGATCCGCGGAGCCGCCAGGAATTGCTCGCCGCGCTCGCGGCGGCAACCGCGGCCGTGCAGGGCGCTGATGCGTCCCTGGCGCAGGCGCAAAATGACCTTCGCCGCGCCGAGCAGCTTGCGGCGAGAGGCTTTGTGGCGAAAGCGCAGCTCGAGGCAGCGCGCACCCGGGCGACCACCGGCCAGGCGATGCTGGCCCAGAGCCGCGCCGAAGCCGCGCGGCTGCGGGCCGCGCTCGCGCAGCCGGTCGGCAGCGCGAGCGGCGGCGTTCCGATCCGCGCCCCGGCAGGCGGCTCAGTTCTGTCGGTGATTACCGAAAGTGAAGGCGTGATCGCCGAAGCGAGCCCGCTGGTGACGATCGGCGATCCGCGGCGGATCGAACTGGTCGTGGATCTGCTTTCGCGCGAGGCGGTCCAGGTGACCGCAGGCAACCGCGTCGAGGTCACACAATGGGGCGGATCGCAGCCGCTAATCGGTCATGTCGAACGCGTCGAGCCTTTCGGGCGGCTCAAAATATCCGCGCTTGGTATCGAGGAGCAGAGGGTCAATGTCATCGTCCGCTTCGATGACCTTCCGGATCGGGATGCGGCCCGCCTGGGTCATGGCTTTCAGGTCGATGCGACAATCATTCGGTGGAGCCGGCCCGACGCGTTACGTGTGCCGATCGGTGCACTGTTCCGCGGGATCGACGGCGGTTGGCAGGTTTTTGTGATCGCAAAGGGGCGGGCGGTAGCACGGTCCATCACACTCGGTCATATCAACGACGCTTATGGCGAGGTGACTGCGGGACTCCGCGCTGGCGACGAGGTGGTGATGAATCCACCCGCATCGCTCGACGATGGCGCATCGGTGCGTGCGCGGTGAAACACTGCCGGTGCTTCACACCTTTCGCAACAAGCCAACAATCCTGATGAGGAAAGCTGTCGACCAGCCGATCATCAGGATACCGTTGATGCCTTCGATCGCTGAAACGAGCCGCCATCGTTCGGCCATCACCGCATCGTCATAACCGATCGCCCCATAAGTGATGGTTGAAAAATATACCGCATCGCGCAAGGTCTCGATGGCTCCGATCGCGAGATACAGAAAAGCGTAGAGCCAGATTTCGACACCATGTGTGCCGACCAGCGCCAGCACGGCGAAGAGCAGCGTTACCCAGCCGCGCAGCGATGCGGGGTGGAGATGCCCCGATTCTTCATGTTTGGCTTCCAGCCGTAACAATTGGGTCAGCAGGACGAGGCCGGCCCCATGGATCGCTACCGTGAGGGTGACCATGACCGTCGAGAGTGCGAGTTCGCGGATCATGGCAAGGACGCTGGATTGAACCACATGGGTCGATGGCTGGATATCGCCGACATGCTATCGTTGCGCACCTGAGGAGCGGCGGCGCGACGACGATCTGAAACGCACGAAAGCGAGGCGGTAAGGCAGGGAAATAATCGTCGGACGTCGATCACGCAAAAAGCGTTGGCGCGGTTTCGGCGCCAAGCGCGTCCGGCACCGAAAGCTGGTCATGGTCGCCGTGCGGCCGGTGATCATGACTGTGCGGCAACCACATTGTGGCCGCCGAGTACCACCACTGGTTGATGAGCGATGTCGGAATGCGCCAGCTTTCGTGCCACGCCGACCAGAATCGACCGGCCGATGACATCGGGGAAATATTCAGAACATCGATGGCCATGAATGTCCTCCTGTCACTGCTGTAGAATGCGGGATCGCGCTGAAATATCGGGGAACATACCTAGTTGGCGGGTAAAATGAGCGCGGCCTCGAATGCGCGCACCCTGGCGCCGGCAGAAGCCGCAAGAGGTCGCGCGTTTGCACGGTCGGCCGCACGGCGCTCTTGTCTCGCTTCTTGGCGCGGCAGGCGCGCGGCCCTTGCGGCGGGTAAACAGCGCGCGGCGCTGTTCCGGACGCGATGTTGTCACCCCCGACCCGCCACCGGGCCGCGCACGCCGCGGCGCCTGCGGCTGCGACAAGGGCGCGTTGGTTGGGCGAGGAATCTGTGGCAAGTGCGTCGCCAATCAGGGTTTGGGGCGTTCGATTTTCGAGCCCAGCTCCGCCAGTAGGTTGCGGGCATCGAACGATTTGCCATTGCCGTCGGGCTTCGGTCCCCGGTGCATCACCATCTCCAACTGCTGCACGGTTGCGTCTGCCACAGCGGTTCGGCGATCAGCTGCCTGACGCCGGACCAGTGCTCCTCACCTTGCTAACGAGAATCCGTCCCCCGTCCGTACCATTCGGGCACCTCGACACCCAGTTCGCGCGCGCGCTGCTGTGCTGTGACGCGAAGCTCGTTGCGGATCCGCTGACGCTCCTGTTCGGTTGCGGCCGCTTGCATGCGGCTCCTGAACCCGGCGCGCTCCTGATCGGTAAGCATCGTCATCAGCATGTAGCCCGAGCGGTTTCCATAGTCCGCGCCCCGGCCGATGCGTGGAGGGGCATCGATTCCCATTTCGCGCGCACGCGCCTCAATCGCCTCCTGATGCCGGGCGCGAATGCGCTCGCGCTCCTCGGCGGTCGTTGCCGCGCGCATTTCGTCGCGGAATTGCATGCGTTCGGCACTCGTGAGCAAGCTGAAGCGGGCAAGCTGGTCGTCGATGGCCTGCGACGAATTCAGGCGGTCACGATCCTGATCCATGTCACCGGTCCGGTCCTTGTCGCGCAGGCGATCCTGGTCACGGTCCATATCGGTCCGATCCTTGTCCCGAATCCGATCGCGATCCTGATCGCAGATGTCACCGGGTGCACACAGGCGGTCGCGCGTGCGGTCGAGATCGCCGCGCGGCGCCGGCGGTATAGGTGAATTTGTACCAGCACCCGATCCGTGCTGAGCATTGGCTGCCGCCGGGAAGATTCCAAGCAGGACCGCGGCGGCGGTTGACGCCATCCATTTGCGATTCATGATAACTACTCCTCTTCAAAGTCGGAAAGAAAGGCTGGCGATCAGGGTCGGGGTCGTTCGACTTTCGGCCCCAGCTTTGTCACGACGTCGCGGGCATCGAAGGATTTTCCGTTGCCCTCAGGTTTCGGGCCGCGATGCATCACGATTTCGGCAGTCGCCTCGAACTGTTCGACCGTCCGCACATCGATATGGCTCGTCCAGAAGGGATCGCCGCCATAGGGATACCAGGAGCGCCAGCCATAGGGCCGGCCATAATATCGCCATTCCGGCAACCAATAGGCATAGGCCGAGCCGTACCAGGGCCGATAGAATGGATCGGGCTCGACGCGACGTTCGACGCGATGCTCGGTTTCGCGCTGGACGATCGAGAACCAGTCATAGCCCTGCGCAAGCGTCAGGTCGGCCGACCGGTAGAGAAGGTATCCCTCCACCGTGTCGCGCGAGGTCAGGCTATTGCCCTCGAAGGTGACGCGGTACCGATCGGACGCGAGCTGGACTTCCGAATATCCGCCCTTGATCTTGTTGGACGCCGAGGCCGGCTGGTAGGGCGTGCTCGTCGTGGCGCATCCGCCCAACGCAAGGACCACCCCCGCCAGAGCGGGAAGGGCCAGTTTCGAAAAACGGTTGTTGGTCATCGCTTCGTCCTCTCAATTCTGGGGGGCCGGCAAGTCCGCCGGCACTTCATATTCGTGGATATAGTTGATGATCGCCCGGGCATCGTCGACCGCGGTCGCAAAAGCATTGAAGGTGCCGCTGCCGCTGTAATCCGCGCTCCCGAAAACGGCCGCGAAGATGTTGACTTCGGTCGGCACGTAGCTGCCGTCGGGCTGCTTGATCAGCACGGTTGCGGTGACGTCGCCGTAGGTGTCCGAGCGATCGTAATTGTAGCTGCTGTAATCGATATCGGACCAGGTCACGCTGCCTGCGGTCTGCGTCTCGACGCCGAGGATGGCATTCATGTAGGCGACCGCATCAGGTGCCAGCGTCGAGAATTTGTCGGCGGCGCCGGCAATCAGGCTCGTCGCGGTGACCATGTCTTGAGTCGTCAGCACGCCATCGACCAGATGGTCGAACTCGGTCCCAGGCAGATCAGTGACCCCAGGAATGGTGCCGGTGGTCATCAGCGCAACATAGAGCGCGAGATTTTCGAGCGGAGCGTCGATCGTCTTGGTGCCTTCGGGGCTGGTGACGACCAGCCGGCCCGATGCGTCGGTGGTGATCGCGGTCGCGCTGTTGAGCAGAGCCACGACCTCGGCGGCGCGATTGTCGAGAACCTGGTCGGGCGCGCGCCCGCCGGGTGGGCGGCCCCTTTGTACATAGGTAGCCAGCGACGGGTCGCTCGGGGCGCCGTGGGGATGGCGGGGGGGCAGGGTGGCGGTGGGGTCAATGGGGG
>NZ_JAIBES010000154.1 GCF_019459305.1 Sphingopyxis sp. | reverse complement strand
CCCCCCCCAAACCCCCCCCAGTGCCCCCCACCCCAACCAAACCCCGGGGGGTTACCCCCACCGGGGGTGCCGCGGCAGCGCCCCCAATGACGGTGTTCTTACGCGCAACCGCAGCTCCCTTTGGCGTCTTCAAAAATCTCTTGTCACTATGATTATCATAGTTACTATCGGATGCAAGAGGAGAGTCGCACATGCCCAATCCCGCAGCCGTCATCATCGGGGCCGGAGACGCCACCGGCGGCGCTATCGCCCGCGCCTTCGCAGCCGAAGGCCTGGCCGCCTGCGTCAACCGCCGCGAACGCAACGCCGATCAGCTCGAAGCGCTGGCGCAGTCGATCCGCGACGACGGCTTGTCGGCTCGCGCCTTTCCTGCCGACGCACGCGACGAAGCGGCGATGATCGCGCTGTTCGATCAGGTTGAGGCCGAGGTTGGCCCCATTGAGGTCGCGGTGTTCAACATTGGCGCCAACGTCAATTTCCCGATCAGCGAAACGACGGTGCGCGTTTACACCAAGGTATGGGAAATGGCATGCCTTGGTGGCTTCCTGATGGGGCGCGAGGCGGCAAAGCGGATGACTCCACGGGGGCGCGGCACGATCATCTTCACCGGCGCCACCGCGTCGTTGCGCGGCGGGTCGGGCTATGCCGCCTTTTCGGGCGCCAAAGGCGCGCTCCGGATGCTCGCGCAGGCAATGGCACGTGAACTGGGGCCACAGGGTATCCACGTCGCGCACACCGTCATCGACGGCGCGATCGACACCGAATTCATCAAGAGCCGCCATCCCGATTTCGAAAACGCCAAGGCGCAGGATCTGATCCTCAATCCGGCCGCCATCGCCGCCAATTATGTGATGCTCCACAAGCAGCCAAAGAGCGCCTGGACGCACGAACTCGACCTTCGCCCCTGGGGAGAAAAATGGTGACCAAGACGCTCGAACTGATTTTCGATTTTGGCAGCCCCAACGCCTATCTGGCGATGAAGGCATTGCCCGAGCTACTCGACCGCACCGGCGCTGACCTGCTCATCACGCCGTGCTTGCTCGGCGGCGTTTTCAAGGCGACGGGCAACAAGGCGCCAATGATCCAATATGCCGATGCGCCGGCCAAGCTGGCCTATGAAAATCTGGAGATGCGGCGCTTCATCGAAAAACATGGCCTGGGGAAATTTCGCCTCAATCCGCATTTCCCGGTCAACACGCTGACCATCATGCGCGGCGCGATCGTCGCCGACGATGAGGGCGTGCTCGACGATTATGTCGACGCGGTGAACCGCGCGATGTGGGAAGACGGGCTGAAGATGGACGACGCCGACGTCGTCGCAACCTTCCTGTCGGCGAATGGCTTCGATGGCCCAGCGCTGCTCGCGCGGACGCAGGAGCCCGAGATCAAGGCAAAGCTCGTCGCCAACACCGAAGTCGCGGTCGCCCGCGGGGTGTTTGGCATCCCGACCTTCTTCGTCGGCGATGCGATGTTCTTTGGGAAAGACCGGCTTGGTCAGATCGAAGAGGCACTCGCCTGACTATCACCTCGCCGCCCTCGCTCACGCGGGGGCAGCCGCCTCTTGCCTCAGCTGAAATCTAGTTGAATGATGTCGCTCGGCGTCGCGCGGCAATAGATTTCGATCGGACGCGCGCCGTCGGGGTAGGTCGCGGTCATCGCCGCACGGATCCGCCAGCCGCCATTGCCCTGTTCGAGCGAGACCAGCTTGTCATAAGACAGACGCGTGCCGCCAGTCACCCCGATCTGCCGCGCCGCATCAGTCATGCAATTCTGCACCGACGGGCGGGACGCGCTCGGCAAGCCGCTCAGATTGGCGCTCAACTTCGCTGGCGGACCGGCGGGATATGTCGCCTCGCCGCTGTCAGGCGCTGCGGTTTCGGCCTTCTTTTTCTTCTGGCTGGCGAGCAATGCCAGCAAACCGCCAGCCACCACGATGCCGCCAATGATCAGTCCGGTGCTCGGCCCCTTGTTCTTTTCGCGCTCGATCGGCCGCACATTGCGGTACCCATAGCCAAATTCCGCGCGGCAGCCGTTGTTCACCCAGATATAATCGTTGGTGTAACCCCACTGCCGCCCGGCGTTGCATTTGCCGCCGAGCTTGCGCAGCCGATCGACGCGGTTGCTGGTGGGGACATTGCATTGCTCATAGCGATTGCTGCGCGATTCACAGCGCAGCGTTCCGGCATAATCATCGACAGGTTGCGGCAAGGGCGTCGGATAACCACCGCCGCTCGCATAGCCAAAACCGAATTCGGCGCGGCAGCCGCCCGACACCCAGATCTGGTTTGCAGTGAACCCCCAATCGCGCCCCTTCGAACAGCCACCGCCGATCACGCGCAACAGATCGACGCGATTGTCAGTGCGGACGTTGCAGCGCTGGATCTTGTTATTCCGCGATTCACAGCGGAGCGTTCCCGCATAGCCCTGATACCCCGGTCGCGGCGGCTGTATCTGTGGCCCACCTGGCTGCGGATAGGGGTAGGTTGACTGCGGCATCGCCGGGACAACCAGCTGGCTGGCGATCAATGCCGACGACGTAGCGATCGTGACGAGACTATTACGCATGACCTTCTCCCCCCTGAAAAGTCTGCTCGGTTCGCACTGCCTTTGCAGAACTCTAACCCAGCCGCGACAGTTTCACATTTCCAACCGGAAAGCCACGGCGAAAGGTGCGCGCTTGCGCGCCTGCGCCCGTGCGCTAAAGACAGCCGATGGATCAAATCGTCATTCGCGGCGGCCAGCGACTCAAGGGCCGTATCCCCATCTCCGGCGCCAAGAATGCGGCGCTGACCCTGCTGCCGTGCGCGCTGCTCACCGACGAGCCGCTGACCCTGCGCAACCTGCCGCGGCTCGCCGATGTCGACGGCTTTGGCCACTTGCTCAACCAGCTCGGTTGCTCGACGACGATCGAGGGGTCGCGGCCCGAAGATTTCGGCCGCGTGATGACCGCGCGGACGACGACGCTCACATCGACCGTCGCGCCCTACGACATCGTGCGCAAGATGCGCGCTTCGATCCTCGTGCTCGGGCCGCTGCTCGCGCGCGCTGGTGAGGCGACGGTGTCACTGCCCGGCGGCTGCGCGATCGGTAACCGCCCGATCGACCTGCACCTAAAAGCCCTCGAAGCTTTTGGCGCCCAGATCGAGCTGACCTCGGGCTATGTGAAGGCCGTCGCCCCCGGCGGACGCCTTGCGGGCGGCAAGTTCACCTTTCCCGTCGTCTCCGTCGGCGCGACCGAAAATGCGCTGATGGCGGCGTCACTGGCCAAAGGCACTTGCGTGCTCGAGAACGCCGCGCGCGAGCCCGAGATTGTCGACCTGTGCAACTGCCTGGTTGCGATGGGCGCGCATATCGACGGCATCGGTACCGAAACGCTCATCATCGAGGGCGTCGATCGCCTGCACGGCGCGACGTACCGCGTCATGGCCGACCGTATCGAAGCGGGCAGCTATGCCTGCGCCGCGGTGATCACCGAGGGCGATGTCGAACTGGTCGGCGCCAAGGCCAGCGAAATGGAAGCGACGCTGAGCGCACTGCGTCAGGCAGGCGCCACAGTCGAGGAAACCAAGAGTGGCATTCGCGTCGCCATGTCGGGCCGCGCCGAACCTGTCACGCTGTCGACCGCGCCTTATCCCGGCTTCGCCACCGACATGCAGGCGCAGTTCATGGCGATGGCGACCCTCGGCAAGGGCGCCAGCCTGTTCACCGAAACGATCTTTGAGAACCGTTATATGCACGTCCCCGAACTGGCGCGCATGGGCTGCGACATTGATGTGCGCGGTCGCAGCGCCGTGGTGCGCGGCGTCGACCACCTCGTCGGCGCGCCGGTGATGGCGACCGACCTGCGCGCCTCGATGAGCCTGATCATTGCCGGTCTGGCAGCGCAAGGGACGACCGAGGTCAACCGCGTCTATCACCTCGATCGCGGCTACGAACGACTCGAAGAGAAACTTCAGGCGGTCGGCGCCGACATCGAACGGATCAGCGCGGGTTAGCGTCTGGCGCTAATCGGCGTCGACCGGAACCGCTACCATGTTCCCGCTGACCGAAGGCCGCTCGGGCCGCTTGGCCACCGCGATCACCAGCCCGATCAGCGCAACCACGCCGCCACCGATCGACAGCGGCGCCCAGCGATACCCTTCGAATATCGTCGAAAAGCCCATCGCGATGATCGGGATCAGCACGCTCGACCATGCCGCCTGCCCCGGCCCGACGGCGCGGATGATGTTGAAGTACAGCGGGAAGGTCACCGCGCTGGCAATGACCCCCAAATACAGCACACCGACTAGATAGGCGGATGTCGGCTCGATCACCGGCGGGCCGATGGTCACCCATGCGAAAACGGCGTCGCCCACTGCACCAAACAGCATCGCCCAGGCGATCATCACCACCATCGACTGCGCGCGCGCGATGTTGCTCCCTTGCATCACATTGGAAGCAGATGCGCTCATAACGCCGCATAGGGTCAGCGCGGTGCCGATCAGCACTTCGGCAGCACCAACGGCGGCGGCGCGATATTCCTGAAGGATCATCATCCCCACCCCGACGATCGCGATCCCGGCGCCGAGCAGGAAACGGCCCTCGACCTTGGTCTTCAGGAACACGCGCCCGAGCAAGGTGTTGGGGACGATCAAGAGCGCGAACAGCACCGCGACTAGTCCCGAGGTGATGTGAAGTTCGGCGCGATAGACGAAGTTAAAATTGAACGCGAACTGGGCCGTCCCCAGCAAGGCGGCAAATCCCCAACCGTACCCCGACAGCGTCAACCGTTCGCCGCGCCACGCCGCATAAGCGAACATCGCGGCGGCGCCGACGAAAAAGCGGTAAGCGACCGACCAGCTGGGCGGAACGACGCCTAGCTGCCCGGTGATCACGATCCACGTCGATCCCCAGATCAGGGTGACGAAGAGAAAGGGTAATAATACGCGCGGCGTCAGCAGGCTCGGCGGCGCGCTCATAGCGCCGCGATCGCGGCCGCAAACGGCGCGACTGCGTCGGCGTCTTGATCCCAGCTGACGACCAGACGCGCCGCGCCTTCGCCCCAGTCGTAAAAATCGAACCCGGCGCCGCGCAGTTTTGCGGCTTCGGCGGCGGTCAGGCGCACGAACAACTCGTTCGCCTCGACCGGGTGCATCAGCCGGTCGCCGCACGCCGCCGCAAGGGTCGCTGCCCCGGCGTTGGCGGCACGGGCGTTGTCGAGCCACAGGTCATTGTTCAGCATTGCGCGAATCTGCGCCGCCACGAACCGCCCCTTGCTGAGCAAATGGCCGCCGCGCTTCTTGAGCTCGCGCACGCCCGGCCCGCCGCTGCCACCGAAAAAGACGATCGCCTCAGCCATCATCGCGCCATTTTTGGTGAAGCCGAACGACAGCGCATCGACCCCGGCGCGCCAGGTCACGTCGGCAGGGGCGCAATCCAAATAAGCGACGGCATTGGCGAAGCGGGCGCCGTCCATATGCAGTTTCATGCCATTGGCGCGCGCAATCTGGCTGATCTCGCCAATCTCGTCGGCGCGCCAGACGAGGCCATATTCGGTCGCGTTGGTGATGCTGATCGCCGCGGGCTGGACCTGATGGACATCTTTGCGAATCCCCGCAATCCGCGCTTTCAACGCTTCGGCGTCGATCTTGGCGCCGCGCCCGGGCAGTGTCATCAGCTTGGCACCGCCCGAATAAAAGGTCGGGGCGCCGCACTCATCGACCTCGATATGCGCTTCCTCGTAACAGAGGATGCCCTGCCACGGCCGGACAAAATGGGCGAGGATGATGCTGTTCGCGGCGGTGCCGGTGGGGATCCACACGACCTCGCAGTCCGTCTCGAACAACTCAGAAAAGTTCGCGTCGAGCGACTGGCTCAGCGCATCGCCGTCATAAGCGGTGTCGACATGGTTGGCAGCCGCCATCGCTTCCATCACCACCGGATGAACCGTTGCAGCATTGTCGGAGAAAAAGCGGGTCGCGGTCACGAATCGCGCCTTAGCGTAGGTCCGTCTGTCATGCTAACCCTTCATTTTGGTTGCGTTTCATTGACAGCCTCACCGCCCGCCGCATCAGCAGCCCCCCCGGCAATTGTTGCACCCCCGGCGACACCAAGCCCGCCGGCCATACCGACCCCGCCGCCGCTCATCCCGCCACCGCGTCCACCGCCGCCGCCTCCTCGATCGCGCCCCGAACCGCCGCCCTTGCCGCCGCCGCTCGATGGGCGGGTCGGACCTTGCAACGGGATGACAACGTCGTCAGGCACCGGATCGAGATCGAGCGCCTGACGAATGAAATCGCGCAGCGCGATCACCAGGTCGTGAACATGCACGGGCCGCCCATCAGCCAGTTCGCGCGCGGCGCGGCTGGCTAGCCGCACCTGGTCTTCGGTGCCGAGCAGGATGATGTCGGACAGCGCCGCTTCGACCGCATCGCGGATCCGGCGTGGTCGGTCCGATTCGCCTTCGCTCGAATCGCCGTTCGCAGCTTCGCCCGACAAGTCGATCGGCGGCGCGGCCTCGCCCTCGACGGGCACAGCTCGCCGCCTATCGCGTAGATGCCGCGGATCGACCGTCAGGTCACCGGTGAAGGAACCGCCCAGCGTCTTGTACGCCGCCATCAACGTGCGCAGCCGCTCGTTGATCTGGCGGTTCATCCGTTCGCGGCGCTGCTGGATGGTCATCATCACCATCAGCCGGATGCCGACCCCGATCAGGGTGAAAAGCGCCAGCCCCAGCAATGTCGTCCCGATGCTTTGCCATGACGAAAAATCGAACAAGCGCATCGGCGTCTTCCTATCGATCGCGTTTGGCGAGCAGCTTCAGGCGCAGCGCGTTGAGCTTGATGAAGCCCGCAGCATCCTTCTGGTCATAGGCGCCGGCGTCATCCTCGAACGTC
This sequence comes from Sphingopyxis sp., assembly GCF_019459305.1. Taxonomy (GTDB): domain Bacteria; phylum Pseudomonadota; class Alphaproteobacteria; order Sphingomonadales; family Sphingomonadaceae; genus Sphingopyxis. The sequence goes on along the minus strand of NZ_JAIBES010000154.1, from coordinate 28,246 downwards.
ACATGGCGTTCGCTGTATAGGCTATTCGGCGACTTGCGGCCGACGACGTTCGCATTGCCCTTGTAGAGCTTGAGCCGGACGGTGCCGCTGACCTTTTCCTGGCTATGGTCGATCGCCGCCTGCAGCATTTCGCGCTCGGGGGCGAACCAGAAACCGTTGTAGATGAGCTCGGCATATTTCGGCATCAGCTCGTCTTTGAGATGCGCGGCGCCGCGATCGAGGGTGATGCTTTCGATACCGCGATGGGCGCGCGCGTAAATCTCGCCGCCTGGCGTCTCGTACATGCCGCGCGACTTCATGCCGACGAAGCGGTTCTCGACGAGGTCGAGGCGGCCAATGCCGTGCTTGCGGCCAAGGTCGTTGAGCGCCGCAAGCAAGGTTGCAGGCGACATCGCCTGCCCGTTCAGCGCGACGCCATCACCGCGCTCGAAATCGACGGTGATATATTCAGGGGTGTCGGGCGCATCCTCCGGATTGACGGTGCGCGAATAGACATAGTCCGGGGTCTCATCCCACGGATTTTCGAGCACCTTGCCCTCACTCGAGGTGTGCAGCAAATTGGCGTCGGTCGAAAACGGGCTTTCGCCGCGCTTGTCCTTCGGCACCGGAATCTGGTGCTGTTCGGCCCAGGCGATCAGCGCGGTGCGGCTGGTCAGATCCCATTCGCGCCACGGCGCGATCACCTTGATGTCGGGGTTCAGCGCATAGGCCGACAGCTCGAACCGGACCTGATCATTGCCCTTCCCCGTCGCGCCGTGTGCCACGGCGTCGGCGCCGGTTTCCCTGGCGATCTCGACCAGCCGCTTCGAAATCAGCGGCCGCGCGATGCTGGTACCAAGCAGGTAATCGCCCTCGTACCGCGCATTGGCGCGCATCATCGGGAAGACGAAGTCGCGGACGAATTCCTCTTTCAGATCGTCGATATAAATATGCTCGGGCTTGATCCCCATCAGCTCGGCCTTGGCGCGCGCGGGTTCAAGTTCCTCGCCTTGCCCGAGGTCAGCGGTAAAGGTCACCACTTCGCAGCCATAGGTAACCTGCAGCCACTTCAGGATGACGCTGGTATCGAGACCGCCCGAATAGGCGAGGACGACGCGCTTTATGGAATCGGACATGGCTGTACCTTTGGCGAGGGGATGACGCGGGCGCGGCTAGCAGCCCCGCCCCCGCGACGCAACGCCCGCCATGCCCGCCGCGCGGAGGGAGCGGCGCAACTTGTCAAGCTTGTCACTCGTTTTCCCCCCAGAAGTCGCTGCGCGTGAAGGGCGCCGCCGACGCGTCGTCCAAGAAGAATACGGCCATTGGCGGGGCGCCCGTGCCATATTACCGGCGATTGAAGCACCGCAGAACAATGTGGGAAAGGCCCGCGCGGTCCTATTTTTATCGCGCCGTTAAAAGGCATTAGCTCTACGTTTGCCATCATGCATATTCACTTGGCCGCGCGGGCGAGCGCCGCTAGTGTCCGATGAAACTATATGTCTTGGACGAGGAACTTTATGCGCCTGACTCTTGCTTTAGCTGCCGTTGCCGCCACTTTTGCCGCCACCGCCCCCGCCGCTGCCGACGAAGGCATGTGGACCTTTGACGGGGTGCCGACCGACGCAATTCGCAGCACTTATGGCTGGGCGCCCGACAAACAATGGCTGGATCGGACTCAGGCTTCGGCGGTGCGGCTGACCGGTGGCTGTTCGGCCTCCTTCGTTTCGAGCGAGGGGCTGATCCTGACCAACCACCACTGCGTCATCAGCTGCCTGCAGAATCTGTCGACCGCCGACAACGATCTGGTCACGGCAGGCTTCAACGCCGCCGATCGGCCCCGCGAGCGCCAATGTCCGGGCCAGCAGGCCGAAGTCGTCACCTCGATCACCGATGTCACCGGGGACATCCAGGGCGTGATCGGATCGTTGACCGGCGCGGCGCTGGTCAAGGCCCGCGACGCGCGCATTGCCGAAATCGAGGCCACGGGCTGCACCGATCGCGCCAAGACCCGCTGTCAGGTCGTCACCCTGTTCGGCGGCGGCCAGTACAAGCTGTATCAATATCGCAAATATAGCGACGTCCGCATCGCGTGGGCGCCCGAATTTCAGGCCGCTTTCTTTGGCGGCGATCCCGACAATTTCAACTTCCCGCGCTACGCGATGGATGCCGCGTTCCTGCGCGCCTATGAAGACGGCAAGCCCGTGGCGACGCCAACCCACCTCAAATGGAATCCGCGCGCGCCGCAGGAAGGCGAGATCACCTTTGTCGTCGGCAACCCCGGCTCGACCCAGCGCCTACTGACCGAAACCCAGCGCGAATTCCAGCGCTCCGAACGCCTGCCGCTGACGCTGATCCTGACATCCGAATATCGCGGGCGGCTGATCGCCAAGATGGAAGGCAGCCCTGAAAAGACCCGCGAAGGCGGTGACACGCTGTTCGGCTATGAAAACAGCTTCAAAGCGCAATCGGGCCAGTTCCGCGCGCTGAACGATCCCTCCTTTACGGCCAAGATGGCGGCGGACGAGGCCGATCTGCGCGCGCGCACAAAGGGCAATGCCGACATCGGCGATCCATGGGCGGAAATCGACAAAGCGATGGCGGGGCGCCGCGACACCTATCTCGACGGCGTATTCCTTGAGCGCGGCCCGGCGTCCTATTCGAAGCTGGCGGGTTATGCACAGACGCTGGTTCGCGCTGCGGCCGAGCGCACCAAGCCCAACAACGAACGCCTGCCCGGTTTCACCGATTCGGCGCTGCCGCTGACTGAAAAGCGGCTAACCGATCCAGTACCGACCTATCCCTGGCTGGAAGAATTGGGCGTCGGTTTCTGGGCGAGCAAGGCGCGCGAATATCTCGGAACCGACAATGCAGACATCCAGGCGCTGCTGGGCAAGGAAAGCCCGGGAGCGCTCGGCAAGCGGCTGGTCGAAGGAACCAAGCTCGCCGACCCTGCCTATCGCAAGCAATTGTGGGAAGGCGGCGCGGCAGCAATTGCAGCGTCGGACGATCCGATGATCCGCTTCTTTGCCCAGCTCGATCCGCGCGCCCGCGCGATCAAGACGGCGTTCGACCGCGACTTTGACGCGCCGGTCACCGCGGCGCAGGCGCGGCTCGCCAAGGCGCGCTTCGCCGCCTATGGCGACAAACTCTATCCCGATGCGACCTTCACGCTGCGGCTGTCTTATGGCCAGGTGAAGGGTTGGACCGAGCGCGGTAAGCCGGTGCCGTCAACCACCGTGATGGGCGGCACGTACGACCGCGCGACGGGGCAGCTGCCGTACAAGCTCGCCGACGGATTCGTGAACGCCGAGTCCCGCATCGACAAAAATGTCGTCTATGACTTCGTTACCACCAACGACATCATTGGCGGCAATTCAGGATCGCCGGTGATCGCCCGCGACGGCAGCGTCATTGGAACCGCATTCGACGGCAATATCCATTCGCTTGGCGGCAATTTCGGCTATGATGGCACGCTGAACCGGACGGTCGTCGTATCGACCGCAGCGATTCAGGAAGGGCTGGAGAAAATCTGGCCCGCCCCGGCGCTGGTCGCCGAACTCGCAGGCAAGCGCACGCGGCGCTGATCGCGCGGCAGGCAACGCGGGGTCGCTGCACGCGGCCCCGCTGTGTTTGGATTTTCGGGCCTGTAACGCTATCCTTACCATGGGAAGACACGCCATGGGAAAAACCGAGAACAAGACCAAAGCCACCGGAGTCGGAGTAGCCGACTTCATCGCCGCGGTGCCCGAGGCGCGGCGGCGCGAGGAGGCTGCGGTAATCGATGCGATGCACCGCCGGGTGACAGGGCTGGAACCCAAGATGTGGGGGCCGTCGATCATCGGTTACGGCAGCTATGACTACAAATATGACAGCGGCCGGTCGGGGACAATGTGCCGCGCCGGATTCAGCCCACGCAAGGCGGCGCTGACACTCTATCTGATGGGCAATTATTACAACCGGCAGGACGAAGCCGAAGCGCTGTTCGCGCGGCTGGGCAAGCACAAGACGGGCAAATCCTGCCTGTACATCAACAAGCTGGCGGACGTCGATTTGGACGTTCTGGAACAGCTGGTCGCGCTCAGCTGGGACAGCATGAACGAGGTTTATCCGACATAAAAGGCAGCGTCATTGCGAGGAGCCGAAGGTGACGCCGCAATCCAGAGCCTGCGGTAACCGCTCTGGATTGGTAGGCTTACGGCCGCCTTCGGCCCGTTTCGCTCGCAATGACGAGCGGTCTATATCCCCGCGTACCATTCATAATCGATACGGTCTTCCCAATAGCCGCCCTTGCCCGCGCCGATGCCTTCGAGGCTGGCGACTGCTTCGATACCCGTCACATATTTGGCGTGCTTATAGCCAAGCTGACGTTCGATACGTAGCCGCAGCGGGGCGCCATTGGCGATCGGCACGACCGCATCGTTGAGCGCCCAAGCCATGATCGTCTGCGGATGGCGCGCATCGACCATGTCGCAGCTTTCGTAGTAGAGCGCGTCGCCGATCCGGTCGGCGCAGCGAAAGACAATGTAACCTGCGCTGTCTTTGACCCCGGCTGCGGTCAGAATGCGGCTGAGTTGCACGCCAGTCCACTGGCCGATCGCGCTCCACCCCTCGACGCAGTCATGGCGGGTGATCTGGGTGCGCTGCGGCATCGAACGAATGTCGGCCAGCGACAACGACAGTGGGCGGGCAACGAGCCCGGTGACCGCAACCCGCCAGTCGGCAAAGCCGCGCGCCGCATGCGCGGCATAGGCAGCCCCGGCGGGCAAGCGCGTGCCGTTGGCGCGGAAAATCGGCGACAGGTCGGCGCGGGTGAACTCGCGCGCCAGCGCATTGCGGTCGATCAGTGCGCGGTGGCTCGCGCGGTTCATTTCCTCGCCCATCGACAATATTTTGCGCACAGCGGGCGCGTCGTTGATCGCGTCGCAGGCCGAGAGCAGCGGCAAGGTGGCCGCCAGGCCGCCCGCGCGCGCAATCAGCTGGCGCCGCGGCATGACAAATTCGCTCATGCGCCGTCCTTTCTTTCGGCCGGCAGGTGGAACCAGCCCGACACCATCGACCGGATTTCGTTCACCGGACCCGCAAGCAGAACCATCGCAATATGAACAAAGAAAAAAGCCACCAACGCCCACGCCACGATGAAGTGGATCGAACGCGCCGACTGGCGCCCGCCAAACAGGTCGAGCAGCCATGGTGCGCCCGCGTTGATCCCCGGCGACATGGTCAGGCCCGTTGCGATCATCAACGGCAGCAGGACAAAGATGACCCCGATGTAGGAGAGTTTCTGAAGAATATTGTAGCGCGCCGCAGCTTCGCCCTTCGGGAACCGCAGCCGCGCATGCTGCTTGATGTCGTGCCAGATGTGACGCGGCGACCATTCGCTGCGGCAAACATGCAGGTCTTTGTTCAAATGGCCGCCGGATGCTGTCCACAGCAGATAAAGCGTCAGTGCGATCGACAGCACCCACGCAAAGAACAGGTGCCAGCGCCGCCCGTCGGCCAAATTGTAGCTCGTCGGAATCGTTGCCCAGCCCGGAAAGGCCCAGGTCTTTTCGACCCCCTCGGCATTGGTCCAGCGACCCAGCACACCGGTCGTTTCGAGCCTTAGCGACCCGATCCGCAAATAGCCGGTGTCGGGTGTCGAGCCGATCACCAGCCAGGCGGGATCGTTGTTGGCGCCATATTCGCCCCAATAAAGCCGCGGGTGCGCGTTGAAGATCATCAGCCCGCTCATCAGCAGGATGAGCAGGGTGACGGCGTTGACCCAATGCCAGATGCGCGTCGGCAACCGGTGGCGATAGACGCGCACCGGTGCCAGCGGGACGGGCGCCGACGGAGCGACGGGAGTTTCAGCCTGGGCCATGATCCCGGTTCGCTCCTTCCCCGCCAAAAGTTACGCAGCGACCTCCGCTGCATATTCGGCACGATATTGATTGCGCAAACTGACCTTGTCGATCTTTTCGCTGCCCAGCTTGGGGAGCGCATCGTTCGACATCCAGATCTTGCACGGCACCTTGTACGGCGCGAGCCGCTGACTGAGGAACGAACACATATCCTCCGCGGTGAGCGTGCTACCGGGTTTCACCCAGATGACCGCGCCGACCACTTCGCCGAGCCGCTCGTCGGGCAGGCCGAACACCGCGCATTCGTTGGTGTCGGCATGCTCGTAGATCGCCGCTTCGACTTCCTGGCAGCTGATATTTTCGCCGCCGCGGATGATGATGTCCTTCTTGCGATCGACGATGAACAGATAGCCGTCCTCGTCGAGATAGCCGAGGTCACCCGAGCGGAAATAGCCATTGTCGAAAAAGGCCGCCCTGGTCGCCGCCTCGTTTTTCCAATAGCCTTCGAAATTGGCGACCGAGCGGATGCACACTTCGCCGACGCTGCCCTGAGGCAGTTCATCGCCGCTATCGTCGAGGATCGCCATATCGACCAGCGGCTTCGACGCTGGGCCGGTCGACAGCGGCTTGGCAACGTAATTTTCGTTGATGATCCCGCAGCCGACCGCGTTGGTTTCGGTGAGGCCGTAACCGAGCAGCGGCTTCGCCTCGCCCATTTCGGTCGCGAGGCGCTTTACATGCTCCGGCGGCCGCGGCGCGCCACCGCCGGCGTAACTTTTGCACGTCGACAGATCGTAATTCTTGCGGTTCGGATGTGTGAGGATTTCATAGCTCATCAGGGGCACGCCGACGAAATAATTGCATTGCTCGTCCTGGATCAGCCGCATCGCTTCCTCGGCGTTCCATTTCGGCATCAGCACCAGTTTGCGGCCGAGCGCGAAGCTTTGCAGGAACACCGGGATTTCGGCGGTGACGTGGAACAGCGGGGTACAGATCAGGGTCGCAGGCTGGATGTCCGACATCAGCCCGTCCTGGGTCAGCAGATGCACGATGCTGGCGGTCTGGGTCACATAGTTGAAGATCGCCTGCACCACGGCTTCATGGCGCGAATAGGCGCCCTTCGACTGGCCGGTCGAGCCCGAGGTGAACAGGATCGTTGCCAGATCCTGCCCGGTAAGCACCGGCAACACCGTCGCCGCATTGCCGCCCGCGCTGGTGATCGGCGCAATCGCCTGATCGATCGGCTGGGTCAGGTCGAGCGTGATGACCTTGGCGCCATGGTCGACCTCTTCCAGCCGCGCCGCGCGCTGCACATCGGCGATGACCAGTTTGGTTTCGCTGTCGGTAATTCCTGCGGCCAGCTCGCCGCCCTGCCACCAACCGTTGAGCAGGGTCGCGCAGCCGCCCGCGAGCAAAATGCCGATATAGCAAACGCACCACGCATTCGCGTTGCGCATCGCCAGCCCGACGCGGTCGCCGCGCTGCACGCCATAGCCATCGACCAGCCCGGCGGCGACCTGCCGCGCTGCCATATAGACCTGTTTGAACGACAGCCGTTCGTCGCCTTCGACCAGAAACGTCGCGTCGCCATGCTGCATCGCGAAATAGGCGACATAGTCGGCCAGGTTCGTGGGCGCGTTAGTGATGAAGGGAAGCTGCCGGCCGAAGCGTTCGACGGACCCGACCTGGATCGGTCCGCCCGGACCGGTGATCAGATTATAGGCGGCTTCCAGGCGCAAATCGAGCGCTGATGGCATCTTGTATCTCTCCTCTTGGTCTCGCTGGCCGAACCCCTTATGGGGAGGCCTCTCCCGGGGAAGGACCACGCGACTTTATGTTTCTTTTTGCAACCCTAGCCGAAGCAACGCAATATGTGAACTTCCATGACTTGATGGGAGAGAACAGCGAAATTGCGTTCAGCATTTTCGGCCTGCCGATCCGTTGGTACGCGCTGGCCTATCTCGCCGGCATTTTCGTCGGCTACTGGTATCTGCTCAAATTGATCGCGCAGCCGGGCGCCCCGATGGCGCGGCGCCACGCCGACGACATGATCTTTTACGCGATGCTCGGCATCATCATCGGCGGGCGACTCGGCTATGTGCTGTTTTATAATCTGGGCGAATATATCAAGGAGCCGCTCGGCGTCTTTCGGCTGTGGGATGGCGGGATGTCACTGCACGGCGGCGTCATGGGGGTGCTGATCGCGATCTGGTATGTGACGCGCAAGGAAAAGCTGAGTTTCCTGCGCTTTTGCGATTATGTCGCCTGCGTCATCCCGTTCGGACTTTTCTTTGGCCGCATGGCCAATTTCGTCAACGGCGAACTGTGGGGCCGCACCACCAACGTGCCGTGGGCGATCATCTTTCCCGACAGCGGCAGCATGGAGGCGCGCCACCCGAGCCAGCTTTACGAAGCAGGGCTCGAGGGGCTGCTGATGATGGCGGTCCTGACCTTCCTCTTCTGGCGCACCGACGCGCGTTATAAACCAGGATTCCTGTTCGGCATGGCCGCGATCATTTACGGTCTCAGCCGGTTCGCGGTCGAGTTCGTGCGCGAACCCGATGTGCAACTGGGTACCCTGTCTTGGGGGCTGACGATGGGGCAGACGCTGACCATCCCGATGCTGCTGATCGGTTTCTGGCTCGTCGCCACCGCGAAGGGACGCCGCCAGCGGGTCGAGCCGGTGGCCGGACCCGACAGCGTTGCGTGACGGACCGCCGACGCCTGCCCAGCTGATCGGCGACATCGCGGCGGCGCGGGCGACGACGGTCGCCGACTATATGGCCGCCGCGATCAGCCATTATTATGCGACGCGCGATCCGCTGGGCGCCGCGGGCGATTTCACCACCGCCCCCGAAATCAGCCAGATGTTCGGCGAGATGATCGGCGTGTGGATCGCCGACCTGTGGGCGCGCGCAGGGAGCCCGGCCTTTCGGTATGTCGAGCTCGGCCCGGGGCGCGGCACCTTGGCCGCCGACGCCCTTCGGGCGATGGCGCGTTTCAAATGCGTGCCGCAAAACATCCACTTTGTTGAGACCAGCCCGACCCTTCGCTCGGCCCAACTGGCCCGCGCTCCCGCTGCCGTCCATCATGAAGACATCGACGACCTGCCGGTCGACGGTGCGGCGATCATCGTCGCCAATGAATTTTTCGACGCTCTGCCCGTCCATCAATATGTCCGCACCAGTGGTGGCTGGCGCGAGCGGATGGTCGAGCGGCAGGGCGCGCGACTTGTTCCGGTGCCGGGAGAGGCGGCTGCAGACGACCTTGTTCCCGCCGCGCTTCGCAGCGCCGCCGAGGGCAGCATCGTCGAAACCGCGTCCGTGTCGGCGGCGATCATGCAGCGCTGCGCCTTTCGCCTCGCCCGGCAAGGCGGCGCCATGCTGGTGATCGACTATGGCTTTAGCGGTCCCGCCGTGGGCGACACGCTGCAGGCGGTAAAGGCGCACCGCTTCGCCGACCCGTTCGCCGATCCGGGCGAGGTCGACCTGACCACTCATGTCGATTTCACCGCGCTCGCCGACGCTGCTCGGAGTGGGGGGGCAGCGGTCCGCCCGGTCACGACCCAAGGCGATTGGTTGCAGCGGCTGGGCATCGATTCGCGGTTGCAATCGCTTGCGGCATCGGCGCCCGACCGCGCCGAGGAGCTGAAGGGTCAACGCGACCGGCTTGTCGCGGCCGACGCGATGGGCGAATTGTTCAAAGTCATGGCCATCACCGCACCGGGCTGGCCCACCCCTGCCGGGTTTACAGGAGACAGTGCTTGACCATCATTCATCTCGCGACCCCGGACGATGCAGAGGCCATCGCGACCTTTGCCACCGACTCCTTCACCCGCACCTTTGGTCATATCTACGACCCCGCCGACCTGGCCGCCTTTCTCGCGACCTGGAACCCACCCGAACGTGTCCGCGCCCAGATCGGCGCGTCCGATCACGACATTGGGTTGGTCCGTGACGCAGCCGGCGCCATCCTTGGCTATATCAAAATGGGTCCGGTCGATTTCGACCTTCCCCCCGAGCAGGCGACCGACGACGCCGTGGAACTGCACCAGCTCTATGTCGCCGAAGCCGCCAAAGGCACCGGCGTTGCGGCGGCGTTGATGGATTGGGGCATCGCCTGGGCGCGTCAGCGCGCGTCGATCTTGTATTTGTCGGTCTTTACCGAAAATGCGCGCGCGCAGGCCTTTTACCGCCGCTATGGTTTCCATGACGTCGGCCGCAATGAATTTCGCGTCGGCAACCATATCGACGAAGACCGTTTTTACAGGCTCGACCTGTGACCGCGCCGTTCGCCACCGCGCTGCCGCTCGCCGACATTCCGCACGGTTTTTTCGGCCGCCGCGGCGGAGTGTCGACCGGCGAGCTGGCGTCGCTCAACTGCGGCCTTGGTTCGGGCGACGATCCGGCGCTGATTGCCGAAAACCGGCGGCGCGTGGCCGATGCGGTGCTGCCCGGCGCGGCGCTCACTGGGGTCTATCAGGTCCATGGCAATCGCTGCGTCATCGTCGATGAGACGACCGACCTGGCCGCACGGCCCGAAGCCGACGCGCTCGCGACGCGCACCTCCGGCATCGTGCTGGGGATTCTCACCGCGGATTGCGTGCCGGTGCTGTTCGCCGACCGCGACGCAGGCGTGGTCGGCGCCGCGCATGCGGGGTGGAAGGGCGCGCTTGCCGGGGTCACCGACGCCACACTAACCGCGATGGAAAGCCTCGGCGCGGACCGCGCAAACATTGGCGCCGCCATCGGGCCGTGCATCGCGCGCGCATCCTATGAGGTCGACGATGCATTTGTGCAGCGCTTCACCGCCGACGATCCCGCCAACGAACGCTTCTTTGCCGCGGCCAAGCCCGGTCATGCGATGTTCGACATCGCCGCATATGTCGCCGCCCGGATCGCGGCGGCGGGCATCGCTCCAATTGCCATCGGCGGGCAGGACACCTATGCCGAAGCCGAGGATTATTTCAGCTATCGCCGCGCGTGCCATAAAGGGGAAAATTCCTATGGCCGCCAACTGTCAGTGATCGGTTTGAACTGACACATTTGGGGGACGGATGACACGCACGCGCCTGTTTGGATTGATCGGCGGCCTGCTGACCTTCATCGTCATGCTTGCGCTGCCCGCCCCGGCGGGCATGGAAACCACCGCCTGGCACGTCGCGGCGATGACGGTGCTGATGGCGATCTGGTGGATGAGCGAGGCGCTGCCGCTAACCGTCACCGCATTGCTGCCCTTCCTGCTCGTCCCCGCTTTCGGGGTTATGGACGCCAATGCGGTCGCCAAGGAATATTATTCGCCGATCCTGTTCCTGATCCTCGGCGGCGCCTTTCTCGCGCTGGCGATCGAGCGCGTCGGGCTGCACCGGCGCCTTGCGCTAGCTTTGCTCAAGCGCGCGGCGCCGACCGCGACGGGGCTGCTCTTTGCCTTCATGGCGGCAACCGCGCTGCTCAGCATGTTCATTTCGAACACGTCCACTGCGCTGATCATGGTCCCCATCGCACTGGCCGTCGTCCGCGCTGGCGGCATTCGCGAGGGCGAGACCGAGGGTTTTGCCGGCGCGGTGATGATGGGCATCGCCTTTGCAGCATCGATCGGCGGGCTCGGCACGCTGGTCGGCAGCCCGACCAACGCGATCGCTGCTGGGCTGATCGAAAAGACGCTGGGGCTGCGCATCTCGTTCCTCGACTGGATGATCTATGGCGTTCCCGTCGTCCTGCTCGCCACCCCTGCGGCGCTGTTCATCATCGTGCGGGTGCAGCGGTTGTCGGCACACGCTTTCGACGGACAGGGCGCCGCCGCCGCGCTCGGCAAACAGGCGATCTGGTCGTCCGCCGAGCGCCGTGTCGTTCCGGTCTTCCTGCTCGTCTTCCTCGCCTGGGTGGCGCAACCCTGGCTCGAACCCTTGCTGCCCAAAGGCGCGCTGACCGACGGCACCATCGCCATCGCGGGCAGTCTGCTCCTGTTCGTCCTGCCCGACGGCACCGGGCGCCCCCTGCTCGTCTGGAAAGAGGCCGACCGCGCGCCTTGGGGCGTCATCTTGATGTTCGGTGGCGGCCTGGCGCTCGCCGCGGCGATCACCGCGAGCGGTCTTGCCGCATGGCTGGGCGCGGTTCTGGCGCCGCTCGGCAGCATCCCGACGATCGCGCTGGCCGCGATCATCGTCGCGCTCACCATCCTGATCACCGAATTCGCGAGCAATGTCGCGACCGCCAGCGGCATCATGCCGGTGCTCGCGGCACTGATCGCAGCGACGGGAGTCGATCCGATCCTTCTCGCGCTGCCCGTCGCGATGGCAGCGAGCTGGGGCTTTATGCTCCCCAGTGGTACCGGCCCCAACGCGCTTGCGTGGGCGACTGATCATATCGCGCTGCCGCGGATGCTGAAGGCGGGACTGGCGCTCGACATCATCGGCGTGCCGCTGCTGATCGGGGTGATCTGGGCAGTTGCAATGCTGGGGTGACGCGCGGGGCAAAGGGCGCTAGTTGCAACGGAAACTAATCTGGCCCCAAGGAAAACTTCATGCCCCCCATCGACAACAGCGACCTCACCGGTACCACCCCGCGCCGCAAGCCCAAACAGGACGTCACCGAAATCGGCGGGCGCGAACTGTCGCCGGCGACGCTGATGATGGGTTATGGTTACGATCCGATGCTGTCCGAAGGCTCGCTCAAACCGCCGATCTTCCTGACCTCGACCTTCGCGTTCGAAAGTGCCGCGGCGGGCAAGCATCATTTCGAGGGGATTACCGGCAAGCGCCCCGGCGGTGCCGACGGCCTTGTCTATTCCCGCTTTAACGGGCCGAATCAGGAAATCCTCGAGGCCCGCCTTGGCGTCTGGGAAAAGGCCGAGGACGCGCTGGTCTTCTCGTCGGGCATGTCGGCGATCGCTACCCTCCTCCTCGCGCATGTCAGCATGAACGACGTCATTGTCCACTCGGGTCCGCTCTATGCCGCGACCGAGACGCTGATCGCGCGTATCCTGTCGCGCTTTGGTGCCACCTATGTCGACTTCCCCGCCGAAGCGTCGCGCGAAGAGATGGACGCGATCCTCGTCCGCGCCAAGAAAATGGCTGAACACCAAGGCGGCAAGGTCGCGATGGTCTATCTGGAAAGCCCCGCCAACCCGACCAACGCGCTGGTCGATGTCCAGGCGATGCGCGCCGCGACCGATGCCGCCTTTGCCGAAGGCGAACGGCCCCCGATCGCGATCGACAACACTTTCCTTGGCCCGCTGTGGTCCAAGCCGCTCGCGCATGGCGCCGACATCGTGCTGTACAGCCTGACCAAATATGCCGGTGGCCACAGCGATCTGGTCGCGGGCGGGGTGCTGGGCGCAAAACATTGGCTTGGCCCGATCCGGATGATGCGCAACACCATCGGCACGATCTGCGACCCGCATACCGCGTGGATGCTGCTGCGCTCGATGGAAACGGTCGAACTGCGTATGAGCCGCGCGGGCGAAAATGCCGAAAAGGTTTGCGCGTGGCTGCGCGAACATCCCAAGGTCGATGGGCTGGGTTACCTCGGATTCCTGCCCGAGGGATCGCAGAAGGACATTTTCGAACGCCATTGCACCGGCGCCGGGTCGACCTTCTCGCTGTTCATCAAGGGCGGCGAAGCGGAAAGCTTCCGCTTCCTCGACGCGCTGAAGATCGCCAAGCTTGCGGTCAGCCTGGGGGGCACCGAAACGCTGGCCAGCCATCCGGCGGCGATGACCCATCTGTCGGTTCCCGACGCGCGCAAGGCGTTGATGGGGATCACCGACAATCTGGTCCGCATCTCGATTGGGATCGAGGATGCCGACGACCTGATCGCTGATTTCGCGCAGGCATTGGACGCGGTCTAATTGACAACTCCCCTCCCACCTGCCGGAGGGGATAACTACTTCCGGCCGCGCCAGTCGACGACCTGCCACCCCATTGTCGGCGCCAGCCGCTTCAACCCCCGCGACGGTGTCGTCGCGACCGCCTCGTCGGCAAAGCGCAGCATCGGGTGGTCAGACACATGGTCCGAATAGGCGCGGATATGAGCGGCATCACGGGTTATCGCGTTGGCCGTCATCCAGCCGTCGATCCGCGCGAATTTGGCGTCGCCATAGCAATTCTCGCCCGACAGGCGCGCATGGATATGGTCGGCGCCATCGGGTTCGTCGAGCTGCGTCGCCAGCACATCGTCGATGCCCAGCCGCTTGGCGATCGCATCGACATAAAGATGGAACGATGCCGTCGCGAGCACCAGCCGGTAACCCGCTTCGCGGTCGGCGGCGATCTGTTCGAGTGCCGCGGGATGGAGCCCGCGCGCCACCACCTTATCGGCATAGCTTTCGGCCAGCGGCGCGATTTCGGCGCGGGCAAAGCGCTGACCGACCAGCAGCCGCAGGTTAATCGCCTTCAACTGCGACCGGTCGATCAAACGCAAACCATAGGCGATTCCCGCTAGCCCGACGAGCGGCAACAGCAGTAGACGCCATTGCTGCCGCCGCCGCGCAACATGAATCAAGAACCCGCTGTAAGTCCCTGATCGGGTTATTGTCCGATCCATGTCGTACATCGCCACACGGTGCGCATAGTCTGGCGGCGGGGCGATCGGCGGCGTTTCCATCCCCCGCTCATAGAAGCGCGCCGCGCCCGGGCCAAGGGGGCGGGATTAACTTGCCGCGGTGGGTCAAATAAGACAATGTCCTCCGCACGATGGTGGCCAGAGCGGATTTCGAACAAAGCGAGGGTGCGGGTGGCACCGACATCCGCTTCACCGGTCGGCTGACGCTGGCGCGGCTCGGCGATTTGCCGACCCGACTCGACGCACTCGGCCCGATCGCGACGCTCGATTTGTCGGCGCTCGAGCGGATCGACACCGTTGGCGCGTGGATCGTTACCCGCACCGTCAAAGAACATGGTGCCAAAGTCACCGGCGCCAGCCCCGAAGCGCAGCGCCTGCTCGATGCGCTGGCCAGCGACACGAGCGAATATCGCGTCCACCGCGATCGCCGTCCACCGCTTACCCGCATGCTCGAACAGGTCGGCGCCGCCAGCGTCGGGGTGTGGAACGAGCTGCTCGGCATCATCGGATTTTTCGGCGCCATGATAATGGCGCTCGGCACCCAGCTGCGCGCGCGGCGGCGGCTGCGCTGGCACGCCATTGTCACCCGCTTCCAAACCGTCGGCCTGGATGCGCTGCCGATTATCGGGCTGATGACCTTCCTGATCGGGATCGTCGTTGCGCAGCAGGGCGCGGTGCAGCTGCGCCAGTTCGGGCTGGAAGTGTTTACCGTCAACCTGGTCGGCCGCGCGTCGATCCGCGAACTGGGCCTGCTGATGACCGCAATCATGGTCGCGGGCCGTTCGGGCTCGGCGTTTGCGGCGCAGATCGGTACGATGAAGCTGACCGAAGAAATTGACGCGATGCGTACGATCGGCGTCTCGCCGATGGAAGCGATCGTGCTGCCGCGCGTCGCCGCCGCGACGATATTGATGCCGCTTCTGGGTTTTTACGCCAGCATCTGCGCGATCATCGGCGGCGGGGTATTCTGCTGGATCGGGCTCGACATTCCGCCCGTCACCTATGTCCAGCTGCTCCGCGATATCATCCCGATGACCGATTTCTGGGCAATGCTGATCAAGGCGCCGGTGTTCGGCATATTGATCGGGGTCACCGGCTGTTACGAAGGCATGCAGGTACGACAGAATGCCGAGGAAGTCGGCAAGCGGACCACCTCCGCCGTGGTTGCCGCAATCTTTCTCGTCATTGTGCTCGACGCAATGTTCGCGGTCTTTTTCTCGTCGATCGGATGGAATTGATGAGCGAAGAAATCGACGACCAGGTTGCCGAGGAGCTCGCCGCCGCCGACGCGGTGCGGCCCGGCGACTTCGACAATGCGATCTGTATCCGCGGCCTCGTCAACCAGTTCGGCGACACAATCATCCACGACCATCTCGATCTCGACGTGCGGTCGGGCGAAATCCTCGGCGTCGTCGGCGGGTCTGGCACCGGCAAGTCGGTGCTGATGCGGTCGATCATCGGGCTGCAGACCCCGACGTCGGGCGAAATCGAGGTGTATGGCAAGACGCTCGACACGATCTCTGACGAGGAAGAATCGCGCGACCTGCGCCGCCGCTGGGGCGTGATGTTCCAGGGCGGGGCGCTGTTCTCGACGCTGAGCGTGGCCGAGAATATCCAGGTGCCGCTGCGCGAATTTTATCCGCGCACCGACCAGAAATTGCTTGACGAAATCGCCGCCTACAAGGTCGCGATGGTCGGCCTGCCACCCGATGCCGGCCCGAAATATCCAGCCGAGCTGTCGGGCGGCATGGTTAAGCGTGCGGGCCTTGCGCGCAGCCTGGCGCTCGATCCTGCGCTGCTGTTCCTCGACGAGCCGACCGCGGGGCTTGACCCGATCGGCGCGGCCAAGTTCGACGAGCTGATCCGCGAACTGGCCGACACGATGGGGCTCACCGTCTTCCTCATTACCC
The DNA here is from genome assembly GCF_019459305.1 of Sphingopyxis sp. Classification (GTDB taxonomy): domain Bacteria; phylum Pseudomonadota; class Alphaproteobacteria; order Sphingomonadales; family Sphingomonadaceae; genus Sphingopyxis. The sequence goes on along the minus strand of NZ_JAIBES010000154.1, from coordinate 11,956 downwards.
ACGACCTCGACTCGCTCTATGCGACCTGCGACCGCGTCGCAGTGCTGGCGGAGAAAAAGGTGATCGCGGTCGGCACGATCCCGGAACTGCTTGCCACCGAGCATCCCTGGATACAGGATTATTTCAACGGACCGCGTGGTCGCGCTGCGGCGGGCGGGAACCAAACCGCGAAGCCGCGATAGGAACAGCTGATGGAAACTCGCTCGAACAACGTCCTCGTCGGCGGCTTTGTCCTGCTCTTTACCGCCGCGCTCGCCTTTTTCATCGTCTGGCTGGCCAACGACAGCGGCGGGGAGAAGCGCGAATATGACGTCTTCTTCAAACAATCGGTCGACGGGCTTAACAAGGGGTCTGCGGTTCAGTTCTCCGGCGTCCCGTCGGGACAGGTGCGCGAAATTGCGCTGTGGCCCGACGACCCGCAATTCGTCCGCGTTCGCATCGAGGTGAACGAGGGCGTCCCGGTGCTGCAAGGCACGACCGCCGCGATAGAGGGCGTCGGCTTTACCGGCGTCTCGCAGATTTCGCTCGACGGAGCGGTCAAGGGCGCGCCGCCGATCACCGACAAGGGGCCAGCCGGCAAGCCCGTGATTCCGACGCGTGTGGGGGGGTTGGGCGAACTGCTCAACACCGCACCGCAATTGCTCCAGCGCCTGTCGACGCTGACCGAACGCTTGGCCGAGCTGGCCGATGATGAGAACCAGGCGAGCATGCGCGGCATTTTGAACAATGTCGAAGCCTCGACCGCGATCCTCGCCCGCAACGGCCCCGCCATCGAACGCGCGCTTGCCGACACGCGCATCGCGATCCAGCAAACCGGGGTCGCCGCCGAACAGATCGGCAATCTGGCCGCCGCAACGCAGGGAACGATCGACCGCAATGTCGATCCGGCGATGCGCAACCTTCGCGACACGCTCGCCTCGGCCAACGAATCGATGAAGACGCTCGAAGGCGCTATTGCCGATGCGCGGCCGGGCCTGCAGACCTTCAGCCAGACGACGATCCCCGAAGCCAATGCGCTGATCCGCGATTTGCGTCGGACCTCGGCCTCGCTATCCAGCCTGACCGACAAGCTCGACCAGCAAGGGGCGGGCGCCGTCCTGGGCGGCAGCAAGCTGCCCGATTACAAGCAATGAGGACCAAGCCCGCCATGCCCAATCGTTTCCGCCGCCTCCGCACGCCGCTGCTCGTCGCTGCCGCCGCCGTCTCGCTGTCGGCGTGCATCGGCCTTGGCGGCAAGACCCCGTCCTTCCTGCTCACCCTCGACGCAGCGGCCGCACCATCGGCAGGCGCCGCGCGCACCGCCGCCGACGCCTCGACGCTGACGATCCTGATCCCGACCGCGCCGCAGAAACTGCGCACGACGCGCATCCCGGTGCAGCAGGACAATAGCAGCGTCACTTACGTCAAGGACGCGCAGTGGGTCGAAGCCCCGAACCGGCTGTTCCAACGGCTGGTGTCCGAAACCGTCTCCGCCAGCACATCGCGCGTTGTGCTCGACGAGGGGCAATATCTGACCGCGCCGGGCGAACAGCTCGCGGGGCAGCTGATGGAATTCGGCGTCGATGCGCGAACCGGCGAAGCGGTCGTCGTCTATCAGGCGATGCTGGTCGCCGCGGGCGGCAAAACGGTCAGCCAGCGCCGCTTCGAAGCGCGCGAAGCAATCGGGGGCGAGGTTGAGGCCAAGCTGGTCGGCGAAGCGCTGACGCGCGCCGCGAACAAGGTGGCGGGTGAGGTTACGGGGTGGCTCGGGAACTGAGCATGTTGCGGCGACCCGTCGAACCCGCCGCCCCAAAGCTGCCCCTACACCCTACCCCAGCAAACTCTTGCTCGCCTGCTCGGTTACATCGCGCGACAGCCCTGGCTGCGCCAATATCCGTTCCAGCTCAGCCTTCATCATCGCGGCGCGCGCGTCGTCGAAGCGCTTCCAGCGGCCGAGCGGGGGGATCATCCGCGCCGACGTTTGCGGGTTTTTCGGGTCGAGCGCGATGACCAGATCGGCGATCAGGCGGTAACCCGCGCCATCGGCCTGATGGAACGCCGCCTGATTGCCCGAGAGTGCACCATAGAGCGACCGCACCCGGTTCGGATTGGCCAGCGCGAAGTCGGGGTGCTGCGCCAGTTCCTTCACCGTATCGACGGTATCGGCGCGCAGCGACCACGCCTGCACCTGGAACCATTTGTCGAGCACGAGCGGGTTGTCGCGATAGCGTTGGTAGAAGATGTCGAGCGCCGCCACCCGCTCGTCGCTGTTGCCATGCGCCAGCGTCGCCAGCGCCGCCTGCCGTTCGGTCATGCCGTCGGCGTCGGAGAAAATCCGGAACGCCAGCGCCGGCACATCGTCCGTCGCCGTCGCCGCCAGATAGGCGAGCGCGACGCCGCGCAGGCGGCGGCCGCCCTTGGCCTTGCGCGACAGGTCGGTGGCGGGCGGCGCCGCGCCCGCCAGAATCGCGCGCCATTGGCTATCCAGTGCGGTGCCGATCACGGCCTGCAATGCCAGCCGTTCGCGGCGGATCGCGTCGGGGTCGACCGTCACCATCTGGTCGCCGATAAAGGCTTCGCTGGGCAGCAGCACCGCATCGGCGACAAACGCGGGGTCGGTCGCTGCGCCCACCAGCGTCTGGCCGATCGCATCGATGACCGCTTGGCCGCCGCGCGCTTGGCCCGACACCGCGGCGACCAGCGTATCGAGCATCAGTTGCTGCAACGCCTCATACCGCGCAAAGGGATCATCGTCGTTCGCGGCGAGCCACGCCAGCTCGCCGTCTGCGCGCGCAAAATCGACGATCACCGGCGCTGAAAATCCGCGGTTGATCGACAGCGCGGGGCGCGCCGCAAAGGCGCCGAGCGGCACGCGCTGCGTCGCACCGGTCAGGGTAACCAGCGTTTCGGGCAAGGCCGCGCCGCTGCCGTCCATGGCAAAGGCCGCGAGCTTCAGCGGCATCATCATAGGTTGCTTGTCGTCTTGCCCCGGGGTCGGCGGTACCGTTTGCGTCACGTCGAGCGCCCAATCGCCGCCCTCTTGAGCCAGCGACAGCGTCAGGCGCGGCGTCCCCGCCTGGCTGTACCACAGGCGGAATTGCGTTAGATCGATGCCCGCCCCCTCCTCGATCGCGCGGACAAAATCCTCGCACGTCGCGGCCTCGCCGTCGTGGCGATCGAAATAGAGGTCGGTGCCTTTGCGGAAGCGTTCGGCACCGACCATCGTCGCCATCATGCGGATGATTTCGGCGCCCTTGTTATAAATGGTCGCGGTGTAGAAGTTCGAGATCTCCTGAAAGCTGTCGGGGCGGATCGGGTGCGCCAGCGGCCCCGCATCCTCCGGGAATTGCGCGGCGCGGAGCAGACGGACGTCCTCGATCCTCTTGACCGCGGGCGAACCCATGTCGGCCGAAAAACATTGGTCGCGATAGACGGTGAAACCTTCCTTCAGCGACAGCTGGAACCAGTCGCGGCAGGTGACGCGGTTGCCCGACCAGTTGTGGAAATATTCATGCGCGACGACCCCCTCGACCCCGTCATAATCGACGTCGGTCGCGGTGTCAGGGTCGGCGAGAATGTAGCGGGTGTTGAAGACGTTGAGCCCTTTATTCTCCATCGCCCCCATGTTGAAATCGCTGACCGCAACGATGTTGAAGAGGTCGAGGTCATATTCGCGGCCATAGACGCGCTCGTCCCACGCCATGCTGTTCTTCAGTGCCTGCATCGCGTGTCCGGTGCGATCGAGATCGCCGTCGCGGACCCAGATACCGAGTTCGATTTCGCGCCCCGACATCGTCGTGAAGCTGTCGCGGTTGACCACCAGATCGCCCGCGACCAGCGCGAAGAGATAGCTCGGCTTCGGCCACGGATCTTCCCACAGCGCCCAATGATTGCCACCCGCGCCATCGCCCTTGGCGATGCAATTGCCGTTCGACAGCAGGATCGGGAATGCCGCCTTGTCGCCTTCCATCCGCACCTTGTAGCGGCTGAGCACATCGGGGCGGTCGGGGTGAAAGGTGATCCGGCGAAACCCTTCGGCCTCGCACTGGGTGCACAGCATGCCGTTCGACGCATAAAGCCCCATGAGCTGGGTGTTCGACGCGGGATGGATCAATGTGTCGATCTCGACCGTCGCCGCGGTGCGCTCGCCGATATCGACGATCATGTCGGCGCCGTCCATGCGCCAGTCATTCCACACTTCACCGTCGACACGCACAGCAACCGGAGTCAGCCCGTCGCCGCGCAGCACCAGCGGGGTCGGCGCATCGGCATGGCGGACGACCGACAGCGCCGCGGCAACACGCGTCGCTTCGACTGCCAAGGCGAAATCGAGCGCGACGTCGGGCACCTGCCAGTCGGGCGGGCGATAATCGCCGCGGTGGATGGTGACGGGAACGGCGGGGGTGGAAGAGGCATCGGTCATGTTTTGGGTCTAGGCGCGGGGCGCGGGGCGCGCAATAAGGCGGGCGATGGGTCAAATGCTGATTTTCGGTTTGGGCTATGCCGCAAGCCATCTTGCGGACCGCCTGCGCGCGCGCGGGTGGGATGTGGTCGGGACGACGCAGGACCGGCGCGGCGACAGCATTGCTTTTGCCGACGAGGGCGCGGTGCTCGCGGGGCTGCGCTCGGCGACGCATATCCTGTCGTCAGTGCCGCCGGTCGCTGGCATTGACCCGGTGCTGGCGCGCTATGGCGATGCCATCGCGATCGCGCCCGCAACATGGGTCGGCTATTTCTCCTCGACCGGCGTCTATGGCGATGCGGGCGGCGCATGGGTTGACGAAAGCGCGCCAATCAAAGGACGCCGCGCCGACCGCAACGCAGCGGACGCTGCGTGGCAAGCGCTGCGCGGCGATGTCTCCGTCTTGCGCCTCCCCGGCATCTACGGCGCCGGCCGCTCGATCCTCGATCGCATCGGCGAAGGCCGCGCGCACCGGATCGACCTGCCCGATCAGGTGTTCAGCCGCGTCCATGTCGACGACATCGCAGGCGGCGTAATCGCGTCATTTCGCGGACAGGCGGGGGTCTATAACCTCGCCGACGACGAACCTTGCCACCAGAACCGGCTGGTCGAGTGGGGATGTGCAATGCTGGGCGCACCGCTGCCGCCGCTGCAAACGCTGGAAGAGGCAGACCTGTCGCCAGCGGCACGCGCCTTTTACGCAGAGAACCGGCGCGTTGCGAATGGGAAGGCGAAACGGTTGCTCGGCTGGACGCCGCGCTATCCGAGTTTTCGGGAGGGGTTGCTAAGCTGCTCATAGCCTTCGCGGGGGCGACGGACTAAATCAACACATCCACCGTGTGGATCAACACCCCTACCAGTCCGCCAACCAGCGTCCCGTTGATCCGGATAAATTGCAGATCGTCTCCCACCGCATTTTCCAGCCGGTCTGTGATCGTCTTCGCATCCCAGCCGCGGATCGTGTCCGACACCAGCTTGAGCGCGGTTTCGCCATAGCTGTCGACCACGCCGACCACGGCGCGGCGGGCATAGCGGTTGAGCGTGCGCTTGATATGGGCATCCTCACCCAGCATCGCACCAAACTGGGTCACCAGTTCGCCGATCCGCCCCGCCAGCATCGTGTCGGGATTGCGCGCCGCCTTGAGCAGAGCGCCGCGGCCCTGCTCCCACAAACCGTCGAGCCAACGTTTGACCGCTTTGTTTTCGAGCAGCTCGTCGCGGACCTTGGCGACCTTGGCTTTGACTTCGGGGTCGTGCTGCAGGTCGAGCGCCATTTTGGCGAGCCCTTCCTCGACGCGGATGCGCAGCGGGTGTGTCTCATCGACTGCCATTTCGCTGAGCAGCTTCGACAGCCCCGCGACGATACGGTTGGAAATGCTTTCGTCCAGCCCCGTGAAACGGACAATCGCGTTCGAATTATCGTGAACCATCTGGTGAATCAGGTGATCGTTGAGTTCGAGCGTCTTCGATCCCCATTTGACCATCGCATCGAGCAATGGCTGGTGCCGCCCCTCGGCCAGCGCGGCATGTAATGCCTGTCCCAGCAATGGTGCAACATCGAGTTCGCGCAGGCGGTCGGCGATCGCCGATTTGACCATTCCACCAAGGCGCTGCTGGTCGAGCGCCCCCAGCGCGTCGGCGATTATCCGCGACGCGCCGATCTTGAGTCGCCCGCCGCCCTCGGCGGGTTGCGACAGAAAGGCACCGACGGCGCCTGCGACATCGAGCGTCTGCATCTTGCGCGCGATCAGGCGCGGCAGCAGGAAATTGGTGAGCAGGAAGCGCGCCAGCGTATCGCCGATACGGTTCTTGTTGCGCGGCACGATCGCGGTGTGCGGGATCGGGATGCCCATCGGGTGGCGGAACAAAGCGGTGACCGCGAACCAGTCGGCGAGCCCGCCGACCATCGCTGCCTCTGCAAAAGCGCGCACAAAACCCACCGCGGGGTGGACGTCCTGATAAAATTTGGCGGTGATGAACACCAGCGCCATCAGCCCCAGCATGCCCGTGGCGACGACACGAATGTTCAGTCCGCCGGTCGGAACGGCAACGCCCACCCCCAGGGGGTGGGCGCTTCCGGTCTCGTCCGGGGTCGAAATCTTGTCCATCATGCGCCTAAAATGGCGAAGCGCCGCAAAAGTTGCAACCGAGGCGGCACATTTGGCCGCGCCCGATCACTCGGCCGGTTGCGGGGCAGGCGCGCCATGGGGCTTGGTATCGTCGCCTTCCTCATAAGTGAGCAGATTGCGCGAGAAGAACCGACCCAGCCGTTTCTCCACACTATCGGCGAGGCTGAAGCCCGCGGGAACGATCAGCAGCGTCAGCAGCGTCGACAGGATCAGGCCGCCGATCACGACCACGCCCATCGGCGCGCGCCATGCGCCATCGCCCGACAGCGAAATCGCCGTCGGCACCATGCCCGCGACCATGGCGACCGTGGTCATCACGATCGGCTGGGCGCGCTTGCGACCGGCATCGAGCAACGCGTCCATCTTGCCGACCCCGTGATCCATTTCCTCGATCGCAAAATCGACGAGCAGGATCGAATTTTTGGCGACGATGCCGAGCAGCATGAGCAGCCCGATATAGACCGGCATCGAGATTTCCATGCCGGTGATCGCGAGGCCCAGCAGCCCGCCAAGCGGGGCGAGCAGCAGCGACGACATGTTGACCAGCGGCGACAGGAAACGGCGATAGAGCAGCACCAGCGTCGAGAACACCAGCAACAACCCCGACACCACGGCGATCAGGAAGTTGGTGATCAATTCGGCTTGCCACTTGGCGTCGCCCTGCACGACTTTGCGAATTCCCTGCGGCATCTCTTTAACCGCGGGCAGTTCGTCGATCTTCTTCTGCGCGTCGCCGGTGACCAGCCCCGGCGCCAGGTCGGCACCGATGACGATGCGCCGCGTCTGGTTATAGCGGCGCAATTCGGTCGGCCCGGCCCCGAACCCGATTTCGGCGACCGACTTCAACGGCACGGTGGTCCCGCGCGACGTCGGCACCGGCAGATTCTCGATCGTCGCCAGGCTACGGCGTGAATCTTCGGACAGCAGCACCCGGATCGGAATCTGGCGATCGGACAGCGAGAATTTCGCCGCATTCTGGTCGATGTCACCCAAGGTCGCGATACGGATCGTTTGGCTGAGCGACGCCGTCGTCACGCCGAGTTCGGCGGCGAGGTCCATGCGCGGATTGACGATGATTTCAGGGCGCGGAATATCACCCTCGATCCGCGGCGCGCGAAGTTCCTTCACCCCGCCCATCTGCGCCACGATCGTGCGGGCGTGTTTTTCGAGCGCGACCGGATCATCGCCGCCGATCACCATCGTGATGTCGCGTCCTGAAAAGCCGCCCGACTGGCTCTGGAAATTGACGCGCGCATCGGGAATCGCGGCCAGCTTGGATTGCAGACTGCGTTCCCATTCGACGCTGGTTATCTCGCGATCTTTCTTGAGCGTGATAAAGCCATTCCCGCCGCCGACATTGACGTCATAGAAAGCAGTTTGCACGACCGGGCTATTGTCGAGGACTTCCCCGATCTGCCGCGCGATGTTTTCACTTTGCGACAGGGTCGAACCGGGCGGCAGTTCATAACGAACCTGGCTATAATCGCTGTTGGTCGTCGGCTGGAACTGCTGCGGCAGAACCATGAACAAGCCGATGCTGGACAGGAAAGCGAGCAAGCCGATGCCGACGATCCAAACGCGGTGATCGTGCAGCCGCGCCCAAGCCCGCTGGACCATAAACTTTGCCCAATGGGTGAACGACCACTGACGCATCCCCATCGCATAGACGGCAGCGCCGATCAGAATGGCAAGCAGACCGGTGGCAAGGAAGGTGACAATCGCCATGAGCGGCGTCAGCACCAGGAAATGGATCGCTGGATTCGGGCCGTCCTGCCCCGCAGGAACGGGCTGGAAGTATGAGAAGATCGAATAGAGGACATAGAGTCCTGCCAGAACGAGCGGTACCGCCAGAAAGGCGATCCGGGTCCGTGTTCCGTCATAACGCGCGCGCACTGCCTGCTGCTTGGTGCTGTCGAGCGTCCACGCCAGCAGTCGTTCATAACGATCGACCCACGGCCCCGCCGCATGCTCCTGCTCACCTTGCGCCGACAGGAAATAGGCGGCGATCATCGGCGTAATCATTCGCGCGACCGCAAGGCTTACGAGCACCGCGAACACCACGGTCATCCCGAACTGGACAAAGAATTGCCCCGAAATTCCGGGCATCAGCGCCACCGGCAGGAACACCGCAACGATCGACATCGTTGTCGCGACGACGGCGAGGCCGATTTCGTCAGCGGCGTCGATCGACGCCTGATAGGCGGTTTTGCCCATGCGCATGTGCCGGACAATGTTTTCGATCTCGACGATCGCGTCATCGACCAGCACCCCCGCGACCAGGCTAAGCGCGAGCAGCGACAGACTGTTCAGCGAAAAGCCCATCAGGTCCATGAACCAGAAGGTCGGGATCGCCGACAAGGGAATCGCCAGCGCCGAAATCAGCGTCGCGCGCCAGTCGCGCAGGAACAGGAACACGACGATGACGGCGAGAACCGCCCCCTCGCCCATCGCGAGCATCGAACTGCGATATTGTTCCTTGGTATATTCGGTGCGCGTGAACAGAATCTTGAAGTCGACCTTGGGGTTCGTCTTCTTGATCTCAGCCAGCTTTTTCATCGTCTCGTCATGGACGGTGACGTCCGACGCGCCCTTGGCCTTTTCGATCGAGAAGCTGAGCACCTGACGGCCCTTAATCTTCGCCAGGTTGCGCTGTTCGGCATAGCCGTCGGTTACTTTGGCGACGTCGGACAGGCGCACGGTGCGACCATTGCCAATCGACAGGCGTGAGTTGCCAAGGTCCAACGCGTTGGCGGCGTTACCCAGCACACGAACAGCCTGTTCGGAGCCGGCAATTTCGGTACGGCCGCCCGCGGCGTTGACGTTGGTCTGGCGCAGCTGCTGGTTCACCTGGCTCGCGGTCAGGCCATAGCTTTGCATGCGCGCGGGATCGAGGATGACGCGAATTTCGCGATCGACCCCGCCAGAACGGCGGACCTGGCTCATGCCGGGGATTGCGAGCAAATCTTTCGCGACCGTATTATCGACATACCATGACAGCTGTTCGAGCGTCATGTCGGATGCCTCGACCGCGAAGTAGGTAATCGGGCCACCGGCGATGTCGACGCGTACCACTTGCGGTTCCAAAATCCCGTCGGGCAAGTCGCTGCGGATCTGTTGAACCGCCTGATTCACGTCGTTATAAGCGCGGTCGATCGGGGTGCCGATTGCGAACTGCACCATCGTGCGGCTGCTGCCTTCGCTGACATAAGACGACATTTCGTCGACGCCGCTGACGCCGCGTACCGCCGCTTCGACGCGCTGGGTAACCTGCGTCTCCAATTCCGTCGGCGCGGCACCGGGTTGGACCACGATGACCTGCACCGCCGGAAATTCGATGTCCGGATTATCGTTGACGTCCATCCGATTAAAACTGACAATCCCGGCCAGCAGCAACAGCACGAACATGACGATCGGCGGCACCGGATTGCGGATGCACCAGGCGGAAATGTTGCGAAAGCTCATGATTCAAACGCCTTTTGTGCGCACGCTATCGGGAAGGATTATTGCGACGATTTCTGGATCACCGGCTTCACCTTGTCGCCGACGTTCAGGAAGGCGCCTGCCAGCACGACCACTTTTTCCTGGCCGGTAAGCCCCGAAGCGATCGACACGCCGTCATCGGTGACGGTGCCAACCTTGATCGCGCGGCGCTGGATGGTGTCTTTGTTATCGACGATCAGGACATAATTGCCCTCGGGGCCGCTCTGGACGGCGCTTTCTGGCAGCAGCGGGGCTTCGTCGGTGCCCGAAATTAACCGCGCGTCGGCAAAACCGCCGGGGCGCAGGGCGGCGCTGTACGGCACCGCGATCCGGACCATTCCCTGCCGCGTTTCGGGGTTGATCACCGGCGACACCTGCCAGACCTGACCCTCGACGTTCAGGTTGCTGCCGACGGGCGTGATCGTCGCGCGCGTTCCGACACGCACGCGCTGCAAATCGGCCTCGGCCATCTGCGCCAGCAATTCCATCTCACCCCCGCGCGCCATGCGGAACAAGACGCCGCTGCCGGCGCCGACGATCTGACCGGGTTCGACGCCGCGCGTCAGCACCAGGCCAGCCGCGGGGGCGACGATGTTCAGGCGGCCATTGCGCGCCTGCGCCTCAGCATATTGGGCTTGCGCGACGCGGACGCGCGCGTTCGCTGCGTCGCGGGTGGCGCGCTTGCGGTCCATGTCTGCCTTCGAAATGAAACCGCGCGACACCAGCGCATCGGCACGCGCCAGTTCCGCTTGCGCCAGATCGGCGTCGGCCTGCGCCACGCGGATCGAGGCGGCGAGACTTGCCGCTTGCTGTGTCTGCACCGAACGATCGATGATCGCGAGCGGCTGTCCGGCACCGACCCACTGACCGGGCTCGACCAGCACGCGAACGACCTGCCCGCCTTCGCCCGCGATCCCGACGGGCATTTCGCGTCGTGCCGCGATCGTGCCATTGGTCGAAATGGTCGACTGAACCGACGCGCGGCCCGGCACCATCACGGTGATGCTCGGCATCGCTGCGGCGCCTGCGCCGCCTGCCGCACCGCCAGCGCCCGCGGCACCGTCTTTGCTCGAGCTGAATGCGTACCAAGTCGCTGCCAGGGCGAGCACGATCAGCGCCACTGCGATGATCAGGCGCGTCCGTTTGCGGCGGCTGTCCGCCTCGTCATAATAGCTCTGGGTCGAACCCGCGAGGCTGTCCATCACATCCACTTTCCGCTCGTAGTTCACGCCGAAATCCTCCCTGCCTCAAGCGGCATCCGATGCGGCAAGCGCGACAGCGCTCCGCCCCCTCAGGGCCGCACGACAGGACCGAAATCCCGTATTAGGTGTATTACCCAATTAAACCACCACTTGCAAGAGGCCAAAACCGGTCCCCGCGCCTGGCCCCCGGGCGCGCGGGTCTTAGGCGGGTACGGCCCCAATTTCCAGTGGTTACAGACATGAAAAAGGGCGGCGCGCCTGACGGCGAGCCACCCTGTGATCCGGTCAGGGTCGATCGACCCGGCGCCGGTGTTATCGATTCAGCGGACGCGTCCGCGGCGCACCAGGTTGACGATGGCGAGCAGCACGACCGCGCCGATGAAGGCGGTGAGCAGGGTCATCGGATCAAAGGCGTTGCCGCGCAGATGACCGCCGCCCAGGAACTGTCCGAACAGAAAGCGGCCGAGGATCGAACCGATACAGCCGACGATGATGTTGAGGAAGATGCCTTGCTGGGCATCGGTACGCATCACGATGCTGGCCAGCCAGCCGATCACGCCGCCCATGATGATTGCGATAATGAAATCCATGATATTGACCCCCTACGATCATTGATGGTGCCCGACATTGCGGGCAGGTCTTTGATAACCCGGATATTTGAGAACGCCAAATAGAATGGCGGGGGGGGGGGGGGGGGGGGGGGG
>NZ_JAIBES010000151.1 GCF_019459305.1 Sphingopyxis sp. | reverse complement strand
CCCCCCCCCCCACCAAAGGGGGGGGGGCGCTCGACCTGTCCCCCGAGGATTATTTCGCGCTCGAACGTAATGCGACGCATGGCCGTACGACGTCGCTCGACGAATTGACCGACATCGGCGCCTTCCTGCTACCCGACGAGGGCGTCGGCGCGGGCGAGCAATGCGAGCAGGCCGATCTGATGGGGGCGCTGCGCCAGTGCATCAGCTGTCTGTCGGACCGCGAGCAGATGGTTTTGCAGCTCTACTTCTTCGAAGAGCTCAATCTGCATGAAATCGGCCTGACCCTCGACGTGAGCGCGGCGCGGATTTGCCAGATCAAGCGCGAGGCGATGGCCAAGGTCGATCGGATGATGCGCCAGATGACCGACTAGTTGGGCAGATCGGAGGGGTGACCGGGTGCGGCGTGTGCGACCCGCTCGGCCATCGCACCCGGTCGGGGGGAGGTCAGGCCGCGAGCATGTGGTTGTTTTGCGAGGCCACGCCGATTTTTTCGAAATAGCTCGCCATTCGTTCGGTTCCGTTACCGGTCAGGCGAACGATCGTCCGCCGCCGGTCGCGTTCGTCGATCGAGCGCTGCGCCAGCCCAAGCCGCTCGAGCGTGCTGATCATCCGCAGCCCCGACGACAGCGGCACCCCGGCGCCGGTCGCCAGATCGCTGGCACTGAGCGCGCGATCGTGGCTTTCGGCGAGCATCAGGTCGAGCATCATGTCCCAGATCGGTCCCGCCAGTTCAGCGCTACCAAAATGGTTGCGACGGATCCGGCGGATCTGGATGCTGAGTGACAGCTGGTTCAGCAACACCGCCTGGGGCGAGCCTTCGTTGCCTTTGTTGCCGCTACGATCTGTGGGGGGCGCCGGCAATTCGCCGCCGCGGCCCGCCAGCAGTTCGTGGATCTCGTCGATCCGCGACTTTAGTTCTGCAACTTCTTGGTTCGAAAATTGCTGCATGCGCGGTAACCCCTTGGGGGGCCACAAACATCAGGCTGCGACGTCACGCTTCCGGCTGGACGAACCCGCTGCATAAATGATCAGCAACAGGATCGGATACGATATATAAACTGACAGGAGCGAATAGGGTCGCGCCAATATCTCTGCGAACATGAACTTCTGGATATGGCCGAAAATGGCGATCAATTGCCAGCCGGTGATCCAGTAGGGCCAGAAACTCTGCGTCTTCAGGGTAATGAACCAGAAGCTGAGCAGCACCAGCACGTCAATTACAAAGATATTAAATTCAATATCGGTCCAGGTCGGAAACGGAGACACAGCGCTGGTGAGAACCGAGGCGATCAGGGCGGTGTAGGCCGCCCACCGCTCAAACGGACCGCCGCGCCGGATGGCAACGGCGACCGTAATGAGCAGTACTGTATAGTAAATCGCCACGGACCACATTGTGGCTTTTAACCCTTCCTGATGTTCAAACGGCCCGCGCGAAAGGCGCTGCGGCGACTTCGGTTGCGGCCTGGTCGTTGCTGCCTTCGTCGAGAAGCTTGGCGGCAGGTTTGACACCGGCGCCGAACATGCGCGTTCCCAGTCCCACTTCCTTTTGCGTTACCGTCAGCGCGAGATGCGCGTCGGTCAACAACTGGCGGACTTCGCCGGCGGCGGCGAGCGCATTCGCAACCTTCGACATCGCGGTCTGGCCGACGATCGCCGACATATTGGTGTCGCGGCGCGCGGTGGGCAGGGTGGCCGCCAGCTGGGCAATGCGGATCATCGCTTCGTCGATGGCATCTTCGGCCTGGTGCAGGTCGGCCGCAATTTTTTTCGCCGCCGAAACTCGTTCATTCAGCATGTTCTTTTTCCTTGAAAAAGAATGCTACCGGTTTCCCCCCCGCAGCATTCGGTACGGACGTTCAGGACATCAGCTGACCAAGTCCGACAAGGATCGAATAGAGAGCGGAAAACGCCAAGATGGTCGCAAAGGCGATCAAAATTGGCCAGATAATCCTTTCCATCAACCCATGCCGATTGGTCGGCTGGGACGCGGTCGGGAACGGCAAACCGATATCGAATAGTCGCCGAAACGAACTGCGCCCCGGCTCGGCATCGGAGGGTGGGGAGGTGTCGCCTAGGTCGATCAATTGATATGTCAAAGGCTGATAAGGGGTAACATGATCGAAGACACCGTTAACTGCCAGGATACGGGCCGCCTCTATCCGATTGGAAGCATTAAGCTTTTTTAATGATCTCCGCACTCGCTCGTCCACCGTATGCGGCGAAACATTCATCAGACGGGCGATTTGCTTGGAATTTTTGTGCTCATAAACGTGTCGCAACGTTTCAATCTGCGCGACAGACAGCAAGCTGATGTAATTGTCAGGGTCGCCGTGCACGGGATTTGAATAGAGCATCACGAGTCGAAATCAAGTTTGGTAGCGGGGACACGCGGCCTCGCTCTGCGCGACCGAAACGAAATTCACCCCCCAAAATGCTCGCTTCGCTGCGATTGGCGCCCTTCGCATTAACCCTGTTATGAGGCAATTTATTTTTTTGGGGCGCGATAAAAACGCAGCGTCACCCCATCCGCGGATCAGTTACGCCGCTCGATCAGTCCTCGCGCGATCACCTGCGCCTGAATTTCCGCCGCGCCTTCGAAAATGTTGAGGATGCGCGCGTCGCACAGCACCCGGCTAATCTCATATTCCAGCGCATAACCGTTGCCGCCGTGGATTTGCAGGCTGGCGTCGGCGTTCGACCAAGCGGCGCGCGCAGCGAGCAGCTTTGCCATCCCCGCCTCGATATCACAGCGCCTGCCGCTGTCCTTGGCGCGCGCCGCCGCATAGCTCAGCTCGCGCGCCGTAACGAAATCGGCCAGACTCATCGCCAGCTTGTCGGTGACGCGCGGAAAATGGACGATCGCCTTGCCGAATTGTTTGCGCGCCAACGCATAGCCCAGCCCCAGTTCGAGGGCCCGCCGTGCCACCCCCACCGCGCGCGCCGCGGTCTGGATGCGCGCGCCCTCAAAGGTCCGCATCAGCTGTTTGAACCCCTGCCCCTCTTCGCCGCCGAGCAAAGCGTCGGCAGGCGCCGCCATCGCGTCGAATTGCAACGCATATTCGCGCATCCCGCGATAGCCGAGCACCTCAATCTCGCTGCCATTCATCCCCGCAGCCGGAAAGACGTCGCTCTCGGTCCCGCGCGGCTTCGGGACGAGCAGCATCGACAGCCCGGCATAGCCCTTCGCGTCCGGCAAGGTGCGCGCCAGCAGCGTCATCAGGTCCGACCGCGCGGCATGGGTAATCCACGTCTTCGCCCCGTCGATAACCCACGTCCCACTCGCATCCTGTCGCGCGCGCGTCTGGAGCGAGCCCAGGTCCGATCCCACGTCGGGCTCGGTGAACACCGCGGTTGGAAGTATTTCGCCGCTCGCAATCCGCGGCAACCATTGGGCTTTCTGCACGTCGGTGCCGCCCATCGCGATCAGCTCGCCCGCGATCTCCGACCGCGTGCCGAGCGATCCCGCGCCGATCCAGCCGCGCGACAATTCCTCGGTGACAATGCACATCACCAGCTTCGACAGGCCCAGCCCGCCAAAATCCTCAGGAATGCAGACGCCGAAGGTGCCAAGTTCGGCCATCGCCCGCACCGTGGCGTCGGGAATCAGCGCGTTGGCAAGGTGCCAGCCATGCGCGTGCGGTACGATCTCGGCATCGGTGAAGCGGCGAAACTGGTCGCGGATCGCGTCGAGATCGGCATCGTGCAGCGTTTCGCTAGGCCAGTGGCCGTCGGCGAGCGCCGCCGCGATTTCGGCCCGCAGCGCGGCATGGTCGGCGTCGAGCAGATCGCTGCAGCTGTTGGCGAGCGTCCGCGCCGCCGCACCGACCCGGAGATCGGCGGGGCGGAATATCTCGTTCTGCCCCATCGCCAAACCGCCCACGAGCTGGCCGATCCCTTCGGCAAAGGCGAGCGTCGCAATCTTCGCATCAAGCGGGTTCGCGCCTTGGCCGGACTCGCACCACGCCTGCACCGCATCGAGCGCCGCCACCGTCGTCGCGACCCACGCAAAACCGTGCGCGGCGCGCTGCTCATGATCGATCGGCCGCTCAGCCAACCGTGCGGCGAGCGCTTCCACCGCGGCGGCGCGATAGGTGTTCGCCGCTTGTAGCGCTTGCCGCAAATCCATCAGGCGGCGCGCTCGAAAATCGCGGCGATGCCCTGCCCGCCGCCAATGCACATCGTCTCCAGCCCGTAGCGCCCGTCGCGGCGCACCAGCTCGCGCGTCAGGTTCGCCAGGATGCGCCCACCGGTCGCGCCGATCGGGTGGCCGAGCGAAATTCCCGAGCCGTTGACGTTGAGCATGGCGAGGCGGCCGTCGTCCTCTGCCCAGCCCCAGCCCTTCAGGCAGGCGAGCACCTGCGGCGCGAACGCTTCGTTCAGTTCGACCAAATCGATGTCGTCCCAGCCGAGCCCGGTGCGCGCGAACAGCCGTTCGACTGCGGGTACCGGCCCGATCCCCATGCGGCTGGGCTCGCAGCCCGCCGCCGCCCAGCTGTGGAACCAGGCGATCGGTTCGAGCCCGAGTTCGTCGAGCTTGTCCTCGGCGACGACCAGGCACGCGGCGGCGGCATCATTCTGCTGGCTGGCATTGCCCGCGGTCACCACCGCGCCCGGGATACTCTTCGCCTCAATCGCGCGCAGCGCTCCGAGCGATTCGAGCGTCGCATCGGCGCGATAGCCTTCGTCATGGGCAAAGATCACCGAATCGCCCTTGCGCTGCGGCACCGCGACCGGGACCAGTTCGTCATCAAACAGCCCCTTGGCCCACGCCGCCGCGGCGCGCTGATGGCTGCCCACCGCATAGGCGTCAGCGGCTTCGCGCGTGATGCCAAAGTCCTTCGCGAGATTTTCGGCGGTCTCGATCATCCCGCTGATCACCCCGAAGCGTTCGATCGGCTGCGACATCAACCGCCCGCGCGTCAGCCGGTCGTGCAGCACCAGATTGCCGGCGCGCACGCCCTTGCGGACATCGATGCTGTAATGCTCGACGTTCGACATCGATTCGACCCCGCCCGCGACGACGACGTCGGACATGCCGGTCTGGACCATCATCGCGGCGTTGGCGATTGCCTGCAACCCCGAACCGCAGCGGCGGTCGAGCTGGTAGCCCGGCACTTCGAGCGGCAGCCCCGCGGCCAGCCACGACCAGTGACCGATGCTCGGCGCCTCGCCATTGCCATAGCCCTGCGAAAACACGACATCATCGACGCGCACCGGATCGATCGCGGTGCGCTCGATCAGCGCTTTGAGCACCACCGCGCCGAGCTGCCCGGCATCCAGGCTGGCGAGGGCGCCGCCGAATTTGCCGACGGCGGTACGGATCGGGGCAACGATGGCGGCGCGGCGCAGGGTCATGTCATTCTCCAGGTTCAGGCAATGCCGACGATACCGGCATCGATCAGCCGGGCAATCTCGCCCGACGGCAGCGAAAGGCGGTCCGCCAAAATTTCTTCGCTATGCTGACCATTGCGCGGCGCGGGGCGTGGCGGCTGGCGCGCGTCCTGTGGCAAGGTCGCGAAGGCGCCTACGGCGGGATAGGCAAAGCCGCTGGGGTTGTCGGCCGTCCCGAAGATGGGGTTTTCGGCGACCAGCGCCGGATCCTGAACGGCGTCGAGCATCGTGCGATAGGGCGAATGGACTGTCCCGCCCGCATCGAACGCCGCGGCAAGATCGGCATGCGCACGCGCCCCGATCGCGCGCTCGAACAGCGGATACAACGCATCGCGATGGATGAAGCGCAGACCGTCGTCGATCGCAAAGGATACCCCGCGTGCCGCCTCGACAGCCGCGATGGCATCGCCCAAGCCGAGGGCCGCGACCAGATTGGTCCATTGCCGCGGTGTCACGACAACGATCATCGTCCGCTGGCCGTCGGCGGTCACAAAATCGCGCCCGAACAGGCCATAGACGGCGTTGCCGAGCCGCGGCCGGTTCGCACCGTTGTAAAGCACCTCGGCCACCCCGCCGAGATTGGCGACGGTGCCGATCGCGACATCGGACAGCGGCACCCGCACCTCGCTGCCCGCTCCGGTCGCGGTGCGCCGCTGGATCGCGGCGAGCAGCGCAAAGCCGGCATAGGCGCCGCTGAGCAAATCCCACGCGGGCAGCACATGGTTCACCGGCTCGGGTCCGGGGCCGGTGAGCATCGGATAACCGACGCTGTTGTTGACAGTATAGTCGAGCGCGGGCGAGCCGTCGGCCCAGCCCATGATGCGGACGGTGATCAGGTCGGGGCGTTCCGCGGCGAGCAGCTCATGCGACAAGAAGCCGTCGACCGGGAAGTTGGTGATGAATTGGCCCGTCGCGCGCACCAGCGCCTGCAACAAATCGCGGCCCTCGGGCCGACTCAAATCAAGCGCGACCGACTTTTTGGCGCGGTTGAGATTTTCCCAGTAGAGCGAGTCATTGCCCGCGGTCACCGGCCAGCGGCGATAGTCAGGACCGCCGCCGATCTGGTCGACGCGGATCACTTCGGCCCCCATTTGCGCGCAATAGAGCCCAGCGGTGGGCGAGGCGACGAAGGACGAGGCTTCGATCACCGACAGGCCGGTCAGCAGGTCGTACATGTGGTGCTGCTTCCCTCCCATATTTGGCCGAAACCGCCATGCAGGGGCATCTGGCGCACCCGGCGGCGCGAGTCAAACTGGCCGCCATACCCAAGCCACCTATCGAACCCTAGATAATCGGCAACTCGTTCGTCGACTTGATCTCCGACAACGCCACCGTGGAATTGATTTCCTGTACCCCGGGCAGCTTGCTCAATTTGTCGAAGAAAAACGCCTCATAGGCGTCGATGTCCTTCGCCACGATGCGCAGCATGAAATCCATATTGCCCATCAGCACATAAGCGCCGAGCACTTCGGGAAAGGCCGCGATCGCGTCGCTGAACTCGTCGAGATTGGCGCGGCCGTGGGCGTTGAGCTTGACCTGCGCAAAAATATGCGCGTGCAGCCCGACCTTGCGCCGGTCGATTACCGCCACCCGCCCCTTGATATAGCCATCGCGTTCGAGCCGGTCGATGCGCCGCCAGCATGGCGACGGCGACAGCCCGACGCGCTCGGCGAGCTCGGCGGTGGTCAGGCTGGCGTCGCGCTGCAGCTCGCGAATGATATTTTTCTCGAACGGATCAAGATCGGTCATTTTCACCCCATAATTCTGAAAGCCGAGATACTTTGACCGAAATAGCGGCGAATACTCTAAAAATCGAGCAAGTTTAACCGCCGCCGGTCTGCGATAAGCATAGCGTGAAGGAGGCCATCATGGTTGTGCAATTTTCAGGTCGTTTGCCCGCCCTCGAAACCGTCCGTCTGGAGGACAAGAGCGCCGGGCTCGACGGCATCATTGTCGTCCATTCGACGACATTGGGGCCGGGCGCGGGTGGCTGCCGCCTGTGGCATTATCCCGACCTCGACCAGGCGTTCACCGACGCCTTCCGGCTCGCCGAAGGAATGAGCTACAAAAACGCCATGGCGGGACTGCCCTTTGGCGGCGCCAAGGCGGTGCTGCGTCGTCCCGACGGACCGTTCGACCGCGCCGCGCTGTTCCAAGCCTTTGGCCGCGCCGTCGCGGCGCTGGGCGGCCGCTATGTCACCGCCGAGGACGTCGGAACGACCGTCGCCGACATGCAAGAGGTGGCGCGCGAAACCCGCCATGTCGCCGGGCTGGCCGCGGTCGGCGCGGCAGCAGGCGGCGATCCGTCGCCATGGACCGCGCAAGGCGTGTTCGGCGCGATCGAGGCCAGCGCAGCCTTCGCGCTCGGCTCGGATCTCAAGGGGCTCACCGTCGCGGTGCAGGGGACCGGCAATGTCGGCGGCGAGCTGTGCCGCCGCCTTGCTGATGCAGGCGCACGATTGGTCATCGCCGATGTCGCACCCGGCCGTCGCGACCGGCTCGCCACGATCCTCGGCGCACGCGTCGTCAGCGCCGATACGATCGCATCGGTCGAGGCCGACGTCTTCGTCCCCTGCGCGCTCGGCGGCGTGCTCGATGAACCAACCGTCGCGGCGATGAAGGCGAAGCTCGTCTGCGGCGGCGCCAACAACCAGCTCGCGACGCCTGAAATCGCGGGCATGCTCCGCGAGCGCGGGATCACCTATGTCCCCGACTATGTCGCCAACGCGGGGGGCATCATCAGCGTGTCGGCCGAATATCTGGGCGAGAGCGCCGCGAGCGTCGCGCAGCGCGTCGCCCAGATCGGCCCGCGCGTCACCGCGATTCTGGAAGAAGCGGCCCGCCGCGACATCTCCCCCGCCACCGCCGCCGACGAAACTGCCGAGCGCCTGATCGCATCGGCAGGGCGCCTCGCGGCGTGAGCCACTGTTTCCGGATCGTGGCGGCTCCGGACCCGCAGACGCTACCGCGCATCGCCGGAATCTTTGCGCAACGATCGCTGATCCCTTCGATGATGTCGGCGCAGCTACGCGGCGGCCTTATTCATATCGAAACCGCGCTGGACAATCTCGATGCGCAAACAGCTGTGATCATTGCCGCAAAACTGCGCGAAAGCGTGCTGGTCGCCAGCGCCGTTTGCGAGCCGGCGGACAATGCAACACGCATGCGCCGCGGGGCGGCGGCCGCGTGAATGCCGCACGGCGCGCGATACGAATATCGATGGAAGAGGTATGGCGCACCCGCAGGGTATTGAACGCTTGACCTCTGCCTTCGAACCAGGTGTCCGCCGTCGCAACTGCGAAACTGGCCGCTTGCTGGCGAGCAGCTTTGAGAAAAGATGTTTCCACAGCGGACTATGTCACGTCAATTGCCCCGCCCATTACACCAGCCATGGCGTGATATTTCACTCCGCATGATGTCGCCGCTGCCGCGGCACAACGAAGCCTCTCCCGAGCTCTCGCACTCACGCACCCCTGAGCCGGGCGGTAAACTGCTCGCGCCACCAGTTGACATCCTCGTTGCAAATATTGGCGAACATTGGCTTCCAGCGGGCCAATCGTTCTTCTCTGGACATGGCAAGAGCTCGTTCGATGGCATCGGCAATGTCATCGGGGCTATAGGGATTTACCAGCAGTGCCTGGTCGAGCTGGGTCGCGGCGCCGGCGAAGCGCGACAAGATCAGCACCCCCGGGTCTTCCGGGTCTTGGGCAGCGACATATTCCTTGGCGACCAGGTTCATACCGTCGCGCAGCGGCGTCACCAGGCCGATGCGGGCCGCCCGGTAAGCGCCCGCCAGCACGTCGCGCGGATAGCCGTGGTTGACGTAGCGCAGCGGCACCCAATCGATGTCGGCGAAGGCGCCGTTGATACGGCCCGACAGCGCATCCAGCTGCGCGCGGATGTCCTGATAGCTTTGGACAGACGCGCGCGAGGGTGGCGCAATCTGGAGCAAATAAACCGCAGCGCGCGCTTCGGGCCTTGTTTCTAGATAACGCTGATAGCCGTTAAAGCGTTCTTCGAGGCCTTTGGAATAATCGAGCCGATCGACGCCGATGATCAGGCTGCGCCCAATCGAGCTTTCGATCATCCGGCGATGCGTCGCGACAGCCTGCGGGCTGCTCGCACCGGCGATAAAGTCGCGGGCGTCGATGCCGATGGGACAGGCGATGGCGCAGATGGTGCGGCCGCCAACCGTGATCGAACCATCATCGTGGATCGACCCGCCCATTTGGGTAACGACATAGTCGTGGAAGGTTTCGAGCCATTCCTGCGTTTGAAAGCCAATGACATCGTAAGCGAACAGGGCTTCGACCAACCGCCGATGGTCGGGCAAGGCGGTGAGCAGCCGCGTCGGCGGCCAGGGGATATGCAGAAAGAAGCCCAGGCGATTCGTCAGGCCGCGCTGGCGCAGCACCCAACCGAGCGGGATCATGTGATAATCATGCACCCAGATCAGGTCGTCCGGCAGGATATGCGGGCCGATGAACTCGCCGAACAGGCGGTTGACGCGCTCGTAGCCGCCCTGAAAATCGCGCTCGAATTCGGTCAGGCCGAGACGGTAGTGGAACAGCGGCCACAAGGTCCGATTGGCATAGCCGTCATAATATTCCTCAACGTCCTGCTCGGGCAGATCGATCGTCGCGGACGTGACCCCGTCATAAGTTTCGAACTTCGGTGCAACCGTCTCTCCGGTTTCGCCCGACCAGCCGAACCAGATTCCGTCGGCCTCACGCAGCGCCGCAGTGAGCGCGACCGCAAGCCCACCCTGCGCCCCAGGCTGGTCCGCCGTTGGAGCTGACACACGGTTCGATATGACAATTAACCGGCTCATCGGATCGCACTCCATGGCTTGCTGAGCAGCACGGCGCAGTTGATGAGCCCAACCAGCGAATAGGTTTGGGGGTAATTGCCCCACAGCTCGCCCGTAACCGGATCGATGTCTTCGGACAGAAGCCCTGCTGGCGTCCGGCGCGAGAGCATCTCATCGAATAGCAGGCGCGCATCGGCGTCACGGCCGGTGAAATGCAAAGCCTCGATCAGCCAGAAGGTACAGACATTGAATGCGGTGTGCGGCAGTCCGAAATCATCCTCGATCGCATAGCGCAGCATGTGCGACCCGCGCCGCAGGCCGTTCTCGACCGCCGCCAGCGTCCCCAGAAAGCGTGGGTCGTCGGGGGCAAGAAATCTGAGATCGAGCAGTTGCAGGAGGCTCGCGTCAAGATCGTCGCCTGCAAAGGTCGCGGACAAGCGATCGCTATCTGCCCGCCAGGCCGCCTGTTCGATCCGCAGCCGCATCTTGGCCGCCCGGTCGCTCCAGAAGGCGTGCCGATCCGCGAGCCCCAGCACATCGGCGGCGTTCGCCAGCCGGTCGCAGGCGGCCCAGCACATGGCGGCCGAATAGGTGTGAACATGGCTTTTGGTGCGCAGCTCCCAAAGCCCCGCGTCGGGCTTGTCGAAATCTTCCCAGGCACGCTCGCCGACCGGTTCCAGCGCCGCGAAATCCTCGACGCCCGCGACGCGCAGCAAGCGATGGTCAAAGAAGGCCTGGGCGTTGGAGAGGATGATCTGACCATAGGCATCGTGCTGGATCTGCTCATAGGCCTGATTGCCGACACGAACCGGACCCATGCCGCGATAGCCGCTGAGCGCCGTTGCTTCGCGCTCGACCAGCGTCGCTTCGCCGCCCACGCCGTATAGCGGCTGGATGTGGCCACTGGCCGCGTTGTCGACGATATTGCGCAGATATTCGAGATAGCCCTCGAGCACGTCGAGCGCGCCCAGCCGGTTGAGCGCCTGCACGGTATAATAGGCATCGCGCACCCAGCAGTAGCGGTAATCCCAATTGCGCCCCGACCCCGCATGTTCGGGGATCGAGGTGGTCAGTGCCGCCACAATTGCACCGGTTTCTTCATGCTGACACAGCTTGAGCGTGATCGCCGAGCGAATGACGGCCTCTTGCCACTCATAGGGCGTCGCGAGGCCGCGAACCCAGTTCCGCCACTCGTCGACAGTCTGGTCGAGCATCGATTCCAAACTGCTGCCGATTTCGCCGACGAAGCTTTCATCGGGGCCGAGGAAAAAATAGAGTGGCCGCTCAACGCGAAACAGGCGCTCGTCTTCGAGCCAACCGATCGCCGCGGTGGTCGAAAGTCGTAACACGCTGCTCTCCACCTGATAGCGGATATGGTTCGAGCCGCGCGTTGTCGGCGCGCGCGACGCGCCCCATTGCCGCGCCGGACGCAGTCGCACCCGGATACGCGGACTGCCCGACAACGGGCGAACGATGCGAGCGAACGCGACGGGGCGGTACATTCTGCCGCTGCGCTTGAAGCGCGGACAAAAATCGATGACCTCGATCGAATTGCCGCGCTCGTCGACGTGCCGGGTGACAAGCACGGGCGTATTGCGAAGATAGGATTGATGCGTTTCGACGACACCGTCGAGATCGATTTCCCAAAAGCCGAAAGCCTGTTCGCCAGCGGGCGGCGCGTCGTCGAGCAATGAGCAGAAGGCGGGGTCGCCATCGACCCGCGGCGTACAGCCCCAGACGAAGCGGCCTGCCCGATCGACGAGCGCCGAGACCTGGCAATTTCCGATCGGCCAGAGGTCGAGCGTTGCGGTCATGTCGCTTCGCCCAGCCAATGGCGCACGGCGGCCACATCGCCTAGCCGATAGCGGGCCGCGGTTGGCCGTTCGGCCCCGACCAGAATGCCGAAGCCGCCCAGATGTTCGGCAGCGGCAAAGCCCGCTTCGTCGGTAATATCGTCCCCGACAAAGATCGGGCGCGTGCCAAAGAAGGGGGCATGCGCCATCAAATCGACAATCCCTGTTCCCTTGTCATGCCCGGAAGCGCGAAGTTCGATCATCATCTTGCCTTCCTGAATCATTAATCCACTCACCTCGGCAAGCCGGCCGGCCAATTCCCGAACCTTCGATTCGGCCGCAGGCGCGAGGCGATAGTGAAGCGCAACACCGTGCGATTTGGTTTCGACGATGATCCCTTCCGTCTTTCCAAACGCCGAAATCATTGCTTGCTCAACCACGCTCAGAGCGGCGGGACGAACGGGCGCAGCCCGCAGCCCACCAACCTGTACTTCCGCGCCGTGGCTCCCGACAAAACCGAACTCGATCAGGGATTGACCAAAGAAGCCCGTTAGCTGCGCGATCGAGCGCCCACTTACCAAAGCTATGCGCCCTTCGAAGGTTCCGGCCAACCGGTCGAGAAGGGCTTTGAGGGGCAGGTCCGCAACGACCGCGTCTGGACGGTCGACAAGGTCGACAAGTGTCCCGTCGAAATCGAGCAAAAGGCTGACGTCCAACGCGTTCAGGGGCGCGGGGGACGCCAACCGGCTGGCGCTGGCTGGTTTAGAGAACGACATTCACGAACCATAGTCGCGCCAACGTCATTTTTCCAAATTCACCGAAATGCGTGGCAACGTTGCAAAGGCTCCAGCTCTACATGGACTGTCCCTCACATGCGGATGTCGTACACAAACCACAAATGCACGGCGCGCGCGCTTGCCGATGCGATGCCGCTGCTCCGTCAGGCTACTTCGATGATGCTCGTGCAGGTTAGCGGCGAGAAAGACTTGTCGCGGTCGACCTCCGTCAGCGGTGCCTTGCGCAATCTGACACATCACAGCGTAAACGCCGAAATGACCGAGGTGGCGATCGAAAGCGGCGGCTCTTCGCGCGAGCATTCCGCTCCTCGCGCTCGGCAACCGAGTGGAGTTGTTCACCGTTGGAGACATAACCGTCGGAGATGTGACCGCCGACGAAGCAACCGCCAATCTTGCGCGATACGGCTTGAAAGCCGAGACGCGCGTGATCGGCCGCGACGGCGCGAAGGTGGAATCGCTCATTGGGGCCGAGTGCGACAGATGGCGCGCCGACTATGTGGTGATGGGCGCCTTTCGCCGCGGCGCCTGGCGCGACACTTTTGGTGGTGTCACACGGAACCTGCTCCAGGCAAGCCCTGTACCGCTGGTTCTAAGTCATTAGTTCGGCGAACACCGATCCGGTCATTCCACCCTCTTCCAGACCGGTGTTCTCGGCGGCACACATTACGTAGTCTTCCCTACGGCGCGCGGCTCGTCCTTCTCCTATTTTCGATGCTTGCGCGGGTACCCCGTGACGGGACGTGTATCGTCTGCGCAGGAGGACGCCCTTGTTTAGCAGCATATTGGTCGCCATCGATCCCGACGCGGGCGCGGAGGCCACGAAACTGCTCGCGGTCGCGGCCGAGCTTCGCCGGACCTTTGGTTCCGCGCTGACGCTTGCAACCGTGATGCCCGACTGGAGCGTGATGCTCCGCGCTCAGCGGTCGCCGGTCGCAGTACGGCAGTTTTTCGAGATCGCCGAGGCACGTCTTGCCGCGTTGGCGCATTCGGTCGCGGGGGTGGACGAAGCCCAGTGCCGCGTCGAATCGGGCTTCGTCTATCGCGGCATATTGAACGCCGCGGCGAGCGTCAGCGCGGACCTCATTCTGCTGTCGTCTCCCGCCCCCCGGTGGCAGAACGGGTTGTTCGGGACGACCGCGTCACGGGTGGCGCGGCAGTCCTCCTGTTCGGTGTTCGTCATACGTGATTGAGCGAGCGAAAAATGCGCGCCGCCCTGATGCGGTGCCCGAGGCCGACGCCCCGCCGACCGCTGGCCTCAGCGAAGACGAGGCCCAGGCGAGGCTAGCGGCAGAGGGTCCAAACGAACTCCCACACCGCGGCCGGCGGACAACGGTGCGCATATTGATCGATGTCCTGCGCGAGCCGATGCTTGCGCTGCTGGTCGCGGGCAGCTTGATCTATTTC
Organism: Sphingopyxis sp.; assembly: GCF_019459305.1. GTDB lineage: Bacteria > Pseudomonadota > Alphaproteobacteria > Sphingomonadales > Sphingomonadaceae > Sphingopyxis. The sequence continues at coordinate 68,753 of NZ_JAIBES010000151.1, read as the reverse complement.
GCGCTCGGCGATCTGCGGGAGGCGTTGATCCTCGCCCTTCTCGCGGGGCTTTCGGTGGGTATCACCGTCATCCAGGAATCGCGAAGCGAAAGGGCGCTCGAGGCTCTGCGCGATCTCGCAAGTCCGCGCGCGCTCGTCGTCCGCGGCGGCATACGGCAGCGGATCCCGGGGCGCGACGTGGTTCGCGGCGATATTCTGGTTCTTGCAGAGGGCGACCGGGTGCCGGCCGATAGCTGGGTCGTCGAAGCGCAGGGTCTGCACCTCGACGAATCGCTTCTCACGGGCGAGTCGGTCCCGGTCCGGAAATCCTGTTCCATCGTCCCTATTCCCGCCGAGGCGCCCCGCGCCGGGGGCGACATACTTCCTTACGTCTTTTCGGGTTCGCTGGTGGTCGGCGGCAGCGGTCTATGCGTTGTGCAAGCGACCGGCGCACGGAGCGAGATCGGCCGCATAGGCCTGTCGCTCGCGAGCCTCGAGATTGAAACTCCCCGCCTCTACCGCCAGACACGGCGCCTTGTACTGTTGTTCGCGGCGGGCGGGATTGGCGCGAGCCTGCTCGCCGTGATGCTCTATGGATTGCTGCGCGACAACTGGCTCGAGGGCGCGCTCGTCGGCATTGCACTCGGCATGGCCCTGCTGCCCGAAGAGATTCCTGTCGTGCTCGCCGTGTTCATGGCAATGGGCGCAATGCGCCTGTCGCGGGTGCGCGTGCTCGCGCGCCGCGCTGCGGCGATCGAGACGCTCGGATCGGTGACGGTCCTGTGCACCGACAAAACGGGCACATTGACGCAAAATCGTATGTCGATCGCCGAATTGCGCCTGCCCGACGGACGCAGCCTCGATATTCGAAAGGGCGACGTGCCGCCGACGGATTTCGGGGCGATCATCGAGCTCGGCACATTGGCGAGCGCGCCCGAGCCCTTCGATCCCATGGAAATAGCCTTCCATGAACTTGGATCGCACCGCGACGCAGGCGGGCTTGCGCCGCGACGCACCGAAGCGTGGCAGCTGCGTCACCGTTATCCGCTCGATCCCACCTTGCTGGCCGTGTCGCACCTGTGGGAAACGGGGGACGGCGAACAAATGGTCGCGGCAAAGGGAGCGCCCGAAGCGATTGCCGGATTGTGCCGCCTCGACCCTCGCGAACAGGCTGCAATACGCGATGCGGCAGACGCCATGGCAGCCCAGGGCCTGCGCGTCCTGGGTGTCGCCGAGGCGCGATGGACGGGGCCGACACCTCCGGCCAGTCAGCGCGAATTCGCCTTTGCCTTTCGCGGCCTTGTCGGCTTGAAGGATCCGCTGCGTCCCTCGGTTCCCGACGCCATGGCCCAATGCCGTAGCGCTGGTATCCATGTCGTGATGATTACCGGCGATTATCCGGAAACGGCGCGCGCCCTAGCCCGCGCGGCGGGCATCGCGCAAGGCGAAGTGGTGACGGGGCCAATGCTCGCGGCGATGGATGATGCCGAGCTCGGCGAGGCGGTGCAACGGGCAACAATCTTCGCGCGGATCATGCCCGAGCAGAAGCTGCGCATCGTCGCAGCGCTGAAAGCGGCGGGCGAAATCGTCGGCATGACCGGCGACGGCGTCAACGATGCCCCGTCGCTCAAGGCGGCGCATATCGGGATCGCCATGGGGGGGCGCGGGACCGACGTCGCGCGGGAGGCTTCGTCGATCGTTCTGCTCGACGATGATTTCGGGTCGATCGTCACCGCGATTCGCGTCGGCCGGCGCATATTCGACAATCTGCGCAAGGCAATGGGATTCATCGTTGCCGTGCATATTCCAATCGCAGGTCTGGCGCTCGTCCCCCTGCTCTTCGGCTTTCCCATTCTGCTCGGGCCGATACATATTGCATTGCTCGAGATGGTCATCGATCCTGTCTGCTCGCTCGTTTTCGAGTCCGAGACCGAAGAAGATGGCATCATGCGGCGCCCGCCGCGCGAACCCGACAGCGCGCTTATGTCGCGCGCGTTGCTTGGCTGGTCGATTGCTCAAGGCGTCCTCGCGGTCGCGGGGATCGCCGCATTACTCTACTGGGGGTGGGAGGCAGGTCTCGGGGAAGACCAGCTGCGCGCCCTTGCCTATTTTGCTCTGGTGACGACCGTGCTGAGCCTCGTTCTCGTCAACCGGTCCTTTTCGTCTTCGCTAATACGCGCCGTAACCCGCCCGAACAGAGCCTTGGCCGCGGTCGTCGCCGCGGTCGCGCTGCTTCTCTTGTCGGCCCAATTTGTTCCTTCGGTCGCTCAATTGCTGTCGTTCGCGCCGCTTGGCCTCGCCGAGACCGCAGCGCTGGTGGCAACCACCCTGCTCGTCCTGCTCCTGCTGGAGGCGCTCAAGCGGGTCGCCGACTTCGGGCGCAGTGGCTGAATAACGGGCGTGTGCGAGTTCAGCTTGCCGCGGTCGTGCGCGCCCACCGAACCAGCGAGGCGCGGTCCATCACACCCGATTGCCGCGCTACCTCGCGCCCCCCCGCGACGAGCATGAGCGTCGGGATCGACCGTATCGCATAGCGATGGGCCAGCGGCTGTTCGGCCTCGGTATCGATCTTGACGAGACGGAAGTCGGGCTCGAGATCGCGCGCCGCGGCGGCAAAGGTCGGGGCCATCGCCTTGCACGGGCCGCACCATTCGGCCCAAAAATCGACAAGGACGGGCAGCGTGCCGATGCCGATGAGCCGGTCGAAGCGGCGCGCGTCGAGCGCGAGCGGTTTGCCCTCGAACAGAGGCACCTTACATTTTCCGCAGCGCGGCGCGTCGGCAAGCCGTGCGTGCGGAACGCGGTTCGCGGCATCGCATACCGGACAGATCAGGATCTCGGGTTCGCTCATTGCATCTGGTTCTGCCACACCGCTTCAGTTCGCCCAAGCAGAATGCCGTGAAAATCGCTCCGCCAAGTTCGCTCCGCGAAGGCGGATAGAGAACCCAAAGCGGTCAGCATAGAAATTGAGGCCGAGCGCCCGCGCCGACGAAACCAATCGGACGGGCGTCCATGACATTCATTTGCGTTCACATTCGCGGCACGGTGTGCGCTCCACCGCGCGATCAACCCATCAACGCAAAGGATCGTTCTTCGGCCGCGACGACACGGGATAAACTTCATCATCCTCAAGCAAAAAGCGAGGGCGCTTCTTGCGCGTCGAGCGGCTCAGGAATCGTAAGCTGGTCCTGCGGGCCATGATGATGCGAACCCTCACTCGGGGGCAGCCACAGCATTGCCGCGCTGTTCCACCAAAGCGCCATGAGCGAGACGGGAATTTTCCAACTCTGCAGGCAGGCGGACCAGAAGCGGCCTTCCGGCGACATGCTTGAACTTTCGGGAACTTCATAAGTCATGGCCATCCTCCATTGGTTGGAGATACTGAAGTCCCGTCACCGGTTCCGGAATCAGCAAACTTACTTAATGTTCCGGGGTTCCAACAGCCTCACGCCGGAGATTGGCCCTCACAGGGAAGCGCGAGCACCGCCGATAGATATTAGTCCTGATAAGGGACCGACGAGGCGCCTGCTACCTCCGTTCGATGCCGGGCGCCGCGAACATTCGCTCTTTCGATCATTTCCGCGTTCCGATGCGACGACGGCTGGCCGAGGCGAGCACAAGATGAAAATCCGGAGCGTTGCCATCGACACCTACCCCGAGAACATGGCCGTCCTGCTGCGCGGCGGGGACGATTACGCGCCCGATCAAATTCAGGCGATGCGCAAGGTCGCGATCGGCAAAGGCAAGGCATCGATCTTGGCGCCGCTCGCCATCGTCGATGACAAGTCATTGCCGGCACCGGGCGAAATCGGGCTGGGCGAGCAGGCCTTCCGCCGCCTCGGCCTCTCCGAGGGTCGCGAGGTCACGATCCGCCAAGCCTCGCACATGCAGCCCTTGCCTGGGGAGGGCGCGTCAATCTCTGGCCCGCCGACGACATATTGATTTCGGTCGAGCGCCCGCTGCGCATCGACACCTTCGACCAGATGGTCGCCTCAGTCCTCTCGAGGAAGCTTGCCGCCGGATCGACGCACCTCCTGATCGACATTCCCGTAGGACGGCTTCGCCTTCGCGCGCGAGCTTGCGGAAGCCTCTCCGGCCTACGCAACATTGCGGACTGCGCACTTCGGGCCAGGCGCTAGACTTCGGCGCCATAGGAGCAGGAAGATGTTATCGTCCACGGCTAGATCGGAGCGGATGCGCCATTCTTCGAACTGCGACGCCGGAATTCGCTCGAATCGACCGACGACCGGTTTCTCGCATCGCCGGATCGCCGAAACACTGATGCTTCAGGCGAAGCGTCCCGGCCAGCCCCTGACCGAGGATAAATCCCATGACCAGCCAATCGATTGACGCGGCGCTCTCCGGAGCAGGCGAGCCCCATCTCGCCACGCGCGGAAGGGTTGACCTGACCCTTCGCCCGGTGCGTCCGGACGATGCCGAGGTCGCCATATCGGTCGTCCCGGCCTATCAGCGGCGCGGGTTCGGTTGGAGCCTGCTACATCATTTGATCGACTTTGCGCGCGAGCGCGGAATCGCGTGCCGCCGATCGACCGAAAGCCGCGCCAATCGTGACGCAATCGAGATCGAGCGAACGTTGGGATTCAAGTCGCGCGCCTATGAAGGCGATGCACGCTTGCATTGATCGAAATCGATCTTCGCTGATTTCGTGCCGGTGCAGGAAAAGGATCGGCGGGAAGGGACAGCCGATGGAACAAACGATGATAGCAATGCAGCTCGATGCGCCGGGCGAACCGCTGCGGCGCGTCCAGCGAGCGATACCCGAGCCAGGTCCCGACGAAATCCGGGTCAAGGTGGCTGCCTGCGGGGTCTGCCGCACCGATCTCCATATTGCCGACGGGGACATTCACGGTCCGCTTCCCATCGTGCCAGGTCACGAGATCGTCGGACGGGTCGATGCGACGGGCGCGGGCGTCAGCCGATTTCGCCTTGGAGACCGGGTGGGAATCGGCTGGCTTGCAGGAACCTGCGGCGTCTGTTCCTATTGCCGCGACGGTCGAGAAAACCTCTGCGACGATCCGGATTTCACCGGTTTTACCCGCGATGGCGGCTTCGCTTCGCACTGCATCGCCGATGCGCGCTACTGCTTTCCACTACCCAACGCCTTTGGCGACCTGCATGCCGCCCCCCTCCTTTGTGCGGGGCTCATCGGCTACCGCGCCTATCTTTTGGCGGGCGAGGGCGACCGTATCGGACTGTACGGTTTCGGCGCGGCCGCCCATATTCTTGCGCAGCTGGCGCTTGCCGAGCACCGCTCCGTCTTTGCCTTCACGCGCGAGGGCGACAGCGCCGGACAGGAATTCGCGCGGGATCTCGGGTGCCAGTGGGCGGGGAACTCGACGCAAGCGCCGCCCGAGCCGCTCGACGCCGCGATCATCTTTGCGCCAGTTGGCGCGCTGGTCCCCGAAGCGCTCAAGCGCGTTCGCAAGGGAGGTCGCGTCGTCTGCGCGGGCATCCACATGTCCGACATTCCGTCCTTTCCCTATGCCGATCTGTGGGAAGAGCGATCGATCCTGTCGGTCGCCAACCTCACCCGCGCCGACGGCTCGGGCTTCCTCGCGCTTGCAGCGAAATATGCGATCGAAACGCATGTCACGGCCTTCCCGCTCGACCAGGCGAATGCGGCGCTCGATTTGCTGCGCTCTGGGAAAGTCGAAGGCTCGCTCGTTCTTCGGCCCTGACGGGATCATCGGACCCAACCCGGCATGCCAGCGGCTAGGGGAACTACCGTATAGCGCAGCGAACCCGTCGCCCGCAGATGAGGCTGAGAGTCAAGATCCGGAAAGGATGTCGCATGCCCTGCGCAGAGTCCCAGTCGATGGCCGAGCCGATCCGCCATCCCGAATGTCCCGAAGGCGAGCCTCTGGAGAGGCCCGACAAACGCATCCCCGAACGCCCTGCTCCATCAAGCGAACCCCAGCCGCTCCGCGCGCCGCCCGAGGCGCCGGTTCTGCCCGAGAGTCACCCCGAGGATACGCCAACCGAACGCCCTGACTAATTTTGCACCGACCGACGGTTCGCTCGTCGGCGCCGCGCTCGACGAGCATGGCGCACCAAAACGCTGGCCGGCGCTGGGGCTTATCTTGCGGTTCGGCGGTAGCGAAACGTCAGGCCATGAAATAAAAACCACTCGCAAAGGCCGGATCGCGTTTCCTGCCTCCAAGACGGGGCGACTCGTCCACTGAAGCGGCACGCTTCGGATGGGATGCGCCCGCCCGGCAGACTTTGGAAGAAATATTCCCCCAGCGCCGAATCTTGCCCTTCTCGGCCGCGAGATATTGGTCGGCGGCGGCAACATCCATTGCGCTACCCAGCAGGAACCTATCGGCCGTCGCAAACGCGCCGGCAGGCGACAACCTGGCCATGCGGCTCGACCTCGTGCTGGGAGGCAACGTGCGCCTCAACTGCGGAGACAGCTCGACCGCCGCTCATCAACAACGCATGATGTACGCGGCGGCATCGGCGCTTGCACAGACCTGCACCCGCAACGAAGTTGCGATCGTTTAGGGCAATGGGAATCCGGCCAAGCGCAATCGACATCAGGCCAGCTGGAGGTAGCGTCCGCTCCAGACCACGGTGCGATAATTGCGGTTTTTGAGCGTGGCTTGTTCATGGTCGAACGCCTGTGGCTGCGGCCCCATGGCAGTAATCGTCATGAACGCGTGCCTCCATCTTCACGATTCCCACAATACGCTGCGGTAAGACGCGAGGCATTACGTAGATTGCCACAGCGCTGCGCGGCCATGCGACAGTTCCCGAATTTGGGACTCCTGCCCTGCCCGCACATGAGAAGTCAGGCACTGTCCGCGCTTTCGTCGCGACGCTGCATGCGTCAAAAGTGCGGAAGCTATCTCCATCGGCGACACCCTCAAACGGAGACTCGCTATATTTTTGCCGCATAGATCATCCGGCCCGGTCCGAGACGTTCAAGCACCTGTGCGATATCCGCCTGCGCTACCGCGAAGCAGCCTTCGCTTCGGCCGAGTTTACCGCCCCGCGCTATTTCGGGCGAGACATATCGCGCAGCGTGAATGACAATCCGCCGAACCTCGACATTGCTGTTCTCGGGATCAAGACCGATGAGCCGCCTCGATCGCCCATGCTTGCCGAAATAATCATCGCTAACGAGATAGGCACCGCTCGACGATGCGGCCGACCCCGGCGCGTTGGACAAGCGACGTACCCAGCCGCTGTGATCGGGATCCGAGCCGCGACCGTGCGCGACGAGATGGCTTCGGTGCCGCCCGTTTGTCAGATCGAGGATGTGAAAGCGCGGAACTTGCGAGGCGCGGCCGAAATCGACCATACCGATGACATCGCGATACCGTATCGCGCCTCGATGCCGCTCGAGCGCATCTAATGCGTGGCGCACGAGGCGCGGATCCGGGCTATCGCCAAGCGCAGGAAGCGCCGCAAAAACTTTGGACGCCGGCCCGAAGACGCTCAGGGCCAAGGCGCCGCCACCGCCAAGAAGGTGGCGCCTGGAGAATGTCATAATGTTTCAATCGACCTATCTTGCCTTGCTGTACCCAAAACATGAGCACGGGCGAGGCCCAATTCCAGATAGGTACTAACCCTGATCCAACCGGGCCAAGGGCCCGATGCGCGAACACACCCAAACAAGTGCCGGATCATCGACCCGGCCGCCACGCGCATAGCGGCCGCCGAAGATGATCTCGTCGATCCCGCCCATTTCCTTCCAGTACATTGTGCCAGGCGCGAGCGCATCCTCGAATTCTTCGAAGAGGATCGTCTTCAAGCGATCGAGCTAGAGCTGCTTGCTCGCCGGGAGATGATCGAGAACCGTTTTCATCGAATTTCATCCGGTAATCCGGCTCGCCCGACGGCAAGCATCGTCGCGCCCAAATTTGCAGACGAGTTCATTCCGGCACGCGAAAATCCCAGGCCGGAATGCCGAACGCGCGCGCCTTGTCGATGCGATTGTCCTAGATGCCGGTGCCCGAGTAGAAGACCCTGTACATCTTGGGTGTACGGATCTTTGCGAGACCAGAGAAACGGCCGTGGGCCTCAGCGCTTCAAAGAAGTGCCCATCCCGAGCGCCGAAATGGGAGAGGATGGCGCACCCGAAGGGATTCGAACCCCTGGCCTCTGCCTTCGGAGGGCAGCGCTCTATCCAGCTGAGCTACGGGTGCCAATAGAGCGCGGCCTCTAGCAAGAGCGTGCCCGCGCAGCAATGGCCTATCGACCATCGCGCGGCGATGTGCGAAGCCGCGCCATGGGCATGGGGAACGCTGGGTGAACGCACCATCCGAACGAATCTGGCCAATGGCCGCCGACCTGTATGGCGAGATGCAGCTTGAGGCGCATCCGCCCGCGAAACGCCGCTGGCGCGACTATCTGCCCGGGGTGCTCGTCACCGCGATCGCGGCGCTCGCCGCGGCCTGGCTCGCCGATCATTATGCCGCGCCGCTGGTGTTGATGGGGCTGCTGATCGGGCTGGCGATGAGTTTTCTGTCGCAGGATCCGCGCACCCACGCCGGACTCGACCTGATGTCGCAGACCGCGCTGCGGATCGGGATCGTCCTTGTCGGGGCGCGGATCACCGCCGACCAGCTGGTCGAGCTCGGCCCGCTGCCCTTTGCGCTGCTCGTGCTGATCATGCTCGCGGTCATCGTCGTCACCGTCGCGACCGCGCGGCTGTTCGTGCAGGACCGCCACGCGGCGCTGCTCGCGGGCGGCGCGACCGCGATTTGCGGCGCATCGGCGGCGCTCGCGCTATATTCGCTGATCGGCGACAAGCGCGTCGATCAGGCGCGTTTCACGCTGACTTTGGTCGGCATCACCGTCGCCAGCGCCTTTGCGATGACGCTTTATCCGGTGCTCGCCGCCGAGCTGGCGTTGACCGACGCGCAAGCGGGGTTCCTGATCGGCGCTTCGATCCATGATGTCGCGCAGGCGATTGGCGGTGGTTTTTCCTTCTCGCCAGCGGCGGGTGAGGTGGCGACAATCGTCAAGCTGACCCGCGTCGCGCTGCTCGCTCCCATGCTGATGCTTGTCGCGCTGTGGCTGGGGCGCCGCGGTGAAAGCGATGGGACGCGGAAAATCCCGCTCCGGCTGCCTTGGTTTATCGTCGGCTTCCTCGCTGTCGCTGCGATCAATTCACTTGTCGCCATTCCCGTGCCCGTTCAGGACGGAGCCGCAACGGGTGCGCAGGCGCTGCTCCTGCTCGCAATCGTCGCGACCGCGATGAAGGCGCGGCTGCATCTGCTGCTCGATCAGGGGTGGCGCAGCTTTGCGCCGATCGTCGTCGCGACGGTGACCAGTTTTCTGTTGTCGCTGGCCGCTGCGCTGAGTTTATGACGGCGTGGCGTCATGCCAAATCTTTGTAAGACTTAGCTTTTCGGCAAAGCCCAGCTGACCGTCAGCTGCGTGGCGCGGCGCGGAATGTCGAGCTTAGCCTCGCTGAAATTGACCTTTTCATTGGGCGGCAGCATCCGCACCGGCGGCTTGATCGTCCAGCTATAGACGATCGTCCCTTGCGCATCGCGCAATTCGGCAAGGATCGGCGGGACGCGTTGTTCGCGGTCGGTCGGATTGATGATCACCCCCGATGCTGCGAAATAGATGGTGCCATCGGCGAGTTCGCGATGATCCTGATTGGGGGGTAGTTCGATCACCAGATCGGGCTCGGCAGTCATGCCGGGCAGCCCCAGCCCCTGTGCCCAGCTGGGCAGGCCGAAATAAGTGAGCCCAGCGGTCGCGGTGATCATCAATGCCGCGGCGCTTGCGGCGATCAGCGTCCAGCGCTTAGCCGGGTTGCGGCGCGGGCGTCGGAACGGCAGCGGCGCTTCGTCAACGATCGTGGGCGCCGGCCGCGGTGCCGGATCGGCGGCAAAGGCTTGGGGTGGCGACGGCGGCGGCTCAGCCACCGACGCCGGGCTTTCGGTAAAGGATGGCGCGGGTTTGGCTGCCGGGGCCGCGACCGGCTCAACCACAGGCGCAGCCGCTGCCGGATCGATCTTGGCGGGCTCCTGAAACCAGCTGTGGCGACAACTGGCGCAGCGCACGGTGCGCCCCGTTGGGCCGATCGCCGTATCGGGGACGACATAACGTGTGCGGCAGGACGGGCAGGCGAGGATCATGGTCCCCTTCTAAACACGCTGATTCGCGGTGTTGCAAGCGCCACGTCGCCGCGGGGCGCCCACTCCCCGCTTTACCTGACACAGCAGCCGTGTAACAGGCGAGGCATGAGCGCCGCTGCGCCCCTTTTTCGTTCCCATTTTCCCGCGCAAACCGTCGCGCGTGTGACGCCATGACGGACGCACCAAGCCCGCGGCCCGGCGGCGCGATGGTCGAATTTGACGGGGTGGGCCTGCGCTACGGCCCCGACGCCGAAGTACTGTGCGACATCAGCTTCAACCTGCAACCCGGCAGCTTCTATTTCCTCACCGGACCATCGGGCGCGGGCAAGACGTCGCTGCTCAAGATGCTCTATCTGGCGCAGCGGCCGAGCCGCGGTATCGTCCGCCTGTTCGGCGAGGATCTGGTCAACATGCCGCGCCAGCGCCTGCCCGGCTTTCGCCGCCGCATCGGGGTGGTGTTTCAGGATTTCCGCCTGATCCCGCATCTGTCGGCGCGCGACAATATCGCGCTGCCGCTGCGCATCGCGGGGGTCAGCGAAGAGGATCTGTCAGGGCCGGTCGGCGAAATGCTCAGCTGGATCGGGCTCGGCGACCGCGCCGATGCGCGCCCTGCCACGCTGTCTGGCGGCGAGCAGCAGCGCGTGGCAATCGCGCGCGCGGTGATCGCACGGCCGCAGCTGCTCGTCGCCGACGAGCCGACGGGTAACGTCGATCCCGAAATGGCAATGCGCCTGCTGGGCTTGTTCGAGGCGCTCAACCGCCTGGGCACCACCGTCGTCGTCGCGACCCACGATATCCACCTTATCAGCCGGATCGAAAATGCCCAGATGATGCGGCTGGAAAAGGGGCGGCTCGCCGATCCCACCGGCGCCTTGCGCTATCCCCCGGCCAATCGCGCATGATCATCCCGCGCGTCCCCATCCAGCACCGCCGCCTGCTGCCCGACCGCCGCCTGTCGGGGCCGACGCCGTGGGTCATCGCGATATTGATGATGCTGACCCTGCTCGCCGCCGCCGCGGGGGTCGGGCTGGCGCGCTCGGCGAACGCGATCGGCAGCGCGATCGCGGGGCGCGTGACGGTACAGATCGTCACCCCCAACCCGGTGACGCGCGCCGAACAGGCCGCGGCGCTGCGCCGTGCCGCCGCCGCGCAGCCCTTTGTCCTGTCAGCGCGTGCGGTCGACCGCGAGGAATTGCAGGCGACGCTCGGCCAATGGTTCGGCAGCGCCGATGGCGACGATCCGGTGCTGAACTCGCTCCCCCTTCCCGCCTTGGTCGACATCGATTTTGTCGGCGAAAACCGAAGTCGCCATATGGAGCAACTGCGCGCACTCGTCGCCGCCGAGGCTCCCGGCGCCCGGATCATCCCGCATGCCGAATGGCTGGGGCCGGTCGCGCAGCTGATCGCCTCGCTCGCGTGGATCGCCGGCGGACTGGTATTGTTGATGACGCTCGCCAGCGCAGCGGTAGTGATCATGACCGCACGCGCCGCGCTCGGCACCCATTTTGCGACGATCGAGATGCTCCACCTGATCGGCGCGACCGACCGCCAGATCACGCGGCTGTTCCAGCGTCGGATCGCGATCGACACCGGCTATGGCATTGCGCTCGGCAGCGTCGTCGCTGCGGCGATCCTGCTGCTGATCGGCTGGCAATGGGCGGGGATCACTTCGGGGCTCGCCGCCACCGCCTCGCTCGGGCCGACCGGCTGGGCGCTCTTGCTGGCGCTCCCTCTATTGGCTATCGCGCTCGCAGCCCTGACGGCGCGCCAGACGTTGCTCGCCGCGCTCAAGAAGATTTTATGATCAAGCGCCTTATTTCCCTTCTCTTCCTGGCCTGGGTGCTGGGATTTGCGTGGTTCGCGCTGCTGCCGCCCTTGCCCGCGGCGGCGCAAAAAACCGACGCCATCGTGGTGCTGACGGGCGGACCTGGTCGCATCGACCGGGCGCTTGAGCGGCTCGAGGCGGGCGATGCCAAGCGGCTGTTGATCAGCGGCGTCGCGCGCGAGGTGAAACCACGCGAACTCGCCGCCGAATACAGGCGCCCGACGGCGCTGTTCGATTGCTGCATCGCGCTGGGATTCGAGGCCGAGGATACGCGCTCGAACGCGACCGAGGTCGCGACCTGGGTTGCGCGGCGCAACTATAAAACGGTGCGGCTGGTCACAACCGACTGGCACATGCGCCGCGCCGAATATGAAATCGGCCGCGCGATCGGCGACAAGGTGACGATCCTGCCCGACGCGGTGCGCAGTGAGCCCAATTTTGCCACGCTGTTTCGCGAATATCACAAATATCTCGCGGGGCTGGCGGGCGGCCTACTCGGCCTGTAAGCGCAACGTCCATGCGCTACACCATCGCCCTGATCCGCTCGATCCTGTTCTGGATCGCCTTTTTCGTGATGAGTGCCATCTCGTCGATCGGCGGGGTTGTCGCGCTGCCGATCTCGCACCGCGGCACGATCTTTTTCGTGCGCATCTGGGCGCAGGCGCACCGGCTGTTCTGCCGTTTCCTGCTCGGCCAGACAATTGTGGTCGAGGGCGAGATGCCCGACATCCCGGTGCTGTACGTGTTCAAGCATGAGTCGGCATTCGAGACGGTCGAACAACCGGGGCTGTTCAAACATCCTGCGGTGTTCGCCAAGGAAGAGCTGTTTTCGATTCCCGTTTGGGGGCAGGCGGCGCGTTTCTATGGCCTGATCCCCGTCGATCGCGATGGCGGCGGAAAGGCGATGCGCGCAATGCTGAGCGCGGCGAAGGCGGCGCTGGCCGCGGGCCGCCCGCTGGTGCTGTTTGCCGAGGGGACACGGGTACCGCATGGCGAAGCGCCGCCGCTACGCCCTGGTTTTGCCGGCATGTACCGCCTGCTCGGGGTCGATGTGATTCCGGTGGCGGTGAACAGCGGCCTCGCCTTTCCGCCGCGCCGCTGGGTCAAATGGCCCGGCACGATCACCTACAAGATCGGCGAGACGATTCCTGCAGGGTTGCCGCGCGAAGAGGCCGAGAAGCGCGTGCGCGCGGCGATCAATGCACTTAATCCCCCTGAGGCGTTGTTGAAAGCCTGATCGTCGCGCCCGCGAAGGCGGGGGCCGCTGGAGTAGTAGAGCAAGGCCGATGGCGGTCCCCGCCTCCGCGTGGTTGACGTTTAGCTAATGCTTCCGCCCGAAATCAGGCGCCGGGTCATCCTGACCCTCGGCGATGATCGACCGCCGGATCGCGCGCGTCCGCGTGAACCAGTCTTCCAACTTGTCGGCATCGCCGCGTCGGATCGCTTGCTGCAGCACGGTCAGATCTTCGTTGAACCGCTGCAGGGTCGCGAGCACCGCATCCTTGTTGGCCAGGAACACATCGCGCCACATCACCGGGTCGCTCGCCGCGATGCGGGTGAAATCACGGAAGCCGCCCGCCGAATATTTGATCACCTCGCTCTCGGTGACCTCCTCCAGCTCGCTGGCGGTGCCGACGATCGTATAGGCGATCAGATGCGGCAAATGGCTCGTCACCGCGAGCACCATGTCGTGGTGCGCGGCGTCCATGACGTCGACCTTGGCGCCCAGTGCCTCCCAGAACGCCGTCAGCGCAGCGACCGCGTCGGCGGGTGACGCGGCATCGGGGGTAACGATGCACCAGCGCCCGTCGAACAGGCTGGCAAAGCCAGCGGCGGGGCCGCTGTTCTCGGTTCCCGCGACCGGATGCGCGGGGATGACGATATGGCCGGGCAACGCATGTCCCAACGCCTCGGCGACGCTGGCCTTCGACGATCCGACGTCGGAGATGATCGTGTCCTTGCCCAGTCCCGGCGCCATCGCCGACGCCGCCGCGGCCATGCCACCCACCGGCACCGCCAGGATGACCAGATCGGCATCGGCGACCGCGCCCGCAGCATCATCGATCACCGCGTCGCACAACCCCAGCGTTTGCGCGATTTCGCGCACGTCGGCGCTGGCGTCATGGCCGGTGACCATCACAGCTGGCAGCCGTTCCTTAACCGCGCGCGCGATCGACGATCCGATCAGGCCAAGCCCGATGATCGCCAGCCGTTCGACGCGCCGCGACACAATCAGCCGTTCAGCGCCGCGCGGATCGCCGCCGCCAGCCCGCGCGTCTCGTCCTCGGTGCCAATCGTCATCCGCAGCGCGCCGGGCAATCCCTGCCCCGGCAGCCAGCGGACGATATAGCCCGCCTCCATCAGCCGGTTGTAGACCGTCTCGGCACTCACATCGCCCTCGAACAGGACAAGCAGGAAATTGCACGCTGACGGCACCACACGCACGCCATGATTTCCGAGGCTTTCGAGTTCGTCAGCCAGCCAGCTCCGCCACCTGGCATTATGCTCGCGGCTGGAATTGACGAATTCCTCGTCGCCGATAGCCGCGATCGCCGCCGCCTGCCCCGCGCGTGTGACGTTGAAAGGCAGGCGAATACGGTGCAGCGCCGAAATTACGTCGGCAGAGGCATAGCCCCAGCCGATGCGCTCGGCGGCAAGCCCGTGGATCTTCGAAAAGGTGCGGGTGATAAAGACGTTCGGCTGCGTCTTCGCGAGTTCGAGCCCGCCGTCGTCCTCGACGTCGGTCAGATATTCGGAATAGGCCTGATCGATCACGAACAGCACATCCTTCGGCAGCCCGGCATAGAGCCGTGCAACCTCGTCCTTCGACGCCAGCGTCCCGGTCGGGTTGTTCGGATTGGCGAGATAGACGACGCGGGTCCGCTCGGTTACTGCGGCGAGCAACGCATCGACGTCGGTCGCATAGTCGCGGTCATCGGCCTCGACCGGGACCGCGCCAACGCGCCGCGCCGCGATCTCGTACACCGCAAAGCCATAGCGCACATACAAAATCTCGTCGCCGACGCCGGCATAGGTGCCCGCCGCCAAGTGCAGCAGCTCGTCCGACCCGTTGCCGCAGATGATCCGCGCCGGATCGAGCCCGAACTTCGCCGCGATCGCCGCGCGCAGCTCGACCGACCCGGGATCGGGATAGCGCGACAAGGCGTCGGGTGCCGCCTGCGCCGCAGCGAATGCAGCGCGGGCTTTCTCACCCGTCCCCAGCGGATTCTCGTTCGCGCTGAGTTTAATCAGCGGACGCCCGTCGGCCCCCGCCGACTTGCCGGGAACATAGGGAGCGATACCGCAGATCCACGGCTTCGGGGTGAGCATTTGCGTCGTGTCGGTCATGCCGCGCCGTTTAACGGCTAGGACGCCCAAGTCCAGCACGTTGACAGGCTTCGCGCGCCCGCTTAGCCCCGCGCAAACCATGGCCAGCCTGCTCCACCAGATCCAGCATCACAGCGTGACGATCGCATCATCGCTGCCGCTCGACAGCGGGCAAAGCCTGCCGTCGGTGACGATCGCCTATCAAAGCTATGGCGCGCTCAACGCCGACAAGTCGAACGCGGTGCTGATCTGCCATGCGCTGACCGGCGACCAATATGTCGCGAGCGACCATCCCGCGACGGGCAAGCCCGGCTGGTGGGCGCGGATGGTCGGCCCCGGCAAGCCGATCGATACAGATCGCTTTCATGTTATCTGCGCCAATGTGCTGGGCAGTTGCATGGGGTCAAGCGGCCCCGCAACCCCCGACGCCGCCACCGGCGCACCCCTCGGCATGGCGTTTCCGGTGATCACCATCGCCGACATGGTGCGCGCGCAGGCGATGCTGCTCGACCAGCTCGGCATCGAACGACTTCATGCCGTCGTCGGCGGTTCGATGGGCGGGATGCAGGCGCTCGCCTGGGCTGCAGCCTACCCCGAACGGATCGCGTCAGCGGTTGTCATCGCCAGCGCGGCGCGCCATTCGGCGCAGAACATCGCGTTTCATGAGGTTGGACGGCAGGCGATCATGGCCGACCCCGACTGGCAGGACGGCCAATATTATGCCAGCGCGCGCGCGCCGACCAAAGGACTCGCCGTCGCGCGCATGGCGGCGCACATCACCTATTTGTCGGAAGAAGGGCTGACCGAGAAATTCGGCCGCCGCCTGCAGGCGCGCGACATCAAGAGCTTCGGCTTCGACGCCGATTTCCAGGTCGAATCCTATCTCCGCCATCAGGGGCTCGCCTTTACCGACCGCTTCGATGCCAACGCCTATCTCTATATTACCCGCGCGATGGACTATTTCGACCTCGCCGATCCGCACGACGGCCGCCTGTCGGGCGCCTTCAGCGCAGCAAAGGACGTGCGCTTCACGCTTGTGAGCTTCGACACCGACTGGCTCTACCCGACGGCCGAATCGCGCCGCATCGTCCAGGCTCTGCAAAGCGTCGGCGCGTCGGCCAGCTTCGTCGAACTGTCGGCGCCCTTCGGCCATGATTCCTTCCTGCTCGACGTTCCTGCGCTCGACCGCATCGTCGCAGGCGCGCTCGGCGGGGGTTTCTGACGATGGCGCTGCGCCCCGACCTCGCGATCATCGCCGCCGCAGTGCCGACTGGCAGCCGCGTGCTCGATGTCGGCTGCGGCGATGGCGAGTTGATGGCGGCGCTCAGGGATCAGGGCGTCGATTCGCGCGGGCTCGAAATCGACCCGGTGAATGTCACCGCGGCGATCGCGCGAGGCCAGTCGGTGGTGCAGGGCGACGCCAACCGCGACCTTGCCGATTATCCGGGCGACGCGTTCGACTATGCGATCCTGTCGCAGACGCTGCAAACGACCGAGCGGCCCGACCGGGTGGTCGACGAACTGCTCCGCATCGCGCCGCGCGCCTTCGTCAGTTTCCCCAATTTCGCCCATTGGCGCGTCCGGCTCGACCTGCTCTGGGGCGGGCGGATGCCGGTGACGCGGTTGCTGCCCGTCGCTTGGTACGAAACCCCCAATATCCACCATGTTACGGTCAGCGATTTTCGTGACCTGCTACGCGCCAAGGGGATCGGGGTCGAGGCGGCCTGGTATCTGTCGGGAGACAAACCGACGAGCCCCGCCGCGGCAACCTGGCGCGCCGAACATGCGATTTTCTTGATTTCGCGATAGTCGGTCGCCTCCGCGAAGGGCCTTTCAAAGTCACGCGCCTCTGAACGCGGCCGCTATCGGCGTAGCTCAAGGTTGCCAGCGGCCGTGTCGTGAGGGACGTGACTCCCGGCCCCCTTCGCGGCGGCGGCGAGTTAGTTCCGCTTTAGCAACCCGTGCGCGACAAAATCATTCGCGATCCGCGCAATCTCCGAGATGTCGGCGTCTTCGTCCCACAAGCCATAGCGCATACCCAAGAACACGTTCATGCCGCCAATCGCCCAGGCGTGAATCTCGCTGACGTCGGCGCGAATCTCGCCGCGCGCGGCGCCTGCCTCCAGCCGCTGCCGCACGCGCGCCACCGTCGTTTCATAATGCCGGCGATAGCTCGCATAGTCGACGAACTCGGCCTCATCGATGATCCGGTAGATTTCCTTATGCTCGCGCACAAAGCCGAGGAACGATTCAAGTCCGATGCGTTCGGCGCTGATCTCGTCGGGCGCCGCCTGGACCAGCGGCGTGACATGGTCGCGCAACTGCTCGCTCATGTAGCGGACGAGCGCCTGGAAGATCTCCTCCTTCGAATCGAAATAGGTGTAAAAGCTGCCCAGCGCAGTCCCGGCACGCCGCGTGATGCCGCTGATCGACGCTTCGTGAAAACCGCGCTCGCCGAACTCGACCGCCGCCGCGTCGAGCAGCTTGCGCAAAGTGCGGCGCCCGCGTTCGGTGCGCGGCGTCTTGTCGCGCGCTTCGCCCGCGGTGTCCGGTGCTCCGTCTTGCGGCTGATCCATAACTCTTTCCCGTCTCCCCTCCACACGCCCCTCGCTGAATCGTGGCTTTTTCGCACCACTGGCAAGCAAAAAACGTCGAAGTCATATTCCAAGTTGAAACTTGGTTCATGTTTCATTATTGGGTGCGTCGCGGCTTGGCAAGCACCGAGCCCAAGAAAAACGAAAAGGGCGGCAAGCGGCCGCTTCTTACATGGGAGAGTCCAACATGCGTCCTTTCGCTCGCTCGCTGCGCCGCGCCGTTCTTGCTTCGAGCGCGCTGTCCATGCTCGCCTTTGTCCCCGCCGCCTTTGCGCAAGATGAAGGCGCCAACGCCAATACCAGCGATGACGAAATCATCGTCACCGCGCGCCGCCGCGACGAGCGCCTGATCGACGTTCCCGTGGCGATCACCGCCTATTCGGGCGAAGCGCTCGCCAAGGCCGGCGCGATCGACATTACCGACATCGGCCAGACCACCCCGAACACAACGCTCGAAGTATCGCGCGGCACCAATTCGACGCTCAGCGCTTTCATCCGCGGCGTCGGGCAGCAGGACCCGGTTTCGGGTTTTGAACAGGGGGTCGGCCTGTATCTCGACGACGTCTATCTCAACCGCCCGCAGGCCGCGGTGCTCGATATCTACGACGTCGAACGCATCGAAATCCTGCGCGGACCGCAGGGTACGCTCTATGGCCGCAACACCATCGGCGGCGCGGTCAAATATGTGACGAAGCAGTTGCCGGAGGAGTTTTCGCTCAAGATCAAGGGCACGCTCGGAACCTATGACCAGGCCGATCTGGTTGTCACCGCCAGCGCCCCAATCGGCGACCTGCTGCGCGTCGGCGGTTCGATCGCGCGGCTGTCGCGCGGCGGGTTCGGCGACAATCTCACCACCGGCCTGGAAAATTACAACAAGGACGTCTGGGCCGGCCGCGGCACCGTCGAGCTCGGCGGCTATGGCCAGCCGGTGCTGATCCGCATTTCGGGCGACTACACCAAGGACAAGAGCGCGCCGCGCGGCGGCCACCGCCTGATTCCGTCGCTCGCCACCGGCGCGCCGGTGCTCGACAATGTGTTCGACAGCCGCGGCGGGCTTATCGATCCGACGCAGGAGATCGAATCCTACGGACTTGCGATGAATGTCACCGCCGAACTGACCGACACCCTGACGCTGCGGTCGATCAGCGCCTGGCGCAAGGACACGTCGGCGACTCCGATCGACTTCGACGCGCTGCCCGCGGTCGACGTCGACGTTCCCGGCTTCTACTTCAACGAACAGATCAGCCAGGAATTCCAGCTGCTCTATGAGGGCGACCGCCTGAAAGGCCTGCTCGGCTTCTATTATCTCGACGCGACCGCCGACACCCTGTTCGACGTCCGCATCTTCAATACCTTCGCCGGGCTGACCGCCTTTACCGAAGCCGATGTCGACACCACGACCTTTGCGGTATTCGGCGATGCGACCTTCGACTTTACCGAGCAGCTCAGCCTTTCGGTCGGTGGCCGCTATACGTGGGACACGCGCGAAGCATCGATCCTGCGCCAGAATTATCTCGGTGGCGGATCGCCCGTCTTCGGCGGCGCCGGGGTTCCTTTCGGCGCCCCGGGGACCGATTTCAATGGCAAGCGCAGCTTCAACAAATTTACCCCACGTGCCTCGCTGTCGTTCAAGCCGACCCCCGACCACACGCTCTACGCCAGCTATTCGCAGGGCTTCAAAGGCGGCGGCTTCGATCCACGCGGCGTCGGCGTCAATGCCCCCGACACCGACGGCAACGGCACCCGCAGCGACGACGAAATCGCCGCGTTTCTCAGCTTCCGTCCCGAACAGGTCGAAAGCTATGAGGTGGGTTATAAGGGCAGCCTGATGGACGGCGCGGTCAATGTCGCGATCGCCGGTTTCTATGCCGATTACACCGACGTCCAGATCCCGGGCTCGGTCGCCTGTACCGTTAGCGGCCTGCCCAGTTTCTGTGGCGTCGTGTCGAACGCCGGCAAGGCAACCTTCAAGGGCGTCGAATTCGAAGGCCGTGTTCGACTTGGCGAAGATCTGGCGGCGGCGGGCGATCGGCTTACGCTGTCGACCGCGCTCGGTTACATCGACGCCGACTATAAGGAATATGTGTCGAACATCGGCGGCGTGCCGACCGACGTCGCCGATTTCCGCCAAGTGCAGAATACGCCGAAATGGACCGCTAGCGGCACGCTCGCTTACGCGACCCCGATCGGCGACGGTGACCTCAGCTTCGGGACGACGCTGTCATACCGGAGCAAGACCTATCAGTTCGAAATCCCGAACCCCTATATCGACCAAAAGGGCTTCGCGCTGCTCGACGCCAGCATCGTCTATACCGCACCCGACGATCGCTGGAGCGTCGGGCTGTTCGGCAAGAATCTGACCGACAAGGAATATAAGACCTCGGGCTATACCTTCATCAACGTCAACCCGACCACCGGCGTGCCGGTGATCGGCGGCAACGGCCTGCCGACCTCGGCGCTCGGCACCGAAGGCACGTTGACCGCTTTCTACGGCAACCCGCGCCAGGTTTTTGTCACCGGCACGGTGAAATTCTGAGCTACTGAATATCGGAAAAAAGGGGAACGGGGCGTCGGCAACGGCGCCCCTTTTTTCAGTCCGCGAGCGGCGGCGCCCCGCCAGCTGCGACCATTCGTTCGCCATCAATGACGATCGGGCTCGCAAGCCCATCGACATCCGTCCCCTCGGGCCGAAAACGCATCCCCCGCGCGATCACCTGCGGGTCGGCAAACACCGCTGCGATGTCGTTGATCGGCCCCGCGGGGACACCCTCCGCCTCCAGCGCCAGCGCCAGCGGCTGCGCGTCCCAACCCGCGACTTTAGTTGCCAGCAGCGGAATCAGCGTGGTGCGATTGGCCAGCCGCGCCGCGTTGGTGGCAAAGCGCGCATCATCGGCCCAGCCCCGCTCGCCCAAAATCATACATAATTTACGAAACTGACCGTCATTGCCGACCGCGATCACCAGCTGGCCGTCGGCAGTCGCGAACGCCTGATAGGGGACGACATTGGCGTGGCCATTGCCCATCCGCCCCGGCGACACGCCGCTCGCGAGGTAATTGGCGGCCTGGTTGGCCAGCACCCCGACCTGACAATCGAGCAGCGCCATGTCGATATGCGCGCCTTGTCCGGTGGCGTCACGCCGCCGCAACGCCGCGAGAATGGCGACGGTCGAATACATGCCGGTAAAGATGTCGGCATAGGCAATCCCCGCCTTTTGCGGCGGCCCGTCGGGTTCGCCCGTCAGCGCCATCGCGCCGCCCATCGCCTGAATGATGAAATCATAGCCCGCGCGGTGGGCATAGGGGCCGGTCTGCCCGAAGCCGGTTATCGAACACATGATCAGCCGGGGAAAATCGGCGAGCAACGTCGCGGGGTCGAGGCCATATTTGGCGAGCCCGCCGACCTTGTAATTTTCGATCACCACATCGGCATCGGTGATCAGGGTTCGGACCTCGGCCTGCCCCGTGGTGGTCGCAATATCGATCGCCACCCCCGACTTGCCGCGATTGGTGCTGTGATAATAGGCCGCGCCCAGATTCTCGCCGTCTTCACCCATGATGAACGGCGGTCCCCATCTGCGCGTGTCGTCGCCGACCCCCGGCCGCGGGACCATGATAACCACGGCGCCCCGGTACCCGAGCAAATTCCCCCCCCACCGCCCCCCCCGCCCCCCGGCCCCTCCACCTTGATCCCCCCGGCGCCGAGGTCCGCGAGCAATTGCCCGCACCACGGCCCCGCGAGCACCCGTGCCAGTTCGACGACGCGGATGCCTGCGAGGGGTTTCGCCGCGCTATCCGCCAAAAGCGGAAATGCCGGTGATCGCGCGGCCCAGGATCAGCGCATGGACGTCGTGCGTGCCCTCATAGGTGTTCACGGTTTCGAGGTTCACCGCGTGGCGGATGACATGATAATCGGCCGAAATGCCGTTGCCGCCGTGCATATCGCGCGCGACGCGCGCGATATCGAGCGCCTTGCCGCAATTGTTGCGCTTGAGCAGGCTGATCGCGTCGGGAATCAGCCGCCCTTCGTCGATCAAGCGGCCGACGCGCAGCGCCGTCTGCAAGCCCAGCGCGATTTCGGTGAGCATGTTAGCGAGCTTGAGCTGGACGATCTGGTTCGCCGCTAACGGCCGCCCGAACTGCTTGCGCTCGCCGGTGTAGTTGCGCGCTGCCTCGTAACAAAACTCCGCCGCGCCCATCGCGCCCCAACCGATGCCGTAGCGCGCGCGGTTGAGGCAACCGAACGGGCCTTTCAGCCCCGACACATGCGGCAGCAACGCGTCCTCACCCACCTCGACCGAATCCATCACGATCTCGCCGGTGACCGATGCGCGCAGGCTCACCTTGCCCTCGATCTTCGGCGCCGACAGGCCTTTCATGCCCTTTTCGAGTACAAAGCCGCGGATCGCGCCGTCATGCGCCTCCGACTTCGCCCACACGACGAACACGTCGGCGATCGGCGAATTGGTAATCCACATCTTGGCGCCCTTGAGGCGGTAACCGCCGGCGATCTTTTCGGCGCGCGTCCGCATCCCGCCTGGGTCGCTGCCCGCGTCGGGTTCGGTCAGCCCGAAACAGCCGACCAGTTCGCCCGAGGTCAGCCCGGGCAGATACTTCCGCTTCTGTTCCTCGCTGCCATAGGCATTGATCGGGTGGATCACGAGCGAGCTTTGCACCGAACAGGCTGAGCGATAGCCCGAATCGACGCGCTCGACTTCGCGCGCGATCAGCCCGTAGCTGACATAGTTCAGTCCGGCGCCGCCATATTCGGGATCGATCGTCGCACCGAGCAGGCCAAGGGCGCCCATTTCGGACATGATCTCGCGGTCGAACCGCTCATCGAGAAACGCCGAGGTGACGCGCGGCAGCAGGGCATCGGTCGCATAGGAACGCGCCGTGTCGCGCACCATCCGCTCCTCTTCGCCGAGCTCAGCGTCGAGCTGAAGGGGATCGAGCGGGTCGAGCGCTTCGATGCGCTGCGGGTCGGCGAGGGCCATGCAAAGGGGCTTTCTCTTAATGGCGAGCAGCCCTTTCGGGACGCGCGCTAGGGGGTCGGTGCCGCGGTGCTGCGGGCGAATGCGGCAGCCGGGCTGTCGCGCGGCTCCAATATCGCGGCGGTCTCGATCAGGTCAAGCGCACGCCGCGCCTCATGATAGCGCCGCGCATCGATCAGCCAGTCGTTCGCCATCGCGGCGCCGGGCATCGCCTCGACCTCGGCAATCGCCTTGTCGGCCTGACCCGCGCCAAGATAGCGGCGCGCGCGCTCGAGCCGTGCCGAGGCGCGCGGCGACTGCGTTCCCGCAGCGCGCACCACGAACAACTCGTTCAGCTCGCGGCGAAAACCCGTCCACAGGCTGCCATTATCGTCGTCGCCCCGGCCGACGAGCTGCGGTGCCAGCGTGTCGAGTTCGGTGCGCAATTGTTCGAGCGTCACCGGTTCGCGCGACGTTTCGATGATCGTTTTCACCGCGTTGGGCTGGTCGTCGCCAAAGCGCAGCCGCAGCTGGGCGTCGAGATAGCCGAGCGACAGCCCGCGATCGAGCGCGCGGCGCACTGCAAAGGCGACAAGCAGCCCTTCGGCGCGCGACGCATTACCCGACGCCGATTCGGCCTCAAGCGTGATCCGCGACAGTCGTTGTTCGAGTTCGGCAACGCGCGCCGCCAGCGCATTGGCGCCATCGACCGGCGCGACGATCAACGGCTGTCCTGCCGCGGCGCCTTTTGGCGCGGCGCCCGCGGGCAGTGCCGGGTCGGTGAGATCGCCGACCGCCTGCGTGTCGATCGCTTTCGCCGCAGGTGCGGTGGCATCGCCGGTCAACCAGCGATTCACCGCCCAGCCGCCGCCAATAACACCGACCAGCAGCAGGAGCAGGGCAGCGATGGCGAGCAGGCGAAACGATGGTCCCCTCGCCGGGACCGCCTCGGCCATGGGCGAGGGGGTGTCGATGCTGTCGATTGCCATATGTCTCTTTCGAACGACCCTATTTTTCCCCCTTGTGGCACAAAGCATACGCCAGTGCCAACATTGACGCGTCGGTCGGCGCCGCTGCCGCGGCCAATTCGCCCCAGCCTTTTCCCGCCCCGGCCGCGACCGCGGGGCTGATCGCAACCAACGCCAGATGCGCGCGCTGTGGGCCTACAAGGTCGGCAATCCGCTGCGCCGCGCGCGCCGAATGTGCGAGCAGAACCGCCGGTGCGGCGATGAATTTCTGCCAATCCGGTGACGGCGCAACCGGATCGACCGCATAGCAAGTCAGCGGCTCCAGCGCCGCTCCGCGCGGGTCGAAGTCTGACCGATCGCGACCGCAAAGCCATAATATCCGGGCAATATTTTCCGACGTCATGGCATCAAGAAGACTCTGGGCATTCGCCTTGCCGGTTCGCACAACGGTCAATCCGACCTCCTGTGCGGCATCGGCGGTCGCCCCGCCCACCGCAAAAACCGGAAGCACAGCAAGGCGTGCGAGCTGCGGCCCGGCTAGTCGGACTGTCTGCGCGCTAGTGAGCAGCATCGCGTCGAAATCTTGCGGCGCCGGCGCCGTCCACGGCAGTGCCCGCGCGGCAAACAGCGGCATCGCATGGGCATCAAATCCCAGGGTCATCGCGCGCGCGATCGTGGCGCTGTTGCCCGGCTCGGGACGGGTGACGATCAGCGGCAGGCCGCTGCTCATGCCGCGAACAGCCGCCGCACCGTCTCGGGGGCGTCATCGAGCAACCGCCGCGCCAGCGCCGCCGCCGCATCGTCATGGTCGATCAGCGCGTGACCCGCGGCATGATCGGCGCCGTCTTCGGAGAAAATCTCGGCGTCGAGTTGCAACATGCCGTCATCGCGCCAGTGCGCGTGCGCTGCGACCGGCGAGCGGCAATCACCGCCCAACGCCGCCAGAAAGGCGCGCTCAGTCGCCACCGCGCGGTGGGTCGGCGCATGATCGATCGCCAGCAACAGCGTGAGCGTGTCGCCATCGTCGGCGCGGCACTCAATGCCGATCGCGCCCTGCGATGCCGCAGGCAGCAGCACCGCGGCGTCCTGCGGCGTGCCGACCGCATGCATCCCCAGCCGGTCGAGCCCCGCCGCCGCCAGCAAGGTCGCATCGGCCTCGCCCGCCGCCAGCTTCGCCAGCCGCGTCGCGACATTGCCGCGCAGCAGCACCGGCGCCACGTCGGGACGGATTCGCTGGATCTGCGCGGCGCGGCGCGGGCTGCTCGTCCCCAGTCGCGCGCCGTAGGGCAGGTCGGCGACGCTCGTCGCCTCCATCCCCTCGCGCACCACCAGCCGGTCGCGCGGATCGGCGCGTTCGAGCATCGCGCCGAGAGCAAACCGCGCATCGCGCAGCGTCTCCACATCCTTCAGCGAATGG
The DNA here is from genome assembly GCF_019459305.1 of Sphingopyxis sp. Classification (GTDB taxonomy): domain Bacteria; phylum Pseudomonadota; class Alphaproteobacteria; order Sphingomonadales; family Sphingomonadaceae; genus Sphingopyxis. The sequence continues at coordinate 43,552 of NZ_JAIBES010000151.1, read as the reverse complement.
ACCGCGATATCGATCACCCCGGCGTCGAGCGCGGCGTCAAGCTCGCGCGTCCACAACTCCTTGCCCCCAACCTCGGCGAGCGCGCGGTCCTGAATGCGGTCGCCGGTAGCCGTCATCGGCACGATCTCAAGCGCCTCGGACACTATGCCATGCGTCGCCATCAGCGCCGCGACCGTCATATGCGCCTGCGCCATCGCCAGCGGCGATGCGCGGGTACCGATCCGCAGCGGCCGTTCGATTGTTGGTAAGTCAGTCATCGCGACGCTGCTAGCGCGGCTTGCCCTGCCGATAAAGGGGCGGGTAAGGGATGCGAACGATTATGACTCTCATCCTTGGCCTTGAATCAAGCTGCGACGAAACTGCTGCGGCGCTCGTAGACAGCGACCGGCGCATCCTCGCGCACCGTGTCGCGGGGCAGGAGGCCGAGCACAGCCCCTTCGGCGGCGTCGTTCCGGAGATCGCGGCGCGCGCGCATGTCGACCGGCTGGCACCGATCATTGCTGGCGTCCTCGCCGATGCGGGCGTCTCGCTCGCCGACGTCGACGCGATTGCCGCGACCGCCGGTCCCGGCCTGATCGGCGGGGTGATGGTCGGGCTCGTCACCGGCAAGGCACTTGCCCATGCCGCGGACAAACCGTTGATTGCGGTGAACCATCTCGAAGGCCATGCGCTGTCGCCCCGCCTCGTGGAACCCGGCCTCGCCTTCCCCTATCTGCTGCTGCTCGTCTCGGGCGGTCATTGCCAGTTGCTGCTGGTCAAGGGCGTCGGCGATTATCGCCGCCTTGCCACCACGATCGACGATGCGGCGGGCGAAGCGTTCGACAAGACCGCCAAGCTGCTCGGGCTCGGCTATCCCGGCGGCCCCGCGGTCGAGCGGATCGCGCAGAATGGCAATCCGCACGCCGTGCCGCTGCCGCGTCCGCTGGTCGGCAGCCCCGAGCCGCATTTCTCCTTCGCCGGGCTCAAAAGCGCCGTAGCGCGTGCCGCCGCCACCGGAACGCACAGCATCCCCGATCTCGCCGCCTCGTTCCAGCAAGCGGTCGTCGACTGCCTCGTCGATCGCAGCCATATAGCGCTGTCGGCTTGTCCCGATGCAACGGCGTTCGTCGTGGCGGGCGGAGTGGCCGCCAACGGCGCGATCCGCGCCGCGCTGACCGATCTGGCGGCACGCTTCGACCGGCCCTTCGTCGCGCCGCCCCTGTGGCTGTGTACCGACAATGGCGCAATGATCGCGTGGGCCGGCGCCGAGCGCTTCGCCGCGGGGCTTTTCGACGATCTGTCGGTCGCTGCGCGCCCGCGCTGGCCGCTCGATCCCGCTGCGGAAACCGTGCGCGGTGCCGGAGTGAAAGCATGACACGTGAAAGCATGACGTCATATCACAACTTCGGCGTGGTCGGTGGCGGCGCCTGGGGCACCGCGCTGGCGCAGTTGCTCGCCGCCGACGGCGCGCCCATCCGCCTGTGGGCGCGCGAACAGGATGTTGTCGCCGCGATCAACGCCGAGCATCGCAATCCGGTGTTTCTACCCGGCGCGGCGCTCTCGGGTTCGTTGACCGCAACCAGCGCACTCACCGACATGGCAAATTGCGACGCGCTTCTCGTCGTTGTGCCGGTACCGTTCCTGCGCGCCGTGCTTGCCGAACTCCCCGCGGGCGACGCGCCGTTGATCTTCTGCAGTAAGGGGATGGAGGCGGGCAGCTTCGCTTTCCCGATCGACATGGCGCGCGAACTGGCGCCGCAGCGACCGCACGCAGTGCTGTCGGGACCGACCTTCGCGCATGAGGTTGCCGCGGGGCTGCCGACCGCAATCACCCTCGCCGCGGCCGATCGCGACCTTGCCGCCGCCATCGCAGGCGCGATCGCGCGCCCGCATTTTCGCCCCTATGTCTCGACCGACGTCATCGGCGCCGAGATTGGCGGCGCGATCAAGAATATCCTCGCCATCGCTTGCGGCATCGTCGACGGCGCCGGCCTTGGGCTCAACGCCCGCGCCGCGCTGATCAGCCGCGGCTTTGCCGAAATGACGCGTTTCGGACTGGCGCGCGGCGCGCAAGCGGAAACGCTCGCGGGCCTCGCCGGGCTCGGCGACCTCGTGCTGACCTGCACCTCATCCAATTCGCGCAACTTCACGCTCGGCCAGGGGCTGGGGCGCGGCGAAGATGCCGAGACGCTGATGGCCGACCGCCGCACCGTCGCCGAAGGGGCGTTCAGCGCCCCGGTGATCGCCGCCGCGGCGCGCGCCGACGGCATCGACATGCCGATCTGCGATACCGTAGCGCGGCTGGTCGCGGGCGAAACGCGCGTTGCTGATGCCATTCAGGCCCTGCTCAGCCGCCCGCTGCGATCCGAAGGTCGGTGAGCTTTAGCAGAGAATTGCCTGCACCCCCGCATCGCGCTAGACTGCGCGCCGGGGACCAGCAGAAGGGGCGGCGGGCTTGAGCCAGACGGACAGCGCAGCCGCGCCCGCATCGGCACCAGGCCCCTCGGGCGATGCCGACACCGCCGCGCTCGCCAAGGGCGGGCGGACCAATTTCCTCGGCTTCATCCTGCGCCTCGTGGCGCGCCTGCCCTTTCTCTATGTCGCGGGCCGCTGGTACGGTCCCGAAGCGGTCGGGCGCTTCGCCTTTGCCGTGCTCGTCATCGAACTCGTTGCGCAGCTCGCGACGCTCGGGCTCAAACGCGGCCTCGCCGAACAGTTGAGTTTAAACGGCGCCGATCATCGCACGGTCGTGTGGGACGGGATGTTCGTCGCCTTCCTCGCCTCGGCGGCGGGATCGGCGCTGCTCTTCGCCTTACCGCAGCTCATGTATCCCGCTGGCGACATCGGCGGCGCCGATCGCTGGATGGCGCTGCTCGTCTTTGCCATTGCCGGAACCGATATCGCGCTCGCCGCCTGTGCTTACCGCTTCGACATCGGCGCGACGGTGCGCGCGCGCGCGATCGTCGAACCCTGGGTGATCAGCGCCGCGGCGGCGGGTTTCTGGTTCGTGTCGGTACGCGACGGGCTGATGCTGTCCTACGCCGCCGCCATGCTCGGCGCTTTCCTGACCGCGCTGATTCCGATGCTGCACCATTATGGCGGGCCGCGCGGCTGGCAACCGCACCCCGCGCACCTGATCGCAGTTGCGCGGCGCAACGCCCCGCTCGCTGCCGCCGACGCGATCGAATGGGGCACGCGCCGGCTCGACCTGTTCATCCTCGGCCAGTTTACCTCGCCGACGATCTACGGCATTTATTATATGGCGCAGCAGGTCGCCTCGCTGCCGCAAAAGCTGAAAACCAGCTTCGAGCCAATCCTCGGCCCGGTCATCACCCGCAACCTCGCCGAAAAGCGGCTTGCCGCCGTGGCGGCACAAGTCAGCCAGGTCGGCTTCTGGATCATCGCCGCGCAGGCCGGGGTCGCGCTTGCGCTGGGCATTCCGGGGGAGGCCGTCATGGGCCTCGTTGGCCCCGAATTCGTCAGCGGAACTGCGGCGCTCGCCTTCCTGCTCGCCGCCGAAGTCGTCGCCGCGACCGCCGTCGTCAGCGAAGCGGCGCTGGTCTATGTCGCGCGCCACCGTAATCTTTTGATCAGCATGGCGACGCTGGCGTTGCAGGCGATATTGAGCGTCACGCTGATCCTGATCGCCAAATCGATGGGGCTACCGCCGATCACCTACGCCGCCGCGGTCGCGGTCGCGCTGATGCTCGCGCTCGGCTTTGCCTCGGTGGTGAAAGCGCGGCTGCTCGCGCATGTGCTGCAAGCCCCGGTGAACAGCCTGCGCTGGGCACTGGTGTGGGCAACCGCGGGCGCCGCGATCCTAGGCTGGGGCGCAACGCAGTTGCCCGAATGGGCCGAACTGCTGATCGGCGTGCCGGTCATCCTCGGCATCTATTCCTGGCTGATCTGGACCCGCGGTTTCGGCCCCGCCGATCGCGCGCTGTTCAAGAAACATCCGGAGACGGCGACCGGTGAACCGACCGCCGTCTAAAGTCGGGCGCAGCTTATTTCACCGCATCCTGCGCGGCATCGCCAACATTCTGTGCCGCATCGCCAACCTTTTGCGCCGCTTCGGTCATCGCGCCCGTTTCGGCGTTGTCGTTGGCGAGGAACTGGAATGCGACGAAGCCCGCGACCGCGAGCACGACCAGCAGGATCAGGCCCATGCCCAAGCCGCCGCCGCGTCGCGGTTCGCGATCGATGATCGTCGTGGTGTGCGTCGACCCGTCGGGCGCGCGCGTTTCGTGAATTTCGTCGGCCATATCGTCCTCCTGTGCCATTTGGCGGATAGGACGCTTCGGACCGGCGAAGGTTCCTAAACCAGCCGTTCGGCGACTTTGGCGCGCAGGTCAGTCTGCGCCCGCGGGCCGACTTGGGCGATGATTTCGCGCGCGCACACCGCGCCCATTGTCAGGCAGTCGGCGATCGGGCGACCTTCGGCCAGACCCGACAGGAAACCGGCGGCAAAAAGGTCGCCCGCCCCCGTCGTGTCGACGACATCGTCGATCGGTTCCGCCGCGACTGCGGTGCGCTCGCTGTCTGTCACCGCGACCGCGCCATGCGCGCCGCGCGTCGCGACCAGCAAGGGGACATCGGCAGCCACCTTGGCGAGCGCGGTTTCGAAATCATCGACCTCCGCCAGCACGAGCAGTTCGGCTTCATTGGCGAAAAGGATGTCGATTTCGCGCGCCGCGGTCATGCGGCGGAAATCCTCGCGATGCCCCGCAACGACGAATGTGTCGGACAGGGTAAAGGCGACGCGCCGACCCGCCGCCTTGGCGAGCCCGATCGCTTCCGCCATCGCGGCGCGCGAGGTATCGGCGTTCCACAAATAACCTTCGAGATAGAGGATGTCCGCGTCGGCGATCAGCGCCGCGTCAAGCGATTCGCGGCCCAAATTCTGCGACGCGCCCAGGAAAGTGTTCATCGTCCGCTGGCCGTCGGGGGTGACGAGGATCAGGCAGCGCGCGGTCGGCGCGCCATCGGCCTGGGCCGGGGTGTCGAACGCGACCCCCAGCGCGGTGAGGTCGTGCGTGAACACATGCCCCAGCTGATCGTCGGCGACCTGGCCGATAAAGCCGCAGCGGCGCCCCAGCGCCGCCATGCCGGCCAAGGTGTTCGCCGCGCTGCCGCCCGACATTTCAATCGCCGGACCCATCGCCGCATAGAGCCGCTCGGCCTCGTCGGCGTCGATCAGCCGCATCGACCCCTTGACCAGATTTTCACGCTCGATCAGCGCGTCGTCGGCGCGGGCAAGGACGTCGACAATGGCATTGCCAATGGCAACAACGTCGAAACGGGCGGTGGAGGCCATAAAATATCCTGTGATGGGCGGGAAAAAGTTGCCGCGCTTTAGGGATGGCGGCGCGGCAAGGCAAGCGCGGCGCTTGACGCGCGCCCCGCCCCCTCGCATCCCCCGAACATGACCCATGCCGTCCGCGCCTTTCTGCTCGCGCTCCGCGATGTGCCGAACCCCCGCGTGCTGCGCATCCTGCTGCAAAGTCTGGCGCTCACCCTCCTCCTGCTGGTCATCATGGGCGCCGCGATCTATTTCGCCGCCCGCTGGGCGCTCGATCATTGGCAATGGCTCGGCGCGAGCGAGCGCGACATGGCGGGAATATTGGTCGTCCTTGCGATCATCGCGGGCAGCTGGCTGTTGTTCCGCGCCGTCGCGATCGTCGTCGTGGGGCTGTTCGCGGATGCGATCGTCGCCGATGTCGAAGGACGCCATTATCCCGCCGCCGCCGCCCGCGCCGTCGATGTCGGCTGGCGGCAGAATATCCGTCTCGCGCTTGCGTCGGTGGTGCGGCTGATCGGCGGCAATCTGCTCGCGCTGCCGATCTACATCCTGCTGCTCGTCACCGGCATCGGAACCCCGATCTTCGCTTTGTTCGTCAACGGCCTGCTGCTCGGCCGCGATCTCGAGGCGATGGTGCTGGCGCGCCACCCCGACCGCCCGCGGCTCGACCGGCCCGCGCGCTGGTCGCTCGGGCTGCTGTCCGCCGCAAGCTTTGTGGTGCCCGTCGCCAATCTGTTGGCGCCGATCGTCAGCGCCGCTATGGCGGTCCACATGCTCCATTTGCGGAGCGGGGACCGGAAGTAATGATCAACAACAATCGCTTGGCGATATTCACCGGCCTCGCCCTGCTGCTCGGCGGCTGTGCGGGTAACGCGATTCCGCGCGCTAACCCGCCCAAGGCGCCCCCGGCGGCAGGTCCGATCACCTCACCGCGGCCGACGCAGAACAACAGCCTGATCGGCCGCTCGGCAAATTCGGCGCTCAGCCTGTTCGGCAAGCCGCGCCTTGACGTCGCTGAAGGCGCAGCGCGCAAATTGCAGTTTGCTGGCGCCGCCTGCATCCTCGACATCTATTATTACGCGCCAAAACAAGGCGCCGATCCGCTCGCGACCCATGTCGACGCGCGCACCCCCGACGGCCGCAACGCCAATGTGCCGAGCTGTATCGAGGCGCTGCGCCGCTAGGTTGACGTCACGACGCCAATTCGTCCAGCGCCCACCTTGCCGCCTCCGCCACCATCGGCGTTTCATCCTCTGTCAGCCGCTCCAGCACCGGCCGAAACCCGGCATCGCCGCTGTTTCCCGCCGCAATCGCAGCGTTGCGGACCATTCGCCCACGCCCGATGCGCTTGATCGGCGACCCTGCGAACACCTGTCGGAACCCGGCATCGTCGAGCGCGAGCAGGTCGCCGAGCGACGGCGCGACCAGCTCGGCGCGCGGCAGGAAGGCCCGGTGCGCGTGCGCGGTCTCGGCGAATTTGTTCCATGGACAGACGGCGAGACAGTCGTCGCAGCCGTAGACGCGATTGCCGATCCCGCGGCGCAGCTCATGCGGAATCGGCCCGTCATGCTCGATCGTCAGGTAGGAAATACAGCGCCGCGCATCGACTTGGTACGGCGCCGGAAACGCTTGTGTCGGGCAGGCGTCCTGACATGCGGTACAGCTGCCGCAACGATCCCGCCCCGGATTGCTCGGGACCAGCTCCAGCGTCGTGTAGATTGCGCCGAGGAACAGCCAGCTGCCATGCTCACGGCTGACCAGATTGCTGTGCTTGCCCTGCCAGCCAAGCCCCGCCGCCGCCGATAGCGGCTTTTCCATCACCGGCGCGGTATCGACGAACACTTTGACTTCGGCGCCGGGAGCCTCGGCGACCAGCCAGCGCGCGACCGCCTTCAGCGCCCGTTTGACGACGTCATGATAGTCCCCGCCCTGCGCATAGACCGAAATCCGCCCGCGGTCGGGGTGCTCAGCAAGCGCCAACGGGTCATGCGCCGGCGTATAGCTCATTCCCAGCGCGATCACCGACCGCACCTCGGGCCACAGCCCCTGTGGCGATCCGCGCTGTGCGGCGCGGCTTTCCATCCAGATCATGTCGCCGTGGCGGCCCTCGGCAAGCCACTGATTCAGCCGCTCCGCGGTTTGCGGCGCGGCGCCCGCGTCGGCGATCCCGAACGCAACAAAGCCATGCACGCGCGCCACCGCCTCCAGGCGGTCTTCCAACACAGGCAAGGCTTCGGCAACCATTGCCGCTCTATACGCGAGCCGCCTGTCCGTGCCATAGCTTGCGGATGATCAGATCAGGGACGGCAGCTTGAACGATTTCAGCGTCGAGGCCAAAGGCCTCACCAAATATTTCGGCGATTTCAAGGCGGTCGACGATGTCAGCCTGACGGTGCCGACCGGCAGCATCTATGGCGTGCTCGGCCCCAATGGCGCGGGCAAGACGACCAGCCTGCGTATGACGCTTGGGATCATCGACCCCGACGAGGGTACCAGCCGCGTCTTTGGCGAACGGCCGCAGGCGGTGCGCCACCGTATTGGCTACCTCCCCGAGGAACGTGGGCTCTATCCCGGAATGAAAGCGCGCGAAGCCATCGCCTTCATGGGCGCGCTGCGCGGGCTCGACTGGTCCGAAGGCCGCCGCCGCGCCGCGACTTTCATGACCGAGCTCGGGCTCGAACGCGTCATCGACGAAAAGATCCGCAAGATGTCGAAGGGCATGGCGCAGATGATCCAGCTGATCGGGTCGATCGTCCACGGCCCCGACCTCATCGTCCTCGACGAGCCTTTCTCGGGGCTTGACCCGGTCAATCAGGAACGACTCGAAATGCTCGTCCGCCGCGAACGCGATCGCGGCGCGACGATCCTGTTTTCGACCCACGTCATGGCGCATGCCGAGCGCCTCTGCGACCGGCTCGCGATCATCGCCCGCTCGCAGCGCCGCTTCGAAGGCACCGTTGACGACGCACGCGCGCTGCTGCCAATGCAGGTGCGCTACACCCCGCGCGGCGACGCCGATGCGGCGGCGATCGCGGCGCTGCTCCCCGCCGGTGCCGAGCCGCGCGGCGACAGCTGGTTCTTCCCGATCGAAGATGTCGACGTCGAACCACTGCTGGCGCGAATCACGGGCAGCGGGCTGGGTGTTGCGGGGCTGTCGATCACCCGTCCCGCGCTCCACGACGCCTTTGTTCATATCGTCCGGCAGGTCGATGCGAGTTTCGATGCCGATGCGAGTACCGACGCGGTCGAGGAGGCGCTAGCATGACCCCCTTTCTCAAAAATATGCTCGTCATCGCGCGCCGCGACTTTCTGGCGATCGTCGCCACCCCGACCTTCCTGCTGTTCCTGCTTGCGCCGCTGTTCATGGTCGGCATGGGGCTCGCGGGGGGCATGGGCGCCTCGCAGCTCGCAGACAGCGCGCGCGGCGCGGGGCGCATTGTCGCGGTGGTCGGCGCAGACGATGTCGAAGCGCTGCGCGCCGCCGATACACGGCTGCGCGCCAGCGTCGCGCGCCGCGTTCCCGAACTTGAGGTCCGCATCGCCGGCCCCGCCACCACCGACCCGATCGCCATCGCGCGCGAGAAGGGCAGCGACACCTACGCCGTGCTCAGCGGCCCGCTCGCCACCCCGCGCATCATCGAGCGCGAGGCCGACAGCAACGCGGGTCACTATCTCGCGCTGCTCGCCGACGATGTGCTGCGATTGAAGGCCGCGGGGCCCCTGCCTGCCGTGGCACCCAAATTCGAAGCCTTGTCGAGCGGCGGCACCAGCATCGCGCTCCAGCAATCTTTGGGCTTCGGCGCGGTCTTCATCATCTTCCTGCTCACCCTCCTCCTTGCCGGCCAGACGGTCAGTTCGCTCGCCGAAGAAAAGGGTAACAAGGTCATCGAAATCCTCGCCGCCGCGGTGCCGCTCGAAAGCGTCTTCCTCGGTAAGCTGCTCGGTTTTCTGGGCGTCGCGGTGCTGTTCATCGCCTTCTGGCTGGCGATGGCGCTTGTCGGCGGACTGATCGCCGCGCTGCGAATTGATCCGGCCGCGCTCGCGTCGGTGCAAAGCGCCAGCAAGGCGACCGCGGCCCTCGCCGCGGCGCCTGCCACCGGCTGGCCATTTTTCCTCGGCATCGGTTTTGTCTATTTCATCCTGTCCTTCCTTCTCCTCGGCGCGGTATTCCTCGGCGTCGGCGCGCAGGCGGCGACGGTGCGAGAAATCCAGATGCTCAGCCTGCCGATCACCATCTTTCAGGTCGGCATGTTCAGCCTGTCGACCGCCGCCGCGAGCGCTCCGGGCAGCAGCCTGTCAACGATCGCGCAGATTTTCCCTCTGTCGTCACCCCTCGCGATGGCGGCGCGCGCCGCGACCGACGACAGCAAGGCGGTGCATCTGCTGGCGCTCGGCTGGCAGGCAGTCTGGGTCGCGCTCGTGATCTTCCTCTCGGTGCGCCTCTTCCGCGCCGGGGTGCTCAGCGGCGGCGGCAGCTGGAAATTCTGGCGGCGCAGCGGACGGGCGGCAGCGCTCGCCGCTACCGCTGCCGCAGCAACTGAGCAGGCCGCCGACCGTCATTGACAAAGCTGTAAATAGTGGCATTCTGCAACTGAATCGGCCGCACGAGACGGCCCTTCAGAGGAGCTGCCCCATGGCCACCCAAATTCGCACCGCCCCCGAAATCGCCAACCCGCTCGACGTCAGCCGCGCCGAATTATGGAGCGAGGACCGCTGGCAGGAACCCATGCGCCAGCTGCGTGCCGAATCGCCCATCTATCGCTGCGAGGATTCGAAATTCGGACCCTATTGGTCGGTGACCACCTACAAACCGATCCAGCATATCGAGGCGCTGCCCAAGATTTTCTCCTCGTCGTGGGAATATGGCGGGATCACCGTCGCCGGCGATGGCGTCGAACATCTGAAAGAAGGCGAGATCCCGCTGCCGATGTTCATCGCGATGGATCCGCCGCAGCACACCGCGCAGCGCCGTACCGTCGCCCCCGCTTTCGGCCCGTCCGAAATCGAGCGCATGCGCGCCGACACCGTCGCGCGCACCGCGGCGCTGATCGACACCCTGCCGGTCGGCCAGCCCTTCGACTGGGTCGAAAAGCTGTCGATCGAACTCACGACCGACATGCTCGCCATCCTGTTCGATTTTCCCTGGGAGGAACGCCACCGGCTGACCGCCTGGTCCGACGCGCTCGGCGACATCGAATCGTTCGACACCACCGAACAGCGTCAGGCGCGCACCGCAAAGGCGTTTGAAATGGGCGCCGCGTTTAAGGAACTGTGGGACCGCAAGGCGCTGAACCCCGGCGAGCACGACCTCATCTCGATCATGCTGCAATCCGACGCGATGAAGCATATGAGCGAGCATGAATTCATGGGCAATCTCATCCTGCTCATCGTCGGCGGCAACGACACGACGCGCAATTCGATGTCGGCCTATGCCTATGGCCTCCACTGTTTCCCCGAAGAACGCGCCAAGCTCGAGGCGAACCACGACCCCGAACTCGCGGTCAACGCGATGCACGAAATCATCCGTTGGCAGACCCCGCTCGCGCACATGCGCCGCACCGCGATGGAAGATACCGAGCTTTTCGGCCACCAGATCAAAAAGCGCGACAAGATCGCGCTCTGGTATGCCTCGGCGAACCGCGACGAGAGCGTTTTCCCCGACGGTGACCGGATCATCGTCGACCGTGAGAACGCGCGCCGCCACCTCGCTTTCGGCTATGGCATCCACCGCTGCGTCGGGGCGCGCGTCGCCGAATTGCAGCTCACCACTTTGATCTCCGAAATGCAGAAGCGCCGCCTGCGCGTCAATGTGCTCGCCGAGCCCGAGCGCGTCCACGCCAGCTTTGTCCATGGCTATCGCCACATGCAGGTCGAGCTGGAGAAATATTGACGCCGCTTGAAACCTGGCGCCGCCGAACCACGTATCTAGCGTGAAGACCCGACCACCGGGTCAGGAGTCCGCCATGATCGACCGCCGTTACCTGCTCGCTGGCCTCGCCCTTGGCGGCGGCGTCATCGCCGCGCCGATGCTGATGGCCAAATCGGCGCGCCCTCAGGCCGCACCCGGCTGGCGCCTGTCCGACGCCGAATGGAAAAAGCGTCTGACCGCGCAGCAATATTATGTGCTGCGCGAAGCCGGCACCGAACGCCCGTTCAGTCATCCGCTCGACAAGGAAAAACGCGCCGGAACCTTCGTCTGCGCCGGCTGCGCGCTGCCGCTCTATTCGAGCACGACCAAATATGACAGCAAGACCGGCTGGCCCAGCTTCTGGGCGCCGCTCAAGGGTGGTATCGCGACATCGACCGACTATGACCTTGGCTATGCACGCACCGAGGTGCATTGCAAACGCTGCGGTGGCCATCTTGGTCATGTTTTCAACGACGGGCCGAAACCGACCGGCAAGCGCTATTGCATGAACGGCGCCGCACTGACCTTCCGCCCTGCCTGATGCCACCCCAATTGACGCCGAGACATCACTTTGCGGTGGGCTTGACCCGCCAAACCGATAGCCCGGCACGCGACGCAATCGGCACTGCTTCAAGCCACGTCGGCGGCTTGCCGGCGTAAAGCTGCGCCGCCAGCGCATCTTTACGCGCGTGGCGATATTTGGTCAGATCGTTGGCGGTCCGGCAAAAGACAATCAGTGTCGCGCCGTGTTGGCGAACCAGCGTCTCGGCCTTCGCCGGATCACCCGCAAAGATGCGGATGCTGTCCGCCATCGCATCCTTGTTGCGGTGGTGCGGCGTCGCGACCAGGCTATGCCGAGTCCAGAAGATCACCGGCGCGCCAAGGTCGATCGGAGTCAGGACCGTGGTCGCTGGCAGACTATCGAGCGCCGCAATCGCGGCAGGGTCGAGGCACGTCGTTTGATAGCGGCTTTCCGTCGCCTTTTTCGCCGCAGCGCGTGCTTCCTCGGCTTGCAGCGACGGCACAATGGCCGTGAGCACCGCCGCAACCGCGGTGCTGCCGATCAATGGCAGGGTCAGCGCCGCAGCGGCCGAACCGACAATACGCGGGACAACCGATGAAATCGTTCGCGCCCACGTCCACAAGCGCAGCCCAAGCCACGCGCAGCCAGGCAGCGCAAACAGATGCGCGGTGGCCGCGCTGCGCAGGACAAGCAGCGACAGCGCCGCGGCGCCCAGCAGCGCGACAATCACCGTCGCCCAATTGCGGCGATTGGCCATTTCGCGGCACCCCCGCCACGCCAGCACCGATCCGGCGAGCCCGATCAGCGACGGCACCAGGACGTGGATCGCATCGTGCGGCTTCGACATCCATAACGGCTGGCCTTCGAGCACATGCCGATACCAAAATTCGACCACAATCGGGTCAAGCGATGCAAAAGGCCCCTTGGCGCAGGCAGGTTCGGTCCACACCAGCGCCCCCGCCGCCGCCAAACCGGCAGCTCCTAACAGACCAAACCGTGCCCAGGGCGCCGCCGGGTTCGCCCGCGCTGCGGCAAAAGTCAGCGCCGCCGCCGCAGCGAACGCCGCCATATAGGGCGCCGAAAGCGAATCGCACCAGGTTCCGACCAGCCCGATCGGGCCGCGCGTAGCAAACTGAACGAGAAGAGCGCCGCCCGCCAGCGCGCCCATAAAGCCGCACAGACGATCACGATCGGCAGTGCGACCGTGCAACGCCCAGCGCAGCGCCGCAAGCGCGGCAAACAGCGCCACGATCGGCAAACCTTCGATCGATACTGCCAGCAGCGCCGCGGCAAACAGTCCGCCCCACAGTCCCGCACGCCAACTCGCAGGACGCAGCGCCTGTGCCATGATCAGCATCGCCAGCAGAATCTGCCAGCCATGATGATCGACCCGCAGCGGGCGGAATTGCATGACGATGAACCCCGCCATGATCAGGAACAGCGGCGCGATATAGGCGATCCGCCAGTCGGACAGGTTACGATAACCCAGCGCGCAGGCAGCGCACAGCGCCGCGCCCAGCATCGGCGGCCACAAGGTCATCACGATTCGTTCGGCCATGTTCTGCCCGAACAGCGGCTCCAGAACCAATAGGCCGACCGCAAGCGGCGCATCGACGATCCGCGACCAGTGCATCAGCACCCCGCCCCCCGCCGGATTGACGCGATATTGCTTGAGATCCCACCAGCCTTGCCCAGCCAGCAGGTCGCGCACCTGCGCCATCCGCATCGCATCGTCGGTGTCGGACAGGTCGAGCGCGCCGATCGCCTGCCAGTTCACGATAATCGCGATCAGGCTCATCGCCGCCCACAGGATCAGCGCGATCCGTACCGGGGTAAGCCAGGGGCTGACACCCACTCCGTCCGAGATTGGCGACGGAGGTAACACCGCGCCGCCGACAACAGGCGCTGCGGCTTCGGTCACGTTGCCGTGGCCCGGAAAACGATATGGCGGCGGAGCAGATAGGTGGTCTGGAAACTGACGACGATCGCCGCCAGCTTGGCGAGTCGCGGGTCGAACCCGAACGCGCTGCCGGTGCCGACGATCGCGGTCGTGACGGCAAGACCGACCAGCGCCGACCCGACGAACAACATCTTCTGGCGGTGCCGCTCACCCGTGCCGCGCGCCGCGGCGCCGTCGGCAAAAACAAGCCGGCTCGAAACCAGCCAATGGACGAGGATTCCGGCGCAATAACCGACCGCAGACGCCGGCATCGGCGCCAGCCCCGAATCGAGCAGCAGCAGGAACAGCGCCGCGTCGCTCCCCAGCGCGAGCACGCTGGCGAGCAGATAGTTCAGCCAGCGAATTTCGCCGCGCCGGATCGATCCGATCAATCTGGTGACGGGGAGCATGGCAAAGCGCCTCCGGCCAGCGCCCTCAGGCGGCCTTCGTCACGCGCGACGGCACATCACGGACCGAAGCCAGCGCGGCCTGTTCCCCCTCGGTGCCGCTCTCATGATATTCGGCGTCTTCATTGACGCCCCAGATGTCATAGACCCGCTCGCCCGCGACGATATTGCGCACCGTCAGCATCGCGGTCATCATCGCGTGATCCTGGTTGTTATAGCGGTGCATGCCGTTGCGCCCGACCATGTGCAGCGTCGCATAGCGCGCTTCCAGCTCGGACCGCATCGTCTCGACATGCGCGGCATAATCATCGTCATAGACCGGATAGGCCTTTTCCTGCCGCACCACCGCGCCGCCAACGACGTCCTTGGGATCGCAAAGGCCAAGGATCGCCATTTCCTTCGTCGCGAGCGCGACCAGCTCGTCGTCGCTGGACGCCCACAGGCCGTCACCCTCGAAGCAGAAATATTCGAGCCCGACGCACGCGAGCTCGGGATCTGGCACCATTTCGGGCGACCAGCTGCGGAAATTCTGCACCCGGCCGACCTGCACCTTGCTGTCGTGGATATAGATCCAGTTATCGGGGAACAGATCCTCCGACCGGATTTTCAGCGCGACGGTCAAAAAGTCGCGATATTTCAGCTTCGGTGCGGCATTCAGCGCGCAGGCGGGCAGCGGATGGATACGCGCCGCCAGCTCGCGCATCGGCGCCGAGCTGATCACATGCGCCGCGTCGATGACAACGTCGCCGTCCGGACCGTTAGCGGTCAGCCGCCAGCGGCCGCTCACCTGATCCTGCGTCAGCTGTTTGAAGCTATGCGCCATCAGCACATGGTTGCCGCCCGCAACGACCTTGTCGCGCGCCGCGTCCCACATCATGCCCGGGCCCAGCCGGGGATAGCGAAATGTTTCGAGCAGGGTCTTGGTCGCCATGCCGTCATTCGGACGCTTGTTGAGCCCCAGGCTGCGCTTGAACCCGTCGATCACCGCGCCACCGAGCGAAAGCCCCTTTATGCGCTGCGCCGCCCAGTCGGCCGACATTTCGTCGCACGGCATGCCCCACACCTTCTCGGTGTAGGTTTTGAAGAAGATCGAATAGAGCTTCTGCCCGAACTGGTTGATCGTCCAATCCTCGAAACTGCGAACCTGTTTGTTCGGCAACAGCTTCGCCTTGGCATAGCTCACCATGCACAAAGTCGAGCGGACAACGCCCAGGTTCCACAGCGCCTCGAACGCGCGCAGCGGATAGCTATAAAATTTGCCCTCATAATAGATGCGACTCATCCGCGGGCGCTCGATGAAGTCGTCGGGGAGAATCTCGTTCCACAGGTCGACGACTTCGCGGCTCTTAGAAAAGAAGCGATGGCCGCCGATGTCGAAGCGAAAGCCCTCATGCTCGACCGTGCGGCTGATGCCGCCGACATAAACCGAGTCCTTCTCGATCACTGTCACGCGGTACCCCTGCTGCGTCAACTGATACGCCGCAGTCAGCCCGGCCGGTCCGGCGCCGATGATGGCAACATCGACGCTGGTCGGGCGGTTTTCCGATTTCGTAGCAACGGACATTGATTGGCTTCCCCACAGGCAATTCATGCTCCCGCCCGCTGTGGCCAATCATGGATAAGAAGTGGTTAATTTTGCGAGGTCTTATTCGGTGCCGCCGTCGTGCGAATGGCCAATCCAACGGCCCGGGCAACAACCTGTTGCTGACATCGCGGCGATATGCTGGTTGAGGACAGAGCGGGAAATGGAGACCGAGAACATTGGACGCTACGCGAACGCTGATGTCCCTTGCAGCCTTGTGCCTCGTCAGCTGCTCCGCTGCCGAACCGCCCAAGGTCGAGCGGCGAGAGATCCTGCCCCAGCGAGATCGGGTTGCCTTCTTCGAACGACCGTGCACCCTCGCGGCAGCGATGCAGTCCGATAAGCCAAGCCCGCTCGTGGTTTTGCTCGATAACGATCCATGGGCGTCTGTAATGGGATCCGATTCGCCAACCTTCGCACTCTATGAGGATGGAACGGTCATCCAGAAGAGTACGAACGGCTTCATCACCACGCGATTGGCCAACCCGGAAATGAACCAGCTGCTCGATCGGCTGGATCTGCCTTCGCTCTCGCGGTCCTATGGACGTTTCGATGCCGCGGACGCGACCGACCAGCCTGAGCAGAATTTGCTGATCTATCGAACCTCGAGTCCCGTGTTCGTGTCGGTATACGGCTCGCTCAAGGACAAGGTCGTGCGGGCGAAGATACCGCTCGAAGTCATCGACGCCTACCACATGCTGGCGCAATTCAAACATCCAAAAAGCCGGGCATGGCTCCCGGAAAACATCGAGGTGATGATCTGGCCGTATGAATATGCCCCCGAACCGTCATTGAAATGGCCCCAGGAATGGCCAGGGCTGAGCGACGCCGAGACTGTCAGGCGAGGCGGGGACTCGTTCAGCATTTTCATGCCATCGGCGAAACTTGCCGATCTACGCGCATTCTTCAAACGCCGGAATGAACGGGGCGCTTTTGAAATAGACGGTCAAAAATGGTCGGCTTCGATCCGTTTTCCTTTTCCGCACGAGAAGCTCTGGATGGCCCCCCAGCCTGAATTGGAATGAGCAAGGGCATAACGCTGTTACCCATGCCCAATCCACCGATATACTGCTATAATCCTCCATCCCCTAAACCCGGCGGCCCGCGCGCGCTATTGCCGTCGCCTGTCACCGCGTCATCCTGCAGCGCGACATCGCGCAGCAGCGGCTTCAGCGCCAGCGTCCCCAGCCGTACCCGCGGGGTTGCCTTGCCCGGCACCGCGGCAATCGCGAAATCGCCGTCCAGCCGCAGTGCCGCCGCCGAAGCTTTGCCCAGCCGCACCGTGTAGCGCCCGTAAGCGACCCCTTCGAACAGGAAATAGCCATCGAACTCGGTCAGCGTCGTGGCGCGCACGCGCCCTTCGGCGTCGATCAGCTCGAGGCTCAGCCCCTCGATCGGGTTGCCGCCGTCGCGGCGCAGGGTTCCTTCGATTTCGCCCGCCGCAACCATCGGCAGGGCGACCCGCGTCGCAACGCCGGGTCGCGGCGTGACCACCACGCCCGGCAGTGCGGGCTGAACATAGGGATCGGGCAGGCTACCGGCGTCGATGCCGATCAGCACCGGGCGGAAGGGTTCGAGACCGTCGATCGTCCCCTGACCATCCTTGCCGGTCGCTTGTTCGATATTGGCATGGCCCGCGGTCAGCGGCACCCCCGCCAGCGCCGCTTCGCTCGGCTGGCGGACGCCATCGCCATTATCGTCCATCCACACGTCGGCGATCACCTGGCCGCGGCTTGCGAGCTTTTCGCTCGACACGCGCCAGCCCCCGTTCGGCTTTGCTCCCAGGCTGAAGGCGAGCGACAGCGACGCCGCGAGCGATCCATCGCTCGCCACTTCGCCAAAGCCGCTCAGCTGCATGCGATTGAAACGGCGTGTATATCCGGCGCCAACGCGCGCGCGTTCGAGCCCGCGATCATAGCCGAGCTCGGCGCGCCATTCGGCGTCGCCCCCAGATCGTCCGGCGCCCGCCCATTCGCCGACCAGCGCCACGCGCGTATCGCTGCTGTCGCCCGACAGCGCAAAGCGCGCCTCACCACGCAGGCGGACGCGCCCGATCCGGGCATTGGCGAGCAGGCTGGCGGTCAGATTGTCGGGCGGGTCTGGGCCGATCGGCGCCTTGGTGCGGCTCCAGTCGAGCTGGCCGGTAAAGGTCAGCGCCCGGAAACTCGCCGACGCGCGTGCGCTGGCCTCGATATTATCGATCCCCGACCGTCGTTCGATATGGCGAACATCGAAGTGGAGCGGCAGCACGGTCTGTCCCAGTTTGACCGATTGATCGACCGAGATCGAATAGAGACCATTGATATTGCTTATAAAACGGTCCGAAACAAAATCGTTCCAGCCGCGCATCGCATCGGCGCGGACATAGGTTTCGCCGGACGCCGCGAGCCAACTCGCGCGCACCGCACCACCGCCATCGTCGGCTTGGGAGGCGCCGACTTCGAGCAAGGTCGGCCCGATCGAGCGGCGCAGCGCCACCTCGGCATAATTGCGCCGGACGTCCTCGATCATCAGGCTGTGGGCATGAGCCGCGACCGACGTGCGCGTATCGAGCCCGCGCTCGAGCCCCAGCGTCCCGCGCCAGCCGCGCCGGAACGGCCCACGCCGCCGACCGCCGAACTCGATCAGGTCTGCATTTTCCTGCGCGAACCCCGCCCAATACCAGGTCTGCTGAGGCGGGATCGAATCCATCCCCACCTGCACCTGTTTGATTTCGCGCCGGATTTGGCCCTGCGGACCATAAAGCACGATTTCGAAGCGGTTTGATCCATATTGCAGCGGCACGTCGAGAAATTCATAGCGACCATCGCCATTGGGGCTGGTGAACGCCAGCAATTGACCATTGCGATAGAGTTCGGCGTCCCACCCGGATGGCAGATCGCCGCGGAAGGTCGTTTTGTCGAAACTGTCGGGGCGTTCGATCGGGCGATTGGTCACCACCGCGCCGCGTCCGGGCGCCGACGACGCGACCGCGCCTGTCGCCAGCAGGCTGACATCGCCGACCGCATAATGCGTCGCCTTCAGCGGCCCGAGCAGCCGCCCCTCGGGATCGGTGCGATACAGCCGCATCCGCAGGCTGTCGGGTACCCCTTCATTGTCAGACGACAGCCGCGCGTCGAAACTCTGCCCCAGCACCTCGCCCGCCGCAAAAACCTCGTAGCGCCCCTGGATATAGGAACCGCCGCGCTTGTCCGACACGAACCCGGCCGACGCAACGACATCGACCGACGGCGTCGCCCATGCCTGATACGGCCGCGACGCCTGCGGCAGGCTGGCGAGGTCGAATTTCGCCTGCGGCCTGATCCCCGCCGCGCGCGCGCGCCGTTCGGCGGCGAGCTGGAACGGCAGCTTATCCTTCGATTCGATTCGCAGCACCGCGTTCGACAGGTCGGCGACGATCGGCACCCCCAGCCAGGCGTTCAAACTATCGAGATCGACGCACCAGCCCGCGGGCGTGTCGCGGATCATCTGTGCGGAGAGCCGGAAACTCTGGCTGCCCGCGCGCACTTCGCCCGCACTACGGTCGATCATCAGGCTGCGCCGCTCGTCGAACACCCAGCCGGTTGCGCGGCGCAACTTCTTGTCGACACGCACCGCCAGGTCGAGCGCGAGCACGACATCGGCCAGGTCGACGCAAATCCCTTGCGGCGTCTGGTACCCGCGCACCCCGTCGCCGAGCCGATATTGCCCCGACCGCATGTCGAACAGCCAGCTGTCGTCTTCGTTCGGCGCCCAGTTGTCGGCCGCCAGCGAAACCGGCGCTTTATCAACGGCCTGAGCGCCAGCGGGAACCAATCCCACCAGCGCCAGTCCGGCAAGGATCGCCGGTTTCCATCGGGTCAGCGCCGCGCGGATCACGGCTTTGGCTTTCGCCCCGTCCTTAAACCGTCACTTCACCACCCGCTCGGCCTCGTCGATCGTGCCGCCACCGATTTCGCGGTCCTCGGTATAGCGGATGCGCACCGGGCCTTTCAGCTTGGCGGCGAGTTCGGGTGGGACGCGCAGCGAAACCTCGCGCGCGCCAACCTCAGGATAGACCGCGATGCCGCGCGCGCGCAGCAACGGCTCGCTCGCCCCCGGCCGCGTGACCTCGATATCGCCATAGACCGAGCGGTTGCCCGTCCGCGTCAGCCCGAAATTGAACGCCGGGCCGTCGGGCGTCTCGGCGACCCATGCGTCGCCGATCACCGCCTCGGCGCCGAGATCGCCAACGCGGACGATCACCGGGATGGTGATGCCGTAAATCGGGATCAGCGCAATCGACACGCCCGTCGCCGCGGGCTTGGCGGCATCGGCGGCCACCGCGGCGGCCGCATCGGGGACGGCGCGAAACAACATATGCGCGCGATATTCGCCTGGCGGCGTGCCTTCGGGAATCCGCACCCCGACGCGGATCACCTGCGGCTGATTGGGCGGCAGGGTGACGCGGCGCGGGCTGAACGCGATCATGCCGAGCGCGGTGCGCTCGGCCGGGGTGGCGTCCTCCTCGGTGATCTCGTCGAGCCCGCCGACCGCGGTCATCCGCTTGATCTCGAGGCTGATACGATAGGTCGCGGGCTCGGCGCCGATATTGTTCAGCACCACCTCGGTCCCGCGCGAACCGTCGAGCACGACGCGCGTCGGCGCGACGAGCAGGTCGCCCGCTGCCTGAACCGGCTCCGTCACGACGCCGAGCAAAACGACAGAAAGCAGGCCGAAGCCTTTGAAAAAGCGTAGCATGGATACGATCCCCACAATCGTTTGTCCGGAAAGGCCCACACCCTTCCGATGGTCGCATCCTGCCTGCGCCAACATGGTTGATATTTTGCTAACCATGGCCGTCACTTGCATGTCCATCACTTGGACGCCGCGCATAGAAAAGGGGTCGCCAGACCTGCGCCGGGCGACCCCTTGATTGGCTGGCGGGCTATTCAGCCCGCCATATCCCCCAACTTATTGGTAGTCGGCAGTCACGTTGAACGTGCCGGTATAATCGCCCGCCGCCTGGTTGGCGCCGACGCTCAGCGTGCCGCCGACCTGAAAGCTGCCGCCCGTCGCGCCGAGCGTGATGTTCGCCGCCGAGTAGGTCAGCGACGAGGTCATCGTGCCGCCGAGCGAGCCGGCGAGCGAAACACTGGAATCGCCACCGACGAGGACCACGGCGCCCTCGGTGCCTTCAACGTCGAAGCTGGCGGCGGTCGCCGTACCAAGACAGCTCAGGGTTGCACCGCAAGTACGGACACCGGCAGTCGAAACCGCGACCGTCGAGGCCGACGCACCGCTGATGATCGTCGCATATTGCAGGGCGCTGGTGTTGGTCAGCGTGATCTGACGAAGGATCTTGGCCGTGGCCGTACCCGTTGCCGAAGCCGCATGCGCCGCCGGGGCGTTCAGCGCGAGAGCAGCAATCGCGGCGCCGACGATGGCGCGCTTCATTCCAAATTTGCGCATATGTTTGGTCCCTTAATTCGAAAACTGATTGTCGAAACGCGAATGGATTTCCCACCCCATTCGATGACTTGTTTAACGGACGACAGGTTCAGCTTTTGCCAGCAAGCTTGGTTAACGGCGCAGTAGGAATTGGCCCGCCTTACCCGTGGTAAGCGAGTTAAATCAGGGTTTTAGCCTGATGTTGAGACGGTCGTGGGGACCGCTTGTCTGTCTTTAACGGCCCGGACTGGCACAAATTAAGTGCGCGGCGCCAGCTCGAATCGGTGAAAGGAGGATTTCGCGCAGAGGCCGCAGAGAATCTGAAATCATCTCTCTGCGTCCTCTGCGACCTCTGTGCGAATCAAATAGCAACTGAAGCGGATCAGATCGCCTCGCCGCTCAGCCGCTGACAAATCATATCAAGCTGATCGAGCGACGCGAACTTCAACGTCAGATTGCCCTTGCCGCCCCCCGCATATTGAATCGCCACGCCAATCCCGAGCAGCTCGGACAAGTGGCGCTCGACCGCGACGATGTCGGGGTCGCGCCCGGCACCATCCATGCTGTTATATTCCAGCGGCGCCTTGCGCCCGCCGCCCTTACCCTCGCGCACCAGCGCTTCGACCGCGCGCACCGACAGGCCTTCCTTGACCACGCGCCGCGCAATCGCTTCGGCATCTTCGGCGCCGATCAGCGCCCGCGCATGCCCCATCGCCAGCGATCCGTCGCCGACCAGCGCCTGCACCGTGTCGGGCAGGTCGAGCAGCCGCATCAGATTCGCGACATGGCTGCGCGATTTGCCGACCAGCTTGGCCAGCGCTTCCTGATTATGCCCGAAATCGTCGATCAGGCGGCGATAGGCGCCCGCTTCTTCGATGGCGTTGAGGTCCTGGCGCTGGATATTTTCGACCAGTGCGATTTCATAGGTCGCGGCATCGTCGAGTTCGCGCACCAGCGCCGGAATCTGGTGAAGCCCGGCGCGCTGCGCCGCGCGCCAGCGCCGCTCGCCCGCCACCAGCTGGTAGCCGTCACCGTCGGGAGCGCGGCGCACGATGATCGGCTGCAACAGCCCGCGCAGCCCGATCGAATCGGCAAGCTCCGAAATGGCGTTGTCGTCGAAATGACGCCGCGGCTGGCCGGGCAGTGGGCGGATCGACCCCAGCGGTACATGCTGCACCGCGTCGCCCGACACCGTCGGCACCGCCTTTGCGGCACTTCCAGCCGTCGCCAGCACCGGTGCTTCGGCCGCCACATCGCCGAATAGTGCGTTCAGCCCGCGCCCCAGCCCCGACGGGCGCTTGCGCGCTGGTGAAGATCCCGTTTCGTCTTGTTTATCAACCATTTATGCAGCCTTGCGGACGTTGGGCAGGCGATCGATCAGCTCGCGCGCCAATGCGATATACGCCGCGGACCCGGCGCAGCGATGATCATATATCAGCGCCGGTAGGCCATGGCTCGGCGCTTCGGACAGGCGGACGTTGCGCGGGATGACGGTGTCGAAAACCACCGGGCCAAGCACCTCGCGCACATCGTCCGACACCTGATCGGTCAACCGGTTGCGGCGATCGAACATCGTCAGCGCCACGCCCAGGATCGACAATTTCTGGTTGAAACGCTCGCGCACCCGCTCGACCGTCGTGAGCAGCTGGCTCAATCCTTCGAGCGCAAAAAATTCGCATTGCAGCGGCACGATCAGCGATTCGGCGGCGATCAAAGCATTGAGCGTCAGCATCCCCAGCGACGGCGGGCAATCGATCAGGCAGATATCCCACTGCGCCGCGTCCGGTCCCGACAGCGCCTGTTGCATCCGGTGCAACCGGTCCTGAAATTCGATCAGCTCGATCTCGGCCCCCGACAGGTCAACCGTCGCAGGCACGATGTCGAGCCGCGGCACCGCGGTCGGGATCGCGCATTCGCGCAAGGTCGCATCGCCGCGTAGCAGCTCGTAACTCGAATATTCGCGCTGTGCCTGCTTGATTCCCAGCCCGGTCGAGGCATTGCCCTGCGGATCGAGGTCGATGATCAGCGTCCGCCAGCCGGTCGCCGCGAGTGCGGTCGCCAGGTTGATCGCGGTCGTCGTCTTGCCAACCCCGCCCTTCTGGTTCGCCACGCAAATGCGGATCATGCTTTTCCTCGCTTCTTATCCGTGATTTGCCCGGTTCCGACCAGAATCTGGCTGTCGGCGTCGGTAAGGCTTTGTTCCACGTGAAACAGATTCTGCCATGCCTGCGGCAACAACGCCAGTTCCTTAACCGCATTTCGCCCCTTTGGCAGCAGCCAGCGCGTCGATTCGGTGGAAAAACGGGCGGACAAGTCGATCAGCTTATCGAGCGGCGCAAAAGCGCGCGCGCTGATCGTCGCTGCGGCGCGCGTTTCGATGCGTTCGAGTGGCGCCTCGATGATCTCGACATGCGCCAGCGCCAGTTCGCTGACCACCGCGCGCAGGAAATCGCACCGCCGCTTGCGCGATTCAACCAGCATCATCGGCCGCTCGCGCAGCAGCGCGACGACGATCCCCGGCAAACCCGGCCCGCTCCCCAGGTCGAGCCACAGCCCGTCGCGATCGCGATCGAGCGCCAGCAGCTGCGCGCTGTCGGCGATATGCCGCACCCACAAGATCGGAATCGTCGACGCGGCGATCAGATTTTGCTGCGTACTCTCGGCCACCAGCATCGCCGCAAATCGCTCCAGCCGCGCCCATTGATCGGCTGACGGAGCAAAGGTTTCCTCGATCCAGTCGCGCGCCGCCGGCTCACTGCCCAGTGTCGTGTCACCGTTGTCCATCATCCACATTCCATTCCGTCATTCCCTCGCAAGCAGGAATCCCCGTTCCCTTTTTCGGCGCCTTTGCGAGATCCCATAAAAATTCACGCAAAGGCGCAGGGGCGCCAAGAAATAGCCCGTATTCGGGCCAAGATGAATTTCCCACACCATGACACAAAAATACTGGGACGAACGGCGACTACACCCATCGGAATTAAGCTTCGCGCGATACCCGAAACCGTCCGCCGCAGACGAAACCGCCGTCTTTGTGTCTTTGTGTGAGGTTCCAATATCCTGCCGCTACGGTCTCACGCCGCCCGCCGCCGACTATGCACCATGATCGCGGTCAACGCCGCCGGGGTCACCCCATCGATCCGCGCTGCCTGACCCAGAGTCTCAGGCCGCGCCTTGCCCAGCCGCTCGACCATCTCGCGCGACAGCCCGCCGATCGCCGCATAGTCGAGCGCCGGATCAAGACTGATCGCCTCGTTGGCCGCCAGCGACCGCAGTTCGGCATCTTGCCGCGCAATATAGGGTGCATAATGCGCATCCTCGACCAACTCGGCCAGGATCGTCGGATCGATCGCATCGAGTTCGGGTGCGAGTTGCGCCAAGGTCGCAATCGACACATCGCGAAACCGAAGCAGCTCGATCCGGGTCCGCGCGATGCCGTCGCCCGGGATGCCCATGCCGATCGTACCATAGTCGGTGCTTGTCACCGCCACGGCAAGCAAGGCTTGGACTTTTGCGCGCGCCGCCTGCCGCGCCGCGAACAGCGTCGCGGTTGCTGGTCGCACCAAACCGAGATCGATCCCCTTTGGCGTCAACCGCGTCGCGGCATTGTCGGCGCGAAGCCGCAGCCGATATTCGGCACGCGCGGTGAGCATGCGATAGGGTTCGGTCACCCCCTGCAATACGAGGTCGTCGACCATCACCCCAATGTAGGATTCGGAACGGTCGAGGATCAGCGGTGCCTGCTCCAGCACCGCCAGCGCCGCGTTGGCGCCCGCGACCAGCCCCTGCGCCGCCGCCTCTTCATAACCCGTCGTGCCGTTAATCTGTCCCGCACAATAGAGACCGGGCATCGCGCGCACCTGCAAAGTGCGGTCGAGCGCCCGCGGGTCGATATGGTCATATTCGACCGCATAGCCCGGCACGACCATCTCGACCGCTTCCAGCCCTTCCATCGTCCGCAGCATGCTCAATTGAACATCGGCAGGTAGCGAGGTCGAAATGCCGTTCGGATAGACGAGATGGTCGTCCAGTCCTTCGGGCTCAAGAAACACCTGATGCCCGTCGCGGTCGGCGAAGCGGTGGATCTTGTCCTCGATCGACGGGCAATAACGCGGCCCCGCCGCCCCGATCGCGCCGGTGAACAGCGGCGAACGATGAAGATTGTCGGCGATGATCCGGTGCGATTCGGCGTTGGTGCGCGTGATCGCGCAAAAAATTTGCGGCACCGAACGCGCGTTGTTCCACGTGGAACAGGTCCAGGTCCCGCCGTCCGACGGCTGTTCTTCCAACCGCGCCCAGTCGATCGTTCGACCGTCGAGCCGCGGCGGCGTCCCGGTCTTGAGCCGCGCCATCGGCAAATTGGCAGCGCGCAACTGCTCGGCGAGCCGATGCGCGCCATCCTCACCGATACGCCCGCCAATCATCCGCTCCTCGCCGCGAAACATCCGCCCGCCCAGGAAAGTACCAGTGGCGAGCACGACCGCGGGCGCGTTCAGTGACGTGCCGTCGCCAAGTTCAAGCCCTTCGACAACCGCTCCATCATCGGACAGACTCAGCGCCGCCGCTTCGCCCGCAATCACCGTGATGCCATCCTCGGCCGCGAGCAGTTGCTGGATCGCATCGCGATAGCGCTTCCGGTCGGCCTGGATCCGCGGCCCCTGCACCGCCGCGCCCTTCGACGCATTGAGCATCCGGTAATGGATCGCCGAGCTGTCGGCCGCGCGCGCCATCCAGCCATCAAGTGCATCGACCTCGCGCATCAGATGCCCTTTTCCGAGCCCCCCGATCGCCGGATTGCACGACATCGTCCCGATCAGAGCCGGATCAAAACTGACGAGCGCCACCCGCGCGCCAAGCCGCGCCGCCGCGGCGGCTGCCTCGGTTCCAGCGTGGCCCCCGCCGACGACGATGACATCATATATTCTACTGCTATGCATGATTGGGTCGGCGCATAGCCGAAAGCCCATGTGAAATCCACCGCGCGAAGCGCGCTAATAAAGCTCACACAGAAAATGGGCGTACCAGTTTCGCTCTGAAGCGCTGTTCCACGTGGAACATCACTTTCCGATGCAGAAACGTCCAAACAGCGTGTCGAGCATGTCTTCCACCCCTGCGCGCCCGGTGATTCGGTCGAGCGCACCGCTCGCGAGCCGCAGCCGCTCGGCGAGCAGGATCAGGTCGGACGCTTCGCGCGACCCCGCAGCAATCCGCAGCCAATCGCGCGCCTCGCCTAGCGCGGCGCGCTGCCGCTGCCGGAGCGCCGCCTCGCCATCGCGCGGCAACAGCGTTCGCGCCCTCTCTACGATCATGCGATGCAGCGCCTCCATTCCCTCCCCCGTCGCCGCCGACAGAATCAGGTCGCAAAGTCCCGCCTCGGCCTCCGCCGCCGCATCGCCGCGCCACCGATCGGCCTGCGCCGCGATCAGGATCGCGCGCGGGTGGTTCGGGACAGCCTTCGGCGCCCCCAGCCAGAGCAGAATATCCGCCGCCTCGACAGCCGCCTTCGCGCGATCGATCCCGATCATCTCGATGTCGTCGGCACTTTCGGAACGCAGCCCCGCCGTATCCGAAAAGCGCATCGCGATCCCGTCGAGCGCCAACGGCGTCTCGATCACATCGCGCGTCGTCCCCGCCACGGGCGATACGATCGCCAGCTCACGCCGAGCTAACGCATTGATAAGTGTAGATTTCCCGGCATTCGGCGGCCCGGCGATCACCACCGACAACCCCTCGGAGATCACCTCCGCCGCGGGCCGCGCCAGCCACCCGGCCAGTTCTTTACTCAAATCCGTCATTCCAGCGATCAACTTTAGAGTGACAGTTTCGCCAACTTCGACGTCATCCTCATCGGCGAAATTCAGTTCCGCCTCGGCTGCCGCCATCAGCGTCAGCAACCGGTCCTGCCACCCCGCGACCGCCCGCGACACATGTCCACTTGCCATGCCCAAAGCCTGCACCCGCTGACTTTCCGTCTCGGCGGCCAGCAAGTCGGCCAACCCTTCCGCCTCGGCCAGATCGATCCGCCCGCTGAGGAACGCCCGCCGGGTAAATTCTCCCGCTTCGGCGCGCCGCAACCCCGGCAGCGCCGTCAGCGCTGCCTCGACCGCGGCGACGACCGCCCGCCCACCATGCAGGTGCAGTTCGGCCAAATCCTCGCCCGTCGCTGTCGCCGGACCGGGAAACCACAGGATCAGCGCGCGATCGAGGGGCTCCCCGTTCATGGTCTTGATCTCGGCGAGCGTCGCCCGCCTCGCCGGGGGCAAACGCCCTGCCAGCACCTGCAACGCCGCACCCGCCTGCGACCCACTGACGCGAACGACGGCAATCGCCGCCGGCGGCATCCCGCTCGACAGGGCAAAGATCGTGTCGTTTACGCTGTCTTGATTCAGCTCTTGCGCCCCCGCGCCGGCTTGTCGTCGTCCGTGGCAGCCGGTTTGCTAGCGCCGCCCATCAGCCCACCGCCAAACTGACCGAGCAGCGACTGGACCAGCCCCAACCCGCTCTCGCCCATCGGCACCCAGGTCTTGACCATCGCCTGCACCATGTCGGGGGTAATCCCCTTCGCCATCAGCTCCTTGACGCGGTCGAGATAGACATCGTGCAGCGGCTCCAGATCGGGCAGGCCGAACAGCTGCCGCGCTTCCTGGGGGGTGCAATCGATCTCGATATTGAACTTCATCGCCTGTCTCCACCCCGATAAACCGGTAAGCCGCTTGAGCCATGCCCGCAGCCCCGCTAGCTTCGCGCTTTCAACGCCATTTAGCAAGAGTCAGGAACCCCCTCATGTCCGCGACGAACATCACGATCCCCGCGCTTGACGGCACGAATGCCATCCCCGCCTATGTCGCGCGCCCCGATGCCGATTCGTCGCGCGCGATCATCGTCATTCCCGAAATTTTTGGGGTGAACGCGGGGATTCGCGAAAAATGCGACGATTGGGCGGCGCAGGGTTATCTGGCAATCGCTCCAGACCTGTTCTGGCGCTTTGCGCCGGGAGTCGAGCTTGATCCCGATGTCGAGGCGGAGTTGCAGGAAGCCTTCGGCTATTTCGGCCAATATGATGCCGACGACGGGGTCAAGGATATCGAGGCGGCGATCCGCTGGCTCCACGCGCAGGGCGCCACCAAGGTCGGCTGCGTCGGCTTCTGCCTCGGCGGTCGGCTAGCCTATATGGCGGCGGCGCGCACCGACGTGAACGCGTCGGTCGGCTATTATGGCGTGATGATCGACCAGATGCTGAACGAAAGCCATGCGATCGCGCATCCGCTGATGCTGCATATCCCGACGGCCGATCATCTCGTCGGCCCCGAAGCACAGGCGAAGATGCACGAAGGGCTCGATTCGCATCCCAAGGTCACCCTCCACGATTATGAAGGGCTCGATCATGGCTTTGCCGCAACCGGCGGCAATCGCCGCGATGAAGCGGGCGCTCAGCTCGCCGACGGCCGCACCAAAGCCTTTTTCGCCGAGCATCTGGCATGAGCGCCACCGATCTTGCCCATACGGGGGTCGCGGCCTGGCACGCCTATATGGAAGGCGGCGGCGACTCGCAGACGCTCCGCGATATGCTTGCCGAAGATGCGGTGTTCCACTCGCCCGTCGTCCATTCGCCGCAGGCTGGCCGCGACAAGGTCTTCGCCTATCTCCATGCCGCCAGCCATGTGCTCGGCGGCGACGATTTCCGCTACGAGCGCGAGATCATTGACGGCGACCAGGCGATGCTCGAATTCGCGACGACGCTCGACGGCATCCATATCAACGGTGTCGACATCATACGCTGGAACAACGACGGAAAAATCATCGATTTCAAGGTGATGGTGCGCCCGCTCAAGGCCATCAACAAGGTCTGGGAGAAGATGGGAGAAATGCTCGCCGCGCAGGGATAGCGCTCGCGCCGCGCTAGATCAGCATCAGCGCCGCGAGCTCGCGGTAGAGGTGCGGCGGCAGGTCGGCAACGCCGTCATGCTCGGCCATGCCCTTGGGCGCGTCGTCATCGGCCAGATAGCGCCACCCCTGATGCGCGCGCTTTGACAGCGGCGGCAGTATTTCCAGATCTTGCGAACACACGATGTCGACGCGGCCATCCTTGCGATCATCGAAGCGCAAAATCTGCTGCCGCGCGACGATGCGGTGCTTGATGATCCAGTGCAGGTAACCGCCAACCAGCTCGTCCATCCGCTTGGGCCGCATCCGCGTCGGCACGCGCAACTCACCATCGCGCACGCGCGTCGCCACCCGGCGCGCGAACGTCTCGACATGCGCGCAACCGACCGCGACCTTGGTGAGATGGAGTGGGGACATCGAGCCTAAATGGTGCGGGAACGACGAAAAACCAAGCCGGCACGCCGCGATAGTCTCGACGCCGACGGGTATCTGACCAGTCGGCGTCGGGACATTTATGCTGTCTAGCCCAGCAAGGTTCCGAGCCCGACCGACGGATCGACCCAGCCGTCGTAGATCATCTTGACCGCGACATAGACGATAACCGCAAGGCCGAAATACGCGATCCAGCGATACCGCTCGATGTACTTGGCGATAATGTTCGCCGCGACGCCCATCAGGATGACCGCGACGATCAGGCCGACGATCATGATCCCCGGATGCTCGCGCGCCGCACCGGCGACCGCAAGGACGTTGTCGAGGCTCATGCTGACGTCGGCAATAGCGACCGCCCAGGCGGCGGCGGCAAAACTCTTGGCGGGTTTCAGGCCCGAATGCTCGTCACCTGCGACTTCGGGCGATCCGGCCGAATGGGCGCCCTCCCGAAGTTCGCGCCACATTTTCCACGCGACCCAGGCGAGCAACAAGCCGCCAACGAAGATCAGCCCGACGATCTGTAGCAATTGCGTGACGACCAGCGCAAAGGCGATGCGCAGCACCAATGCGGCCAGCACCCCGATGATGATCACCTTGCGGCGCTGGTCGGCGGGCAGGCCTGCCGCGAGCGCGCCGACGACGATCGCATTGTCGCCCGCCAGCACGAGGTCGATCAGCAGCACCTGCATAAAGGCTGCCATTGCCGCAGGTTCGGTAATGTTCGAAAAATCATTGACGATATGGCCCCACATCTCGCTGGGGCCACCCAGTCCCTGTGCAGCCGTGGTGGCAGCGGTCAACAAAAGGTCAATCACACAGGCTCTCCGAAATATTGCACGACAGGCATGGGGTCATAAAAATGATGCAACAGCGTCCGCCACGCGTCATATCGATCCGAGCAGCGAAAACCGTCACGATGGTCTTCCATGCGGTCCCAATGCACGATCAGCAAGTAGGTTTCCACCGCTTCGCACCCGCGCCGCACTTCCATACCCAGAAATCCGGGCGACGCGGCGACAAGCGGGCGCGCTTTGGCCAAAGCGCGTTCAAACGCAGCGCCTTCGCCGGCACGAACCTGCAACAGCGCGTGCTCGACGATCATGCCGCGCGCATCCGGCCTATTGGTTCATCGAATCGAAGAAATCCTCGTTGGTCTTCGAATCCTTGATCTTGTCGAGCAGGAATTCCATCGCATCGATAGTGCCCATCTGCATGAGGATGCGGCGCAGCACCCACATTTTGCTGAGCTTGTCCTTCTCCATGAGCAACTCTTCCTTGCGCGTGCCCGACTTGCCGACGTCGAGCGCCGGGAAGATGCGCTTGTCCGCGACCTTTCGGTCGAGGACGATTTCGGAGTTACCCGTGCCCTTGAATTCTTCAAAGATCACTTCGTCCATGCGGCTGCCGGTATCGATCAGCGCGGTGGCGATGATCGACAGCGACCCGCCTTCCTCGATATTACGCGCGGCGCCGAAAAAGCGCTTGGGGCGCTGCAACGCGTTGGCGTCAACGCCGCCGGTCAGCACCTTACCCGACGATGGCACAACGGTGTTATAGGCACGGCCCAGACGCGTGATCGAATCGAGCAGGATGACGACATCCTTTTTGTGCTCGACGAGGCGCTTGGCCTTTTCGATCACCATTTCGGCGACCTGGACGTGACGCGTTGCGGGTTCGTCAAAGGTCGAGGAGACGACCTCGCCCTTCACGCTGCGCTGCATGTCGGTGACTTCCTCGGGTCGTTCGTCGACCAGCAGGACGATAAGATACACCTCGGGGTGGTTATCGGTGATCGCTTTGGCAATATTCTGCAGCAGCACGGTTTTACCCGTGCGCGGCGGCGCGACAATCAGCGCGCGCTGGCCCTTGCCCTGCGGGCTGATGAGGTCAATCACCCGCGCCGACTTATCCTTGACGGTCGGATCAACGGTGTCGAGCGAAAGCTTCTGGTTCGGATAAAGCGGGGTCAAATTGTCAAAATTAACCCGGTGACGGACGACATCGGGATCGTCGAAATTGACGCTGATCAGCTTGGTCAGCGCAAAATAGCGTTCGCCGTCGCGCGGCGCGCGGATCTCGCCCTCGACGGTGTCGCCGGTGCGCAGGCCATGTTTGCGGACCTGGTTCGGTGAGACATAGATGTCGTCGGGACCGGCGAGATAATTGGCTTCGGACGAACGCAGAAAACCGAACGAGTCCGGCAACACTTCGATCGTACCCGAGCCGATGATTTCCTCATCCTCGGCGACCTCTTTGAGGATCGAAAACATCAGATCCTGCTTGCGCAGCGTCGAAGCGCCTTCGACCCCCAGTTCCTCGGCCATTTCGACCAGCTGGGCGGGCGATTTCGTTTTGAGTTCTTTAAGATGCATGGATGGATTCCAGGTGAATTTCAGGACAAATGGCAGTCGATTTTCATTGCACCGCTGGGGTGCCTATCCGGCCGTGGGACGACCGTTTGCGATAGTTTCGGCACTTGCGAAGCGCCGCCCGACTGGCGGGATTGACACGGCCCCTATAACCGCCGCGGGAGCAAGTCAATCGGACCTGCGCCAGGAACAGCGGATATCAGGGCCGAACGACCGCCAGGATGACGATGATCGCGGCGGCCACACCGGGAACTTCGTTGAGCAGCCGGAGCTGCTTTTCGGTGAGCGGCCGCTGACCCTGTTGCAGCTTCTTGAAATAGCCGATCATCCAGCCGTGGTAGCCCGACAGCGCAAACACCAGGATGAATTTGGCGATGAACCAGGTCTCGCCCCAATAATTGCCGTTGAAGGCGAGCAGTAACCCGAGCACCCAGACGATCGTCAGCGACGGGTTCAGGATGATGCGGCGCAAGCGGTCTTCGCGCTCGATCCACTTTTTATCCTCGTCCGATCCGACGGCACATTGGTGGTGATAGACAAAGAAGCGTGGCATCATGAACAGGCCGGCCATCAGGAAGATGACAAAAATAATATGCGCCGCTTTGACCCAAAGCATCGTCGCCCCCAGAAATCCTGCCCAGTCTGCCATTTTATCCGCCGCGAACCCGTCTGATCAGATGCTCGACATGGGCGATCGGCGTGTCGGGGACGATGCCATGGCCGAGGTTGAAGATATGGGGACGCGCCGGGAAAGCCGCAAGGATACGATCGATCGCGGCGTCCAGAGCCGCGCCGCCCGCCACCAGCGCCAGCGGATCGAGATTGCCCTGCACCGGCAGATGTTGCGGCAGGACGCGGTCGGCCCAGTCGGGATCGACGGTTTCGTCGAGACCGAGCGCATCGACCCCGGTCTCATCGGCATAGGCGCGCAGCTTGCCGCCGGCGCCCTTGGGAAAGCCGATCACCGGCGTGTCGGGATGCATCGCCTTCAGGCGGCGGACAATTTCCGCGTTCGGGGCGATCACCCAGCGTTCGAATTGCGCCGGGCTCAAGCTGCCGGCCCAGCTGTCGAACAACTGCACCGCCTCGACGCCATGTTCGATCTGCCCCGACAGGTAGATTACGGTAATATCGACGATTGCATCGATGATTGCCTGGAACGCCGCGGGGTCGCCATATGCCAGTCGCCGCGCTGCGGCCTGATCCTTCGACCCCTGCCCCGCCACCATATAGGTCGCGACGGTCCAGGGGCTTCCGGCAAAGCCCAAAAAGGTCGTCTCAGCAGGGAGCGAAGCGGCGACGCGAGCCACGGTCGCATAAATGGGGTCAAGCCGTTCCGGCGCCGCTTCGAGTTGCGCCAGTGCGCTATCGACCAGCGGCGGGGCCAGCCGCGGCCCCTCGCCTGCCTCGAACCATAATTTCTGTCCCAGCGCGTGGGGGACGATCAGGATGTCTGAAAACAGGATCGACCCGTCGAACCCGAACCGCCGGATTGGCTGTAGGGTGACTTCCGCCGCCGCTTCAGGATCATAGCAAAGCTCGAGGAAACCGCCCTTGGTTTCCCGCAGCGCGCGATATTCGGGAAGATAGCGCCCGGCCTGACGCATCAGCCACAAGGGCGGGCGTTCCTGCCGCGCCCCGCGCAGCACCGCCAGCAAACTCTTCGGTGACGCCTTCACACGGCCCCTCTTTCTCTCTGCAATAGAATATTAGATAATATTGTGGTGGTTTGTTGGTCGGCGAACAGCGCGGCTTTAGGCGGAGGCGTCGTTTTTGCCAACAGCTTGACTCTCATCATGCCACGCTTTGCTCCAGAGTCGCGACCCGCTATGCCCCTAATCCACAGCCTGTGGATAGATTCCATCCCATGTGGACAAGTGATCGGGCGGAATCGGCAGCGTCGGGGATGAAACCCCCGTCCCCATTTGCTCCCCACGCTTGTCCAAAACTTATCCACAGGCCGCTTTTCGATACCTCGAACCTGATCCGGGATTGCCTTTTTCTGCAGCTTCCCTCCATGGTGCCGCGATGGGCCGGCTTCACCTTCATCTCATATCGGACTCCACGGGCGAGACACTCGAAAATATCGCCAAGGCGGCGATCGCGCAGTTCGACGATGTCGAGGTGGTGCGCCATTTCTGGCCGATGGTGCGATCGGAATCGCATCTCGACCGGATCATGGCCGAAGTGCAGGCGAGTCCGGGGATGATCCTGTTCACGCTGGTCAATGGCGACCTGCGCGTCAGCCTGGAGCGCCGAGCCGGGGCACTCAACCTGCCGCTCGTCCCCGCACTCGACGCGGTGACCGATGCGCTGTCGCGGATGCTGGGCCAGGAAGCGAAAGCGCGCCCGGGGCGTCAGCACCAGCTCGACGCTGCTTACTTCGCGCGGGTCGAGGCGATCCAGTTCACCGTTGCGCACGATGACGGCATCGGCTGGGAAAATTGGGAACAGGCCGACATCGTTCTTGCCGGGGTGTCGCGGACATCGAAGACCCCGACCAGCATTTATCTGGCCAATCGCGGCTTCAAGACCGCGAACATCCCGATTGTCCCTGAATCGCCGCCGCCCGAGGCGCTGTATCGACTGAAACGCCCGATGATTGTTGGGTTGACGACTGGGCTCGACCGACTGGTGCAGGTGCGGCGCAACCGGCTGCTGTCGCTCAACCAGGCCCCCGAAACCGCCTATGTCGATGATGAACGGGTGAAAGCCGAGCTGGCCTATGCCCGGCGCATGTTTGCAGACAATGGTTGGCCGGTGATCGATGTCACGCGCCGCTCGATCGAGGAAACCGCGGCGGCGGTGATCAAGCTGGTCGAGGACCGCGGCGCCGCATGACCCTTCTCTTGGCCTCGCAAAGCAGCGGCCGCGCCGCCATGCTGCGCGCCGCCGGGCTCGAATTCGCGACGACTGCGGCGCATGTCGACGAGGAGGCGCTCACCGCATCGCTGCTCACCGCGGGCCAGACGCCGCGCAATATTGCCGATGCCCTCGCCGAGGCCAAAGCGGTAAAAATTTCATCGCGGCTGCCCGGCGTGACCGTCATCGGCGCCGATTCGACGCTCGCGCTCGACGACGGCACGATGCTTTCGAAACCCGAGACGCCCGAAGAGGCGGCCGATCATCTGCGCCGCATGGCGGGGACGCGGCACCGCCTGTTCAGCGCCGCGGTCGCCGCGCGCGACGGCGCCCCGGTCTGGCGCGCGATCGGCGAGGCGAAGCTGTGGATGCGCCCCTTGTCCGACGCCTTCATCGCCGCCTATGTCGCGCAGCATTGGGACAGTATCCGCTGGACCGTCGGCTGTTATGAGATCGAGGGAGCAGGCGTGCAATTGTTCGAAAAGGTTGAGGGCGATCCCTGGACAATCATCGGCATGCCGATGCTCCCGCTGCTGGCGTGGCTGCGGGCAACCGGATTGGCTACATCATGAGCAGCACCCCTTATGCCGAGGTGATCGGCGACCCGATCGCACAATCGAAATCGCCGCTGATCCATAAATTCTGGCTCGATGCACTCGGTCTTGCGGGCGACTATCGCCGCGCGCACATCAAAGCCGACGCGCTCGCGGCCTTTATCGACCAGCGGCGTACGGATCCCGATTGGCGCGGTTGCAATGTCACCATCCCGCATAAGGTCGCGGTGATGGATCTGGTCGATGACCCCGGCAATATCCGCGGCACGATCGGCGCGATGAACACGATCGTGCGCCAGCGCGATGGGTCGGTGATCGGCACCAACACCGATGCGGCCGGATTCTATGCACCGCTTGCCGAGACCGATCTTTCGGGTGCCCCGGTTATCGTCGTCGGCGCGGGCGGCGCGGCGCGCGCGGTGCTGTTCGCGCTTGCGCGCGCCGGGGTGGGGCATGTGACGATTCTCAATCGCAGCCCGCTGAAGGCAATGGGGCTGCTCGCGACCTTTGGCTTGAAAGGCGAGGTACTCGGTCTCGAGGCCCAGCTGCCGCCGGCCGCACTGCTGGTCAATTCGAGCAGCCTCGGCATGGCCGGCCAGCCACCGCTCGACCTCGATCTGTCTGCGCTGCCCGACGATGCGATCGTTTACGACTTAGTCTATGCTCCGCTCCAGACCGGGCTGCTCAAAGCCGCCGCGGCGCGTGGGCTCGACACCGTCGACGGGCTCGACATGCTGATCGGCCAGGCCGCGCTTGCCTTCGAGCTGTTCTTCGGCGCCGCGCCGCCCGAAGGTCGCGACGAGGAATTGCGCGCGCTGCTGACCGCATGACGCATCGGCCGCGCCCCGGTTCGCGGCTGCGGCGGCCGTTCATTCTCGGTCTCACCGGCTCGATCGGGATGGGCAAGTCGACCGCGGCGGCGATGTTCGAGCGCGAAGGCGTGCCGGTGTTCGACGCCGACGCCGAAGTCCACCGATTGCAAGGCCCGGGCGGCGCGCTCGTCGCGGCGATCGAAGCGCGCTTTCCCGGCACGACCGGTCCCGGCGGCGTCGACCGGCAGAAACTTGGCGGGCTGGTGCTCGGCAACCGCCACGAGCTCGCGGCGCTCGAGGCGATCGTCCATCCGGAGGTGTTTCGGGCGCAGAAGAAATTCCTTGCCCGCCACCGCGCCCGCGATGTCGTTGTGCTCGACATCCCGCTCTTGTTCGAAAAGGGTGGCTGGCGCCGCGTTGGCGCGATCGCGGTCGTGTCGGCGCCAACGTGGATGCAGACCAAGCGGGTGATGCGCCGGCCGGGGATGACCTACGGCCGGCTGAAGGCGATCCGCCGCCTGCAGGTTCCCGACCGCGTCAAGCGTGCGCGCGCTGATTTCGTCATCGACACGGGCGGACCCAAAAGCGAGACGCATCGCCAGATTCGCGCCATCGCCTCTTGTTTCCGCGCCCGATAGGGTCCAGATTGATCGCTCAATGCGAGAGATAATCTTCGATACGGAAACCACGGGATTCGATCCCAAGACCGGGGACAGGCTGGTCGAAATCGGGTGTATCGAACTGGTCGACCGCCGCGAGACCGGCCAGACCTTTCACGCCTATTTCAACCCCGAACGCGACATGCCCGCCGCTGCCGAAGCGGTGCACGGCCTGTCGATCCAGTTTCTGTCGGACAAGCCGTTGTTTGCCGAGCGCATCGACGAGCTGATGGCCTTTCTCGGCGACGCGCCGCTGATCGCGCACAATGCCGTCTTCGACTTTGGTTTCGTCAATGCCGAGCTGGCGCGCGCCGGGCGCCCCGCGCTCGACATGGCGCGGATGTGCTGCACGGTGCAGATGGCGCGCAAGCTCCACCCCGGCGCCAAACACAGCCTCGACGCACTTTGCACCCGCTACGGCATCGACCGCAGCCACCGCGTCAAGCACGGCGCACTGCTCGATGCCGAACTGCTCGCTCATCTTTACATCGAAATGACCGGCGGGCGGCAGATCGGGCTGGGGCTGGCCTCGTCTGCCGCCGGTTCGGCGGCGGCGTCCCCATCCTCCCCCATGGCAGCGCGCGGCCATGACCGTCCGTTTCGCGAACCCAGACCCCATATGGCATCGGCCGCCGATCTGGCGCGCCATGCCGCCTTTGTCGCAGGGCTCAACCAGCCGCTGTGGCTCGATACGGTGTGATGACGCTCCCTTGATGTCATCGCATCGGACATAGCAGGAGAAGAAAAATGGAAATCCGCGTCTCTGGCCACCAGATCGAAACCGGCGAAGCGCTGCAGGCGCATGTGTCGGATCGGATGAACGCGATTGCCGACAAATATTTCTCCCGGGCGATCGGCGCGCACGCGATCTTTGGCAAAGGACCGCACGACAGTTTTCAGTGCGACATCGTTGCGCATGTGATGCAGGGGCTGGTGCTCAAGGGGCATGGCCAGGCGCAGGACGCGCATGTCGCGTTCGAGGGCGCCGCCGAACGTATCGAAAAGCAGCTCAGGCGCTACATGCGGCGCTTGAAAGACCATAACAACGGTGTGGCAGTGCCATCGCCGACGGTCGACGAGATTGAGGATAACGCAGGCTATACGGTGTTCGACGCCGGCAACGATGAAGATGCCGGCGACTCGCCGGCGATCATTGCCGAAACGCGCGTCGATATTCCCAGCAGCAGCGTGTCCGACGCGGTGATGATGCTCGACCTGCGCAACACCAACGCGCTGCTGTTCGTCAACAGCAAGACGGGTGCGCATAATATGGTCTATCGCCGCGACGACGGGACGATCGGCTGGGTCGAACCACGATAAGGCTGGATTTTGTT
The DNA here is from genome assembly GCF_019459305.1 of Sphingopyxis sp. GTDB lineage: Bacteria > Pseudomonadota > Alphaproteobacteria > Sphingomonadales > Sphingomonadaceae > Sphingopyxis. The sequence goes on along the minus strand of NZ_JAIBES010000151.1, from coordinate 5,603 downwards.
CGCCAACCGGCATAAGGGCCGCGCCCAACAACGTCCTATGCCGGTATGGCGGGGCGCCGGTCCGACCGATCCGCAATCCATTGCCCAGGAACGGCCGGCCCCGTCGCCCGGCGGCTACACAGATTTGACCAGACCCATGAATCTTTCTTCCCTTCTTTATCCCGCGACCGTGCGCGCGCATGTGCAACTCGATTCGAAAAAGGCGCTGTTTCCCTTTGTGGGCGACCTCGCCAGCCGTTCGCTTGGCCTCGACGCGGGCGAGGTCAGCGAAGCGTTGCTCGAACGCGAAAGGCTTGGCTCGACCGGGTTCGGACGCGGTATCGCACTGCCGCATGCCAAGATGGCGGACCTCACCGGGGTGCGCGGGCTGTTTCTGCAATTGTCACGCCCGATCGATTTCAACTCGGTCGATGGCCTGCCGGTCGATCTGTTGTTCGTGCTGCTGTCACCGCTTGACGCCGGTGCCGATCATCTCAAAGCGCTCGCCGGGGTGTCGCGCATGCTGCGCAACGAAGCGATCGCCGAACGCCTGCGCGGGGCGAAAAACGACGAGGCCCTTTATGCGCTGCTCGCCGATACTGAAACGCGTGACGCGGCGTAACGCCGCAGCGCAAGCTTTCCCGTGACGCGGCTCACCAGCCGTTTTCTCGTCGACCTGTTGCTGCGCCGGACCGAATCGGCGGGCGGCTTTGCGACCGTCCTCGCCAAGGGCGACGAACATTCGGGCATCATCCTGGTCCAATGTACCGAGCGCGGGCAGCCCGGGCCGCTGCTTGAACGGCGTTTTTCCGCGACCGGCCACTATCTCTGGGAGGCTGTCGGCCCTGATGACCCCAAAGATGGTGAATCGCGCGCCAACTATCAGGACCGGCGGCAAAAGGCGGATCCCGATCTGTGGATTGTTGAACTGGACATCGCAGATGCGCCACGACTCGTCGCGGAATGGGCCGCATTAACTTGACTCTGTTGCGGTGCAACATAAGTGGCGCGCATTCGATAACGCGTAGGTCGCTCCGTCGGTTGCATCGCTCTGGCGATGCCCCGGAAAAACGGATTGGACACGCAGTCGGACGATGACCGCAGGCGGTATTGGGCCATAGCCCCCCACCTGTTTTGGAAGTTTCGGTTCATCGGCCGCACTTTTGACGGACACTATGAGTCGTATTTTGAACGTGGCCAGCGTGGCTGCCGTCGGCATGACTGCCGCCACCATGCTGCTTTTGGCGGAACCCGGCTTTGCAAGCGATCTTGCTGCCGACGCTAATCTTCCCGCCCTGATCGCACCCAGCGTCGAGACGCCGGTTGTCGCTGAACAGGCGGATCTGTTGATCAAGGCCGATGCGCCGATCGATGGCATCATCGAAAATACAGACGAAACGCCGAACCCGGATTCGAAACCGGCCCCGGTCAACGCCGAATCGCTCGCCGCGCTGGTCGCCGCGACCCCCCGTCCTGCGGACATGGATCCCGAGCTGCGCTGCCTTGCCGGCACCGTCTATTTCGAGTCGCGCGGCGAATCGCTCGTCGGCCAGCTCGCGGTCGCGCATGTTGTGATCAACCGCGCCCAGTCGGGCCGCTTCCCCAAAAGCCTGTGCGGCGTCGTCCATCAGCGCAGCCAGTTCAGCTTTGTGCGCGGCGGCAAGATGCCGGCGATCCGCGAGGGCGCGCAGTGGAACAACGCGATCGCGATCGCGCAGATCGCCCGCGACGGCAGCTGGAAGAATCATGCGCCGGGCGCGCTGTTCTTTCATGCCCGCTACGTCTCGCCGGGCTGGCGCAAGACGCGCATCGCGCAGATCGACAACCACATCTTCTATCGCTGAGGCGCAAGACGCCGCGCCGCGGCAGCACCGCATTCATTGCCAAGCCATATTTGGTGGCGCATGATGCCCCAATGACGCGTCAAATTTCTGTCGTCCTGCTCTGTGCAGCGGCGCTTTCGTTCGGCGGCTGTGCCACCGCGGTGCCGCCGGTCGAGGTTACTCGTTTCCATAATGCCGTGCCTAACTGGGCGCCGGGGACGCGCTACGCCATCGCAACCGCACCGCTCGACGGCCCGGGCGGGGGTATGCCGTCGATCGAATGGAACAGCTATCGCGCCGCGGTCGATCAGCAATTGCAGCGTCAGGGACTGGTTGCGGCGGGCAGCAATGAGCGTGCGCCGCTGCTGGTCCGCGTCGCCTTTGAGCGGAGTGAACAACCGAGCGCGGGACGCCGATCGCCGGTATCGGTCGGGGTTGGTGGTTCGACCGGCAGCTATGGGTCGGGCGTCGGGCTCGGCATCGGCCTCAATCTCGGTGGCGGTCCCAGGCGGATGGCCGATCACCAGCTTTCGGTCCGCATCGATGATGCCGCGACCGGCCAGGCGTTGTGGGAAGGCCGCGCGCTTGCGGCGATCCCCGTCAAAGCGCCCGCGTCGCAGCCGTCGCTCGCCGCGGCAAAATTGGCCGAAGCCTTATTCAAGGACTTCCCCGGAGAATCCGGACGCACTATCAGCGTCCCATGACCATCACCATCAACGCCGCTTTCGACAGCGGCAACATCGTCGTGGATTCGATCGACGGCACCGCGGCGCGCCTTTCGATCCGCAAGGACCGCGAATCCGACTTTTTTCAATGGTTTCACTTCCGCGTTTCGTGCGCGGTCGGCGACGCGCTTGAGCTGGCGATCACCGGGCTTGATGCCTCAGCCTATCCCGATGGCTGGTCCGGCTATGCGGCGTGCGCGAGTTATGACCGCGACTATTGGTTCCGCCTCGACACCAGCTACGATGCCGGTACGCTGACGATCCGCCACACCGCCGAAAGCCCGATCCTCTACCTCGCCTATTTCGCGCCCTTCTCGATGGAGCGTCACCACGACCTCGTCGCCTCGGTCGCCGAGTGCGAAGGCGTCACCTATCGCTGCCTCGGCACCAGCCTCGAAGGCCAGCCGATCGACTGCCTCGAATTGGGAACCGGCGATACGCAGGTGTGGCTCTATGCGCGCCAGCATCCCGGCGAGAGCATGGCCGAATGGTGGGTCGAGGGCGCGCTCGAAAAGCTCACCGACCCCGCCGATCCGCATGCGCGTTCGCTGCTCAACAAATGCCGCTTCCACATCGTGCCGAACATGAATCCTGACGGGTCGTGCCGGGGCCATTTGCGCACCAATTTCGCCGGGGTGAACCTCAACCGCGAATGGGACAATCCGACCGCCGCGCGTAGCCCCGAAGTCTTGTGTGTCCGCAACGCGATGGACGAGACGGGTGTCGACTGGGCGATGGACGTCCATGGCGACGAGGCGATCCCGGCGGTGTTCATCGCGGGCTTTGAAGGCATTCCGTCGCTGAAGCCCGAGCAGCTGGAAAAGTACAAGGGGTTCCAGACCGCGCTGGCGGCGAACACCCCCGATTTCCAGGTGGAACTCGGCTACAGCGAATCGGCGCCGGGCAAGGCAAATCTGTCGATGTCGACGACCCAGCTCGCCGAACGCTTTGGCGCGGTGTCGATGACGATCGAAATGCCGTTCAAGGACAATGACGACCTGCCCGATCCGGTCGCCGGTTGGTCGCCCGAACGCTCGAAGCTGCTGGCGCACGCGTGCCTCGCAACGCTCGATCAGATGCTGTGACGCCCAGCGCGCGGGAAGGCGGCTGGCGGATCGTCGAAGACGATCTGTCCGGCGCCGCGATCCGCGCGCTGCTCGAACAGCATTTCGCGGGGATGCTCGCCAATTCGCCCGCGGGCAGTTGTCACTTCCTCGACTTCAATGGCCTGAACGCCCCCGATGTGACCTTCTGGTCGATCCATGACGGTGATGCGCTGGCGGGGTGCGGCGCACTCAAAATGCTCGATGCCGGGCATGGCGAGATCAAATCGATGCGCACCGCCGACGCCTTCCTGCGCCGCGGCGTGGCCGCGCGCATGCTCGACCATATTATCGCCGAAGCGCATGGTCGCGGGCTCAAGCGGCTCAGTCTGGAAACCGGATCGGGCCCCGCGTTCGAACCCGCGATTGCGCTCTACCGCCGCTATGGTTTCGACGATTGCGCGCCCTTCGCCGGTTACAAGCCCGACCCGTTCAGCCGCTTCATGACGCGCGCGCTGTAGCAAAGAAAACGGGGTCCGGAAGGGACTCCGGACCCCGCTCACGATGCCCCGCAAGGCATGGATTCGCAGGCGCTTATGCCGCCTGCTTGTCCTCGACCAGCGTCGGGGTCGCACTGCCGCCGATCGCGATCTTATGCGGCTTCATCGCCTCGGGCACTTCGCGCACCAGGTCGATGATCAGCAGCCCGTCGGCCAGGTCGGCCGCGCTGACCCGCACGAAATCGGCGAGCTGGAAGCGGCGTTCGAAAGCGCGCGTCGCGATACCGCTGTACAGCAGCTGACGGCCTTCGCCTTCGGCCGCGGGTGCCTTGCGGCCGCTGACGGTCAGCATATTCTGCTGCGCAACGATCTCGATCTCGTCGCTCTTGAACCCAGCGACCGCGACGGTGATGCGGAAATGATCGTCGGCGATCTTTTCGATGTCGAATGGCGGATAATTTTCCGCGCCCGACCCGCTCGTTTCGAGGAAATCGAACAATCGGTCGAAACCGACGGTCGAACGGCGATAGGGGGTCCAGTCAAAACTGTTACGCATGGTCATTCTTCCTTTCTCAAAAGCGAAGTCAGGGACCGCGGCGGCGCGCCGCGATCGCCACCCGGCCCCGTTTCGGCGACCGGATGCTGCAAATCTGGGTGCGGGTGAAACCATTTCAAGAGGGGCATTGGCGTTCGTAGGAAAGCCACGCTAAGGGGCAGCGAAACCCTCCACCTGAAGGATCCGAAATGCCCCAGCTCATCCTCATCCGTCACGGCCAGTCGCAGTGGAACCTCGAAAACCGCTTCACCGGCTGGTGGGATGTCGACGTCACTGAAAAGGGCGCCGCCGAGGCGTGGGCGGCAGGCGAGTTGATGAAGGCCAAGGGCATCGCCCCCGACACCTGCTTCACTTCGGTCCAGTCGCGCGCGATCAAGACGCTCAATCTGGCGCTCGAGGCGATGGGACGCTTGTGGCTTCCCGTGACCAAAGACTGGCGTTTGAACGAGCGTCATTATGGCGGGCTGACCGGACTCGACAAGGCTGAGACCGCGGCGAAACATGGCGACGATCAGGTCAAGATCTGGCGCCGCAGCTTCGACATCCCGCCGCCGCCGCTCGAAGCCGGATCGCCATGGGATCTGTCGAGCGACCCGCGCTATGCCGGCATCGATATTCCCGCGGCGGAGAGCCTGAAGGATACGATCGAACGCGTGTTACCCTATTATGAAAGCGCGATCGTGCCGCAGCTGACCGCGGGAAAGACGGTACTGATCTCGGCGCATGGCAACAGCCTGCGCGCGCTGGTCAAACATCTGTCGGGGATTTCGGACGCCGACATCACCAGCCTCGAAATCCCGACCGGCCAGCCGATCGTTTACGAACTCAACGACGATTTGAACGCGCGCGAGCGCTATTATCTCAGCGAGCGGTAAAAGCGGCGTGACGCCCTTGCTTCGTCATACCCGCCGTCGCCGGGATGACGGGGGTCAAAGTGTACCCGGCATAGTCAGCTGGTAATATTTCCCGGACTGTCG
>NZ_JAIBES010000150.1 GCF_019459305.1 Sphingopyxis sp. | reverse complement strand
GCCCCCCGGGCTGAAGGAGGGCTTACACACGACTGTCGCGGGCCCTCTACCATTCGCTGCGCGAACGGTCCCCCTCCCCGTCGCTTCGCGTCAGGGAGGATTATTATCTACTTCCCCGGCAGCTGACCGTTCAGCGCCTCCAGCACCGCATCCTGCGTCGACACCATATCCGCGAGCCGGTCGCGCAGCGCGTAGATTTCGGGCAGGCCATCGATCGCATCCTCGACGCTGCGTTCAAGATAGAGCCGGTCGATGTCGGCGAGCGCGGCGGTGAGCGGCGCCCGGGTGGCGGTGAGGCGCGAGATCGCCTGCTGCCCAACGACCCAGCGCTCGCTGGCGACCGGGGCGCCTGCGGCAGCAGACACAAGCAACGCGGTCGCGTTGCGCTCGGCGGCAAAAGCCTGCTGCGCACCCGCAGCGTCCGCTTCCCAGCGCGCGAGGCGTCCGCCAAGGTCGGCAGGGAGCGGCCCCGGCGGGGCAACAACCACCGCGGGCGGCGCCACGTCGAATCGCCCCTCGACCGGCCGTTTGGCCAGCGACGGCGCGCCCGTACTCTGCGCCGCGGCGCAGGCCGACAGCGACAAGGAGGCGGCAACGGCCAATGACAGAGTAAGAAGGGTGCGCTTCATCGCCGCCTCTGATATGGGTGCTGGCGCAAGGCAGCAAGTACCGAATCGGCGGTGCGCCGTGTCATTCGGCTTCTGACCCGCTTTTCGCTCGAAAAGCACGGGATTTGGCGGTTGACAGCGAAGCGCTGGCTCGCTAGTGGCGCTGACTTTCCCGCATGCCGGAAAAATCGCCTGCCTTGGTGGGTGACTGGTGCGCGGGTGATTTAGTTTTTTGATTGGATGGAAGACCATGTTCGCAATCGTGCGCACGGGCGGCAAGCAGTATCGCGTCGCCGCCGGAGACAAGATCGCCGTTGAAAAGATCGACGGCGAAGCTGGCGACACCGTGTCGCTTGGCGACATCCTGCTGGCCGGTGACGGCGGCGAAGTGAAGAGCGCCGATGGCCTCGTCGTTTCGGCCGAAATCATCGCGCAGACGCGCGGCGAAAAGGTCATCGTGTTCAAGAAGCGCCGTCGGCACAATTATCGCCGTCGCAATGGTCATCGCCAGTCGCTGACGCTGCTGCGCATTCTGGCCGTCGGCGAAGCCAAGAAGGCGGCGCCGAAGAAGGAAGCTGCACCGAAGGCCGAAGCCGCTCCGGCGACCGAAGCCAAGGCTGCTGCGCCCGCCAAGGAAGCACCGGCCAAGGCCGCACCCGCCAAGGAAGCCGCGCCGAAGAAGGTTGCTGCGCCCAAGGCCGAAGCTGCCGAGAAGGCCGCCCCCGCCAAGAAGCCCGCTGCCAAGAAGGCAGCCCCCAAGAAGGACGCCTGAGCGCGGCAACGCGGCTCGGCCCCTGAAACGAATTAAGGAGCATCAGTCATGGCACATAAGAAAGCAGGCGGTTCATCGCGCAACGGTCGCGACTCAGCCGGCCGCCGCCTTGGCGTGAAGAAGTTCGGCGGTCAGGAAGTGATCGGCGGCAACATTATCGTGCGCCAGCGCGGTACCAAGGTGTACCCGGGCGCCAACGTCGGCATGGGCAAGGACCACACGCTGTTCGCAACCGCCGAAGGCCATGTGCGATTCCACGACGGCAAGCTTGGCCGCAAATTTGTGTCGGTCGACGTCATGGCGGAAGCAGCCGAATAAAGAGCGATCTGCACGGGTCGCCCACCAAGGGATGACCCGGAACGGTCCTTTCCGCTTGAGGCGGAAACAAAGTTCGAAAAGAGGGAGACGGGTCACCCCCGGACTCCCTTTTTTCTTGCCTATTGTCCGCGACTTGGCGGGCAGGCGTGAAAATCGGGCCATCCATCTCCCTCCATATCGAATGTCGTCAAAGCGTCACCATCGGGCGCCATGGCGACGACAATTGGGAGTGATAAGATGTTTGCGCGTACCGAAAGATTGTTACTGCGGCCCGGCTGGCAGGAAGATGCCCCGGCGCTGGCCCGTGCGATCGGCGACGAGATGATCGTCCGCAACCTCGCGAGCGCGCCCTGGCCCTATAGCGAGGACGATGCCCGGACATTCCTGGCGGGGTGGTCGAGCGCCAACCCCAGCCGCTTTCTGATGGTCCAGCGCACCGCCAGCAGCCCACGCATCATCGGCTGCATTGGCATGGACCATATGGAGGATGGCTCGGTCGAGCTCGGCTATTGGGTCGCGCGGCCGTTCTGGGGGCTCGGCTATGCGACCGAGGCCGGTCGGCACATGATCGACCTGGCGCGTACCATGGGCATCCGCAATCTGATGGCGTCGCATTTCGTCGACAACCCGGCCTCGGGATCGGTGCTCCGCAAGCTCGGCTTTCGGCCGACCGGACGCGAAATCGTTCGCGCCAGCCGGGGGCGCGGCACGCCTGCCCCGACGATCGAATATGCGCGCGCCATCGCTGCGCCGGGCAATGACAAGGATGACGCCAACGACCCGGTCGCCATGCTAGGCAAACCGCGATGGCCCGCCGAAATGCGCGACGACTGGCGATTGCAGGCGGCGTGAACGGGCGCAGCCGCAGCCCCTCGGATACCGAGGGGCTGCTGAGCTGAGCGCTTCAGCGTCCCAGCTTGCTCGCCATGCCCATGATGTCGTCGAGCGGATTGCCGTCGCCGTTAAGGTCGAGCATGTTGGCAAGGCCGCCCAGCCCGCCGCCGGCCGCAGCCGGTGCTGCGCCGCCGCCCATTGCGCCGCCCAGCACATTACCGAGCATGCCGCCGAGGCCGCCTCTGCCGCCCGAACCACCGAGCGCGCCGCCGATCAGGTCACCCAGACCGCCGCCGCCCTGCGCCTGGCCGCTCTGCTTGGCCATATAGCCCGCGACCATCATCGCGAGGATCGGCAGCATTTTTTTGAGCAACCCCGAATCGAGCCCGGTCTGGGTCGCCGCCTGTCCGGCGACGGTGCGGCTGACGTCCTTCGATCCGAAAATCTGGCCGAGCACCTCGTTACCGGGTGCCACCGGGGTCGGCTGCGATCCCAGCACCGAATCGAGCAGACCGCCACCGCCAAGCTGGCCGAGCAGCCCGCCCAGCCCTTCGATCCCGCCCGATTGCGCCTGTTTTTTGAACCCGCCCAGGATCGCGGGCAGCAGCGCCTCGGCGCCCTGCTTGGCCATGGCGGGTGGAATGCCCAGGTCTTTTGCCATCGATTCGATGCCGCCGGCCTGCGCCAAAATGTCGGTCAGGTTCATGTCGCTAATCTCCCACTCCGGCGCTGATCGGACCACGCCCACCCGCGTGACTATAACAGTGCGGGCGCGGACGACGAGTCGTTCATTTGGCTGTCATTTTCAGATGCATAGTCCTAGCCTGCGACCAACCGACTCACCCTTTCCGGGTTGGGCCGCGCCATAGTGGGAGTGAAATCATGGGCATTTTCAGCAGCATCAAAGACGCGATTTTCGGCAAGAAGGCGGTCGCGTCAGAGCCCGCCGCACCGGCGCCGAATCCCGTCGGCAGCGCACTCGACGCCGCGACCAGCGCCATGGCGGCCGCCGCTGCGGCTCCGCCCGCCGAAGTCGATGTCGACGCGATCCTGACCGCCGAAGCGGCAGGCAAAGACCTCAACTGGCGCACCTCGATCGTCGACCTGATGAAGCTGCTCGGCATCGATTCGAGCCTTGCTAACCGCAAGGAACTCGCGACCGAACTCGGTTACACCGGCGAACTGGACGGCAGCGCCGAGATGAACATCTGGCTGCACAAGGCGGTGATGCGCGAGCTCGCCGCAAACGGCGGCAAGGTACCCGCCGACCTCACCGACTGACACCGTCGATCCTCCCTGTCGCGCAGCGATGGGGAGGTGGCAGGGGCGCAGCCGCTGACGGAGGGCCCATGAAGCGACGTCGCTGCCCCGCCACTATCCTTCGGATGGTCCCCCTCTTCACGGCTCCGCCGCAGGGAGGATATGGTTCCCATTGACCGTCACGCCGCGCCGCTTAGACAGGTTTCAGAAGAAATAAAGTCGCAAGGGAGCCGCCGCGTGCATCAGATCCTGTCCACCCCGTTCACTCGCCGCCAAACGATAGCCACGCTCGGTACCGGCGCGGCGAGCCTTGCGCTGACCGCCTGCAGCCGCGGACCAGCAGGGATCGCAGCCCTGCCGTCAGCCACTGCTACGCCGCAGGCCGCTGCCGAGGCGCTGTTAGCGTCGATTGCCGACAATCTACTCGCGCTGTCGCCCGAGGGCGCGACCTCGCTCGGCATCGATACCGGCGCACGCGCCGCCCAGCGCGGCAAGCTGTCCGACCGCTCGGCCGCCGGACAACAAGCCGTCGCAAACACGCTGAAGGCCGACGTCGCACACGTCCGCGCCTTTACGGAAGCGGGCGGCGCTGACCGCATCGATCACAAGACGCGCACCAGCCTGGCGGTGGTCGAGAGTGCCTATGGCGTCGCGCTCGACGGCTTCGCCCTGCCCTATGGCGATGTCGCGGTCGGCGGCTGGCGCAACACGCCCTATGTCGTGATCCAGAATGTCGGCGCCTATCTCGACGTGCCCCGCCTGTTGACCAGCGACCAGCCCGTGAAAACGAGCGCCGATGCTGAGGCCTATCTGGCGCGACTTGGGGCTTTTGCCGGCGTCCTCGATGGCGAAACCGAGCGGCTCAAGGCGGCGGGCGCACAGGGAATGATCGCCCCCGCCTTCCTGATCGACAAGGCGCTGCCGCAGATCGAGGCAACGCTGGCCGACGCGCGCGGCGGCGGCAGTCTGGCCGACGCGCTGGCGACGAAAGCGCGCGACGCGGGGCTGGCGGGCGACTGGGGCGCCGGTGCGCGCGCCATTGCCCGCGGTCCGGTCAGCGCGGCGCTCGCACGCCAGATCGCAGAACTGAAGGCACAGCGCCCCCGCGCCACGATGGACGCAGGGATGTGGGCGCGGCCCGGCGGCGACGAATGGTATGCGTGGGGCCTGCGCGCCAGCACCACGACGCGGATGACCCCCGACGAAATCCACCGCATGGGGCGCGCGGAACTGGCCGAGTTGCAGGGTCAGATGGACCCGATCCTGAAGCGGCTTGGCTATAGGCAGGGATCGGTCGGCGACCGGATGAACGCGCTAGCCAAGGATCCGCGCTTCCAGTTTCCGAACAATGACGCGGGCCGCGCGGAGATCATGGCCTATATCCAGACTTGGCTCGGCAAAATCCGCGCCGAAATGCCGCGCGCCTTTCGCACTCTAGTCCGCGGCAATGTCGAGGTGAAACGACTGCCGCTGGCCGAGGAACCGGGCGCGCCTGCGGCCTATGGCGGCGCCGGGTCGATCGACGGCAGCATTCCCGGAAAATTCTGGATAAACCTGCACACCACCGACCTGCACAGCAAATATTCGCTGCCCGACCTGACCTTTCACGAGGCGATCCCGGGGCATGTGTGGCAGGGCGAATATGCCAATCAGATGCCGCTGATCCGTACGATGCTGGCGTTCAATGCCTATAGCGAAGGGTGGGCGCTTTATGCCGAGCAGCTTGCCGACGAGCTCGGCCTCTTCGATGATTTCGAGGTCGGGCGGCTTGGTTATCTCCAGTCGCTCGCCTTCCGCGCCTGCCGCCTTGTCGTCGACACCGGCCTGCATGCGAAACGCTGGACGCGCGAGCAGGGAGTCGAGTTTTTCGTCAAGGAAAACGGCTCGAACCCGCTCGAGGTCGCGAGCGAGGTCGATCGTTATTGCAGCTGGGCCGGGCAAGCATGTGGATACAAGGTCGGTCACAGCGAGATCGTCCGCCAGCGCGGGCTGGCGCAGGCGGCGCTGGGGACGAAATATGACCTGCGCGATTTCAACAATGTCGTCGTCGAGGGCGGCAATGTGCCGCTCGACGTGCTGGCGCAGAATGTTGCCACCTATGTGGCGGAGAATAAGGGCTGATGCGGCGGCGAATCGCTTGGTCGACATTAGGTGCGGCGCTGCTAGCGAGCAGCGCCGGCCATGCCGCCGACGCCCCGGCCCCGGCAAGCGCACGCGTCGCGATCGTGACGTCGGACGTCGATCGCTTCTACGCCTTGTACGACGACCCGGCGATCGCCGCGCAGCCCGATGTGCTGGCGACGCGCTATCTCGCCGATGCGTCGCCGGGGCTGGTCGAGTTCATGGCGATGCGCCGGATCACGCCCGAACGCGTGGCAAAGGCCCTGCGCGAGAAGCCCGATCTTTATCGCGACGCGCGGGGTTGCGCCAACACGCTCGACAATGTCCGGGGCCGACTGACCGCCGCGACCGATCGGCTGGCGGAACTCTATCCGCCGGCGATTTTTCCGCCGATCACCATCGCAATGAGCCGCGGCACGCCTGTCGCGGCGGCCGATGGCAAGGGGTTGTACGTCTCGCTCGAAGCGCTATGCGCGGCGAAATTTTTCGAAGCCGATGACGAAGATCGGTTCGTCCATGTCATCGCGCACGAATATATCCATGCCCAGCAACCGCTCGCGCAGGTCGAAAGCGATAGCGACAGCGTGCTTCACGCCTCGCTCATCGAGGGTGCCGCCGAATTTGTTGCCGAACAGATCGGCGGTTCGGTCGCTTACACCCATCTGCACCGCTGGACGACGGGGCGCGAGGCAGCGGTCGAACGCGATTTTTCGGCGGAAAAGGACAGCAAGGCGAATGATTCGCGCTGGGTTTACAACCAGCTCGGCACCCCGGATTGGCCGGGAGACCTGGGCTACTGGGTCGGCTACCGGATCGTCAAAAGCTATTACAGCCGCGCGCCCGACAAGGCCGCGGCGCTCAAGGCGATCATCGAAATGCGCGATCCAGCCGCTTTCCTCGCGCAACGCGGCTGGACACCGGGAATGAAGCTTTAGGCGGGGAGCGGCGCGAGGTCGGGGTCAACGAACCGCCGCCGCGCCGTGACCGAAAACAGCAGATCGCGGCTGTAGAAGCGCAGCGGCCAGTCCCGCCTTCCGACATCGGACCGCAACATCGCGTTGACGCGCGCCGCCAGTTCGGTCTCCTCCGTCTCCGACAGGAACAATCGCACCCCCGCGACGTAAGCGCGCGTGATGCTGTCATGATAACCCTGCGTGTCGTCGTTGACCCCGCCGACGCTCTCGTTGAAGCGGCGGATGATGGTGCCGATCTGGGCATCGACATCGATGTCGAGCCGCTCGCTGAGCAGCCAAAGGCACGCGCCCAAATGCGCCTCATGCGTCCAATCCGCGCGCGGCAGGGTGCAGGCGAGCAGGCCTTCGCCGATCGTGCGAATATCGTTGTCGCGCTCGAACAGGCGCGGTGAATAGTCGGTGGTCATTGTCCAGTCCTTCCGGGTGAATTGCCACCCGGAATAGGTCCGGGCAAGTTACGCGGCGACCGCAGCCTGCGGCGCCGCCTGGCGGACGCCTTCGTCGACATGGTCCGCAAATTGCGCGAAATTGTCGATGAATTGGCCCACCAGCACCTGCGCGGTGCGGTCATAGGCGGCCTTGTCGGCCCACGCCTCACGCGGGTCGAGCAGCGCGCTGTCGACCCCCGGCACCGCGACCGGAACCATGAAGCCGAAGTTCGGATCCTTGCGGAATTCAGCGTCGTTGAGGCTGCCGTCGATCGCGGCGTTAAGCAGCGCACGGGTCGCCTTGATTGGCATCCGCTTGATGCCGTCCATCGTCGCCATGCCGCCGGTCCAGCCGGTGTTGACCAGCCAGCACTGGACGCCGCCCTTGGCGATGCGTTCCTTCAGCAGATTCCCGTACACCGACGGGTGACGCGGCATGAACGGCGCACCGAAGCAGGTCGAGAAGGTCGCCTCGGGTTCGGTCACGCCGATTTCGGTCCCGGCCACGCGCGCAGTGTAGCCCGACAGAAAGTGATACATCGCCTGATCGGGAGTCAACTTCGCGATCGGGGGTAGCACGCCGTAAGCATCGGCGGTCAGCATTATGATATTCTGCGGCACCGGACCCATATTCTGTTCCGACGTGTTCGGAATGAAGTCGATCGGGTACGAACCGCGGCTATTCTCGGCGAGGCTGGCATCGTCGAAATCGAGTTCGCGCGTGACCGGGTCGATCACGACATTTTCGAGCACGGTGCCGAAACGCTTCGTCGTCGCGAAAATCTCGGGCTCGGCCTCGGGCGACAGGCGGATCATCTTGGCATAGCAGCCGCCCTCGAAGTTGAAGACCGCGGTGTCCGACCAGCCATGCTCGTCATCACCGATCAGCGTGCGCGACGCATCGGCCGACAGCGTCGTCTTGCCGGTACCCGACAAGCCGAAGAATACCGCGGTGTCACCGTTCGGACCCATGTTCGCAGAGCAATGCATCGGCATCACGCCTTTTACAGGGAGCAGATAGTTGAGGATGCCGAACACCGACTTCTTCATTTCGCCAGCATAAGCGGTGCCGCCGATCAACACGAGCTTTTCGGTGAAGTTCACCGCAACCACGGTTTCGGTGCGCGTGCCGTGCTTCGCCGGATCGGCGCGGAAGCTCGGCAGGTCGATGATCGTATATTCGGCCGCGAACGCCGCCAGCTCCGCGGCGCTCGGGCGGACGAGCAAGGTGCGGATGAACTGGCTGTGCCAGGCGAATTCGGTGACGACCTGCACCGCGACGCGGTGCTCGGGCTGCGAACCGCCGAACAGCTGCTGGCGGAACAGCCGCGGGCGCGCTGCCATGTGCGCGAAGAAATCGGCCTTGAGCGCGGCGAAATGATCGGGGGTCATCGGGACGTTGGTCTTGCCCCACCAGATGGTGCCCGCCGTCTCGTCGTCCTGGACGATGAACTTATCTTTCGCCGACCGGCCGGTGTGCTTGCCAGTTTCGACGACCAGCGGGCCATCCTTGGCGAGCAGGCCTTCGCCGTGCCGAATGGCATCCTCGATCAGCGCCGAGGTGCCCCAGTTTTCGGCGACCTCCGCCTGCGTTTCGACAGTCTGATTGCCGATCGCCACCTGTGTCATCGTTCAAGCCTTTCCCATGTCCGTCGGCACCGATTGCATAGGTATGCAGAGGAGACCGCGCATAAGGGCAGGCCCGCATTACCATGGGTGCCGACGTGACGCCGATTCCGTAAATTATGCGTCGCGTTAGCGAGGATGCCGGACGAGGTCAAAAGATTCCCGCGTGCGCCCGTGCCGTTCTGTGACGGTTGTCGGTCGCGGCGGGATAGGCTAGCTCTGCTCCCGGCCCCGCCCAACGGAAAGAGCATGACGGCAACAATCGCGCTGGTCGACGACGACCGCAACATCCTGCAATCGCTCTCCATCGCGCTCCAGGCCGAGGGGTTTGTAACGCGCGTCTATTCGGATGGCGAGGCGGCGCTGAAGCCGCTGATCGACAATCCCCCCGACCTTGCCGTGTTCGACATCAAGATGCCGCGCATGGACGGGCTCGAACTGCTCCGCCGCCTGCGCGAAAAAAGCCAGCTTCCCGTTATCTTCCTGACCAGCAAGGACGACGAGATCGACGAGGCGCTGGGGCTGGCGATGGGCGCCGACGACTATATCGCCAAACCATTTTCCCAGCGCTTAGTAATCGCGCGCATCCGGGCGATCCTGCGCCGCGTCGAGCTGAACCAGAACGCGCCCCCAGCTGACGACGAACCGGTGGCTGAGCCGATCACCCGCGGGCGGCTCAGCATGGACCCAGCGCGGCACAAGGTCGCTTGGGACGGCAAGGATGTGACCTTGACCGTCACCGAATTCCTGATCCTCGAAACGCTCGCCGCGCGCCCCGGCATCGTCCGCAGCCGCAACCAGTTGATGGATGCCGCCTATCAGGACGACGTCTATATCGACGACCGCACGATCGACAGCCACATCAAACGCCTGCGCCGCAAGTTCCGCGAGGTCGATCCCGAATTCGACGCGATCGCCACCCTCTATGGTGCCGGGTATCGTTTTGCCGACGACAGCTGACACCCTCAAACCCGACGCAAGCATCGCCGAGCAGGAGGAATCACCGCTCGTCTGGTCGGCGCGCTGGTCGCTTACGACGCGCATCCTGGCGGTCAATATCCTCGCCGTCGCGCTGCTCGCGGGCGGCTTTTATTATCTCGACACCTATCGCAGCCGCCTCGTCGATACGCGCATCGAAGTGATGACGGACCAGCTCGCGCTCCTCGACAGCGCGCTCGAGGCCGCACGCCCCGACCAGCGCGACCGGCTGATCGCCGAATTCACGGCGGCGACCGAATCGCGCCTGCGTTTCTATGCTGCCGACGGTCGGCTGCTTTCGGACAGCTTTGCGACCGGCCCCGCGACCTATACGCTCCGCGATCCCAATTTGCAGGCGTGGCAGCGCGACGCTGCGCGCGCGATGGACCGCGGCATCGACTGGATCGTCGGCGCGCCGTCCTATCCCGACTTTCGCGAACCCGCGGTCGACCGTGCTGCGGCATGGCCTGAAGTCATCGAGGCGCAACAACGCGGCGAGGTGGCGGCGCGCTTCCGCTACGCACCCGAACGGACCCCGCTGCTGAGCGCCGCGGCCTTGCTCGATCTCGACACCCAGCAGGTCATGTTGATGACGCTCAACGCCCGCGACATCACGCGTACCGTGCGCGCCGAACGATTCCGCCTGGCCGTGGTCGTCGCGATGGTCCTCATCACCTCGATTCTGCTGTCGCTGTTCCTCGCCCGCACGATCGTCCGGCCCCTGCGTCGTCTGGCCCGCGCTGCGGTGCGCGTGCGTCTGGGCCGGGCACGCGAGGTTGTTGTTCCGCGCCTGCCAAGCCGCCGCGACGAGATCGGCACGCTGGCGCGCGCGCTGTCGGACATGACGCAGGCATTGCGGCAGCGAATCGACGCAGGCGAACATTTCGCCGCCGACGTGACGCACGAGCTCAAGAATCCGATCGCGTCGGTGCGTTCGGCGATCGAGGGATTGGGCCGCGTAGGCAATCACGAACAGCGCGCACAATTGCTGGCGATCGCCGACGAAGATGTGCGGCGGCTCGACCGGCTGGTCAACGACATCAGCGAGGCGAGCCGCGTCGATGCCCAATTGTCGCGCACCCTGTTCGAACCGATCGACGTCGGGATGATGATCGAATCGATGCTCGCCGCACGCCAAGCGCGCATCGACGCGGACATGCCGCACCCGCGCCTCGCCTTTGCCCGTCCGCGCAAAGGGACGACATTGGTGATGGGCGACGGTCACCGGCTGGAACGCGCCATCGACAATGTCATCGACAATGCGATCAGCTTTTCGCCGGCGGCGGGGCTGGTCTGTATCGCCGCAACGCGGCTGGGCGACGAGGTGCATGTTCGGGTCGACGACGACGGCCCGGGGATCGAACCTGCGCAGCGCGAGGCGATTTTCCGCCGCTTTCACAGCGAACGTCCCCCGGGCGAGGCCTTTGGTCGCCACAGCGGACTGGGTCTCGCAATCGCCCGCACAATCATCGAGGGCCATAACGGCACGATCAGCGCCAAGGACCGCGACGACGGCCGATCCGGTGCGAGCCTGCTGATCACGCTGCCCGCACACGAGAATGGTGCGACCGACAGTTGAGGCCGCACAGCCTATCGCCTTGCAGCACCGCCCCGTCGCCGGTAAGCCTGCGCCGATGCTGCCCAGCCGGACCAGACCCGATATCGTCAACATCCACGCGAGCTGCGTCGCCGCGGGCAGCCGCGGCATTTTGTTGCTCGGCGTGTCGGGGCAAGGCAAGTCCGACCTGGCGCTGCGGCTGATCGATCGCGGTGCGCGGCTGGTCGCCGACGATCGCTGCGACATCTGGTTCGAACGCGACCGCTTGTGGTGCCGCCCGCCCGCCGAGCTGGCGGGCAAGCTGGAAGTGCGCGGTCTGGGGATCGTCGAGAAGGCATGGGTCGCGCCGGTGCCGTTGGCAATCGCGGTGCGCCTTGCCGATCGGTATGAACGCATGCCCCCCGAACGCGCGGTCGAAAGGATTGCCGGGTACGAGCTGCCGTCGCTCACGCTGTCGGCGTTCGAGGGTTCGGCGCCAATTAAGGTCATGCTGGCGCTCGACCGGCTGGCGAACGGGGCATGAAGGACGCCGCCGATCCGCGGCTGCTCTTGGTCACCGGCCTGTCGGGTGCGGGCAAATCGACCGTGCTCAAGGTGCTTGAAGATTTGGGCTGGGAAGTCGTCGACAATCTGCCGCTCGCGCTGCTCGAAACGCTGATCGACGCGCCGGTGAAGCGCAGCGAGGCTGGGCGTCCGCTGGCTGTCGGGATCGACAGTCGGAGCCGGGGGTTTCGTCCCGCATTGCTGGTGCAGCGGATCAAGGCGCTGCGCGAGATCGGCGGGCGCGACGTCCAGACGCTGTTCCTCGACTGCGCGGGGGCAGAGCTCGAACGCCGCTTTTCCGAAACGCGCCGCCGCCACCCGATGGCTGAGGATCGCCCCGCCGCCGACGGCATCGCGCGCGAGCGCGAGATGATGGAGCCGCTGCGCCGCTGGGCCGAGCATGTCATCGACACGACCAACTACAGCAGCAACGACTTGCAACAAGAAGTCCGCCAGCGCTTTGGCGGCAGCAATCATGATGAGCCGGTGCTCAACATCCTGAGCTTTGGTTTCGCGCGCGGACTGCCGCGCAACGCCGACCTGGTGTTCGACATGCGTTATCTGCGCAACCCGCATTGGGACGCGAAATTGAAACCCGGCACCGGGCTCGATGCCGACGTCGCCGCCTATGTGATGGCCGATCCGGCCTATGAAAACAGCGTCGCGCAGATCGAAAAGCTGATCCTGACTTTGCTGCCGCGCTACCGCGTCGAGGGCAAAAGCTATGTGACGATAGCGTTCGGTTGCACCGGCGGCCGCCACCGCTCGGTCCATGTCGCCGCGCGTGTGGCCCAAAAGCTGCGCGCGTCCGGATATGAGCCAGTGCTGACCCACCGCAACCTTGACTCTGCCCCGCAAGATGGGCTTGAGGGCAAGCCCCCGCCTGCGCCTTCCGCAGCGACTGGAAAAACATAAGGGTCTCGCAGTTCATGCCCACCGATAAAGCCTTGCCGTTGCTGGGAATGGTCCTTGTCACCCACGGCCGTCTGGCCGAGGAGATGGTGCGCGCGATGGAGCATGTCGTCGGGCCGCAGCGCGCGATAGCGACCGTCTGCATCGGCCCAAACGACAATATGGAAATGCGCCGCAAGGAAATTGCCGACGCGATTCGCCAGGTCGACGAAGGCCGCGGCGTCGTCATGCTGACCGACCTATTCGGCGGCACCCCGTCGAACCTGGCCATTAGCCTGCTCGAATCGGGGCGAACCGAAGTGATCGCCGGGGTCAATCTGCCGATGCTGATCCGGCTGGAAAGCGCGCGCAAGTCGATGGAGCTGCGCGCCGCAGTGATCGCGGCGAAGGAAGCCGGGCAGAAATATATTTCGGTCGCCTCCGAAATGCTGGGGGTTGGTTCGTGACCACGGTTTCGGAGACCGTCGAGATTACCAACCAGCGCGGGCTGCATGCGCGCGCCAGCGCCAAATTCGTCACCTTTGTCAGCCGCCTGCCCGAAACGGTGTCGGTCGAGGTCGAAAAGAGCGGATCGCGCGTCAACGGCACATCGATCATGGGCCTGATGATGCTGGGCGCCGCGAAAGGCGATACGATCACGATCCACACCAGCGGCGACGGCGCCGATGCCGCGCTGCTCAAGCTGGTCGGGCTGGTCAAGGACAGCTTCGGCGAGGATTGACCGGATGACCGGTCGCCGCTCCCAAATCGAAAGTCTCTCCAACCCGCTGATCAAGCGGATGCGGTTGTTGCGCGAGAAACGCCATCGCCGCGCCGAGGGACTGTTCCTGGCCGAAGGTCTGCGCATCGCGACCGAGGCGCGCGCGGCGGGGGTTCTGCCGTTGTGGCTGTTCCTCGGGCCAGAGGGCGACGCGCACCCGCTCGCCGCGGCGCTGGTCGCCGACACGCTGTCCGCGGGCGGCGAAGTGATCGACACGACGCCCGCGATCCTCTCCAAATTGTCGGGCAAGGACAATGCCCAGACCGTTGTCGGCATCTACGCCGAACCCAAAACCACCCTCGCCGATCTCGACCGCAGCACCGCGTCGATTTGGCTCGTTGCCGAGCGCCTGCGCGACCCCGGCAATCTCGGTACGATGCTGCGCACCGGCGATGCGGTCGGCGCGGGCGGGCTGATCCTGCTCGACGAGAGCACCGATCCCTATGCGGTCGAAGCGGTGCGCGCGAGCATGGGGGCAATCTTTACGCAAGCGCTGGTGCAGGCACGCTGGGACGAGTTCCTGACCTGGCTGCGGCAGGGGCCAGGGCAACTCGTCGCGACTTGGCTCGGCGATGACACGCAGGATTATCAGGCGGTGCGCTATACGGCGCCGACCTTCATCCTCACCGGCAATGAATCGCAAGGAATGCCGCCCGCCTATGCTGACGCCGCCGACGCGCGCGTGAAGATGCCCATGCTGGGCAAGGCCGATAGCCTGAACGCTGCGGTCGCGACCGCGGTGATGGCGTATGAGGTGCTGAACCAGCGACGACGCTGAACCGTGGACGGCATTTCTGTTCAGCCGCCCGCCAACATCATGCTATTACCACACCCTCTCTTCCTGTTCGCATCGAGCGAAGTCGAGATGCCTTTCGGCCTTATACGATGCCGACGGGTGTCTCGAACTCGCTCGACACGAACGGAGTAAAGGAGCCTGTAATGATCCGCATGTTACCCCTGCTCACCCTTCCCGCGCTCGCCGCCTGCGCGCCCGCGACTCAATCGCCGCCGCAGAGCCCCGGCGGAGCTCCTGCCGCCGCCTATCTGGCGCTCGGCACCGAGCCGGGCTGGACGCTCGAGATCACCCCGGCGCGGCTCAACTATGACGGCGACTATGGCGCGACCAAGATCATGGTGCCGAACCCCGGCGCCAAACCGTCGCTGAACGGCCGCACCTATGTTACCGACCGGCTATCGGTGGTGATCAAGACCGCGCCGTGCAGCGACGGGATGAGCGATCGCCGCTTTGCCGATACGGTGCGCGTCGTTGCCGACGGCAAGACGCTGCAAGGCTGCGGCGGCAAGATCCTGCCGCCCGACACGCTCGCCGGAACGAGCTGGATCTTTGTGTCGATCGGCGGAGTCGGGGTGGCGAAGGATCGGCCGACTTCGCTCCAGTTTGACGGCGCGCGGCTGAGCGGTAGCGCGGGTTGCAACCGCTTCTCGGGCGGCTATTCGGCGGCGGACGGCAATCTCACCGCAGGGCCGCTGATGGCGACCGAAATGGCGTGCCCGGGAGCGGGCATGACACAGGAAGCGGCATTTTTCCAATTGATGGCGGCGCCGGTCAGCCTGACCTTCGCCGACGACGGAACGCTGATTTTGACCGGGAGCGGCGGGCGGACAGCTGTACTGAAGCGGGCGATCTAACTGTCATGCCATATTCCGTTCGTGCTGAGCTTGTCGAAGCACCGTCCTTCCTCCTCCGCGCTCAATGACCAGAACTGCCCTTCGACAAGCTCAGGGCGAACGGATTTTGGAATGACCCGCGGCGCTATTCCCCCGCGTCGTTGACCGCCGCCGGCGCCGCCGCCAGCTTCGCGAGCGGGCGCGCCGCCTGTTCGACGACCGGCAGCACGGCAATCTCCTTGTCGCCCGTCTCGATATCGAGCGCCTCGAATCGCTTCGCCTGCGTCAGCACCTGCGATTCGAAGCTGCCGACAAAGGCGTTGTAAGCGCCGGTCGCCTGGTCGAGATTGCGCCCGACTTTGGCGATGTGCGACCCCATCACCGACATGCGCGCGTACAACTCCTTGCCGAGCGCGGCGATCTCGCGCGCCTGATTGGCGAGCTTTTCCTGCCGCCACACTGCCGCGACGGTGCGCGCGATTGCGATGAGGTTGGTCGGGGTCGCGAGCAGCACCTTGCGCTCGAACGCATAGTCCCACAGCGTCGGATCCTGATCGAGCGCCGCGGCGAGGAAATGTTCGCCCGGCACAAACATCACGACAAAATCGGGGGTGTCGTCGAACTGGTTCCAATAGGCCTTGGCGCCCAGCGTGTTGACATGCGCCTTCATTGCCGCTGCGTGGGCGACGAGATGCAGCGCTTTCTCGCGCTCCTCGACCGCGCCGAACGCATCCTGATAGGCGTTGAGCGACACTTTGGCGTCAATCACCAAGCTCTGCCCGCCCGGCACCTTGACGACGACATCGGGGCGCAGCCGGCCGCCGTCGCCATCGGTCACGCTGACCTCGGTCTGGAAATCGGCATGTTCGGACAGGCCGCAGCTTTCGAGAACGTTCTTGAGCTGCTGCTCGCCCCAGCGCCCGCGCGCCTTGGGCGCGTTGCGCAGCGCGTTGACCAGCTTCGCCGCCTCGCTCGACACACGTTCGGTGCCTTCGCGCATCGCCGCGATCTGGCCGTGGAGCAGGCCAAAAGCGTCGCGCCGCTCGGCCTCGACCTTGCCGACCGCTTCCTCATATTTCTGCAGCCGCTCGTGGACGGGCGACAGCAGCGCCTTCAGATTCTGTCCGGCGGTCGCTTCGCTTTCCTTGAAGCGTGCCTCGGCACGTTCGAGGAACGCCTTTTGCGCGCCGTCGAGCATCACCTGCCCGACTTCGCGGAACTGCGTCGTGAGCGCCGCCTGTGCGTCCTTCAGCTGCACGATCTGGGCGTCATGCGCGGCGTCGCGCGCGCGCTGTTCGCTGAGCAGCGAGGCGAGCTGGATGTCGGCTGTCTTGCGTGCCTCGGCCTCGGCGGCCAGGTCAGTGACCGCAACTTTGAACCGCTCGGACAACCCGTCGCGTTCGGCCTTGAGCGCGCCCGATTGCCGACCGGCGAACAGCCAGCCGATCAGACTGCCGATGGCGAGGGCGACAAGGGCGACGAGAAGCGACATTCCATCCATCAGCGGAACATAGGACGAACGCCGTCCCGCTGGCTAGCCCGTAATTGCCCGCGCCGCTAATTGTCGGCTCAGAGCAAATCGCTCGAAACATCGAGTTCGCGCACCCGGCGTTTTTGCCGCGCCGCATCGACCAGCTGCCGCATTTCCTCGCGCCGCTGGGCGGCGCGCTCGATATAGGGCATCACCAGCGCGCCCGCGCGCGTCGTCTCGTCGCTCGAATCGATGCTGATGGTGCCGATCCCCACCCATTGGCTGATCAGGGTGAAATCCATCCGCACGTCCTTGACGCGGTACAGCTCGATTTCGTCGATGCTTTTGACGAAAATGCCCTTGCGCAGGATCAGCCGGTCCTCGGTCAATTCATAGGTGACGTCGAGAAAGCGGATCCACTGGATCAGAATGATGAGGAAGCCAACGCCGACGAGGCACAGGAGCAAGGTCAGCCACCCGAGCAGCGTTCCGCGCAGCCAGCCCCAGGTCGAAGAACGAAAGCGGTCGAGGACTTCTGGCATGGGCATCTCCTTCGTTTAGATGAGATAGATCACAACATAGCGCGCGACCAGCAGCGACAGGATCGCGATACTCCAGCGGCGATCCTTCACGACCATCGCGGCCGCCATCAGCGCCACGAGAACGAGCGTCATGATCCACGCGATCGGGCGCGCCAGGCTCGCCGCCAAATCGGGGAGCGACAGATAATAGCCAAGCTGCGCCACCAGCAGCACCAGCAACAACCCCAGCACGATCCGTCGGACGCGGAAATAATGGACGTCGAGATTGGCGAACCCCCCGGGATGCGAGGGAAAGACCAAGCGCGCCGCGAGGAAATAGACGCTGGCAAAGGCGGCGACCGCCATCAGAGTCGTGGTCGACACCGCAATGCTGCCGCGCGCGACCCACGCCGCGCTCCAGAAGGACAGAAGGTCGAGCATCACAAAGATCGCGAGCAGCGGAGTCAGCCAGCCGATCGAAAACGTCTCGCGCTCCGCCTGCGCCGCAAAGCGCACCTCGAGCGCCCGGCCCAATCCGCCGAGCAGCTCGACCATCGAGAGGCCGAGCAGCAGGCTGTAAAGCACGAAGACGAATTCAAAATCGTTCATGAAGTGCCCCATTCCTCGGGCAATATTGCGCGATAGGCCTCGACCCCCGGACCGCCGCCGACGACCATGCCCTGTGTCAGCAGCCAGTAGTGGCGGACAATTTCCGCCTGCTGTTCCAGCCCGTATCGTTCGAGCAACCAGCCGGGCTTGAGGCTGTAGCTATAAGTCGCGAACGGGTGGCGCATCAGCACCAGATACCAGCGCCCACGCGTTTGCGCCTGCCAGACATGCGTCATTTCGTGGACGAAAAGCCCTTGCAGCCGCTGCGACGCGGCGCTGAAATCGTCGCAATAGAGCTCGCCATGCGGGTTGAAATGCAGGCTGCCCATCGGCGCCATCACAACGCCGCGAGGCTGGAAGAATATCCATTTGTGATGGCAGATGCGGACGAGGTCATAAGCAATCGCGTCGCCGAACACGCTCCGGGCGAGCGCGATTTCGCCGCTGGTCAGGGGTCGCGAGGTGCGCGGCACCCGCGCTTACTTCGGGGCTGCGTCCGGCGCCGCCTTGTCTTCGCCATGCCCCATTGCGTCATGGTCCATCGCCGCTTCGCCACCCGCCGCGCCCTCGGCCGGCTTGATCACCATGTCGAACAGGATGCGTTCATTGTTGTTGTTGGTGAACACAAACGCCATCGGCAGCTTGCCTGCACGTACCGCAGCGCCGTTGATGCCCCAGATCATCAGATGCTTGCCGCCCTGCTTGAACACCAGCTCGCCCTTCGCCGGGACAGCGGCGCGCGCCAGTGGCTTCATCGTCATCATGCCGTTTTCGCGCACGCTTTCGTGCATTTCGACCCGCTGCGCGAGGTCGGCGGTCACCGCGACCAGTTCGACCGACTGCGGCCCACCCTGAACCCGGAAATAGCCGACCGCGGGGCGATCAGGGGTGGCACCCATCACGATATGACCGCTGACGACATTGAGCGGCTTGGCCGCGCCCAGCTTTTCCCCGCACGCCGTCAGAGTGAGCGCGGTAGCGGCGAGGGCGGCAATGGCAAAAGGTTTCATTTCGGGAGGACTCCGTGACGGTGCATGATTTCGCATCCCCGATAAGCCTTCAAAGCCCTTGTGCCAAGGATTAGCGCACCTATATCGCGCCCAGAACCCCATGTCAGGCGTGCCTTTTCAGGGCGCCGCAGAAGCAACAAGGACGAGTAACAAATGGCAAAAGTGATCGGGATCGACCTCGGCACCACCAACAGCTGTGTCGCGGTGATGGAAGGCGGCAAGCCCAAGGTTATCGAAAATGTCGAAGGCACGCGGACGACGCCGTCGATCGTGGCCTTTGCCAAGGATGGCGAGCGCCTGATCGGCCAGCCGGCCAAGCGCCAGGCGGTCACCAACCCCGAAAACACCGTGTTCGCAGTGAAGCGCCTGATCGGCCGCCGCTTCGACGATCCGATCACCAAGAAGGATACCGAGCTCGTCCCTTACACGATCGTCAAGGGCACCAACGGCGACGCGTGGGTCAAGGCAGGCGGCGAGGATTATTCGCCGTCGCAGATTTCCGCCTTCATCCTGCAGAAGATGAAGGAAACCGCCGAGAGCTATCTGGGCGAAACCGTGACGCAGGCGGTGATCACTGTTCCCGCCTACTTCAACGACGCCCAGCGGCAGGCGACCAAGGATGCTGGCAAGATCGCCGGCCTTGAAGTCCTGCGCATCATCAACGAGCCGACCGCGGCAGCGCTCGCCTACGGCCTCGACAAAACCGAGAACAAGACGATCGCGGTCTATGACCTTGGCGGCGGCACCTTCGACATCTCGATCCTCGAGGTGGGTGACGGCGTGTTCGAAGTGAAGTCGACCAACGGCGACACCTTCCTGGGCGGCGAAGATTTCGACAGCAAGGTCGTCGAATTCCTCGCCGATACCTTCAAGAAGGACGAAGGCATTGACCTGCGCGGCGACAAGCTCGCGCTCCAGCGCCTGAAGGAAGCTGCCGAAAAGGCGAAGATCGAGCTGTCGTCCGCGGCGACGACCGAGGTCAACCTGCCGTTCATCACCGCCGACGCCAACGGGCCGAAGCATCTGGTCAAGACGATCACCCGCGCCGACCTGGAAAAGCTGGTCGAAGAGCTTGTCAAGCGCACGCTGGAACCCTGCAAGAAGGCGATCAAGGACGCCGGCATTTCGGCGAGCGCGATCGACGAAGTCGTGCTTGTCGGCGGCATGACGCGCATGCCGCGGGTGCGCGAAGTCGTGAAGGACTTCTTTGGCAAGGAACCGCACACCGGCGTGAACCCCGATGAAGTCGTCGCCATCGGCGCCGCGATCCAGGCCGGCGTGCTGCAGGGCGACGTCAAGGACGTGCTGCTGCTCGACGTAACCCCGCTGTCGCTGGTTATCGAGACGCTGGGCGGCATCATGACCAAGATGATCGACCGCAACACGACGATCCCGACCAAAAAGTCGCAGGTCTATTCGACCGCTGACGACAACCAGTCGGCGGTGACGATCCGCGTGTTCCAGGGTGAGCGCGAAATGGCGCAGGACAACAAGATGCTCGGCCAGTTCGATCTGGTCGGCATTCCCCCCGCCCCGCGCGGCGTGCCGCAGATCGAAGTGACCTTCGACATCGACGCCAATGGCATCGTGTCGGTTCACGCCAAGGACAAGGGCACCGGCAAGGAACAGCAGATCAAGATCCAGGCCAGCGGCGGCCTCAGTGACGCGGACATCGACCAGATGGTCAAGGACGCCGAGCAGTTCGCCGAAGAGGACAAGGTGCGCCGCGAAGCCGCCGAAGCGAAGAACAACGCCGAAAGCCTGATCCACTCGACCGAACGCCAGCTCGTCGAGCATGGCGACAAGGTCGACGCGGCGCTGAAGGCCGAGATCGAAGCGGCGGTGGCCGAAGCCAAGACCGCGGTCGAAGGCGGCGACAGCGCCGCGATGACCGAAAAGAGCCAGGCGCTCGCGCAGGTCGCGATGAAACTGGGCCAGGCGATTTACGAGAAGGAACAGCAGGCCGCCGCGTCCCCCGGCGCCGACGATGCTGGCGAGGCAAAGACCGACGAAGATGTCGTCGATGCCGAATTCTCCGAAGTCGAAGACGACAAGAAATAAGCGTTAGGGCATGCCCTTCGAGACGCCATTTCGACAAGCTCAATGGCTCCTCAGGGCGAACGGTGTATCTTTATCCGTTCGCCCTGAGGAGGGACTGAGCGAAATCGAAGGCCCGTCTCGAAGGGATGCACCCTCAGGGGCATGAGCCGACCATGAGTCTCGACATCGACTATTACGAACTGCTCGAATGCGATCGCACCGCCGACGAGGCAACGCTGAAGTCCAGGTACCGCAAACTGGCCATGAAATTTCACCCCGACAAGAATCCGGGGTGCAAAGACAGCGAGGCCCGCTTCAAGGCGATCAGCGAAGCTTATGACTGCCTGCGCGATCCGCAAAAGCGCGCCGCCTATGACCGGTTCGGCAAGGAAGGCGTGCGCGGCGGCGGCGGGCCGGGGGCCGGGGCCGATTTCGGCGACATTGGCGATATTTTCGAATCGATCTTCGGCTCGGCTTTCGGCGGCGGGCGGCAGCAACGCGGTCCCGCGCGCGGCGCTGACCTGCGCTACGACATGGAAATCCGGCTGGAGGATGCCTTCACCGGGATCACCCGCGAGATCCAGGTCGATGTCGCGGCGCGCTGCGACGCGTGCGACGGATCGGGCGCCAAGCCCGGCACCCAGACCAGCCGCTGCGCGACCTGCGCCGGTCACGGCAAGGTACGCGCGCAACAGGGTTTCTTCATGGTCGAGCGCACCTGCCCGACCTGTCAGGGCGCGGGCGAGGTCATCGCCGACCCGTGCAACTCATGCCATGGCGAAGGCCGCGTCGACCGGCGCAAGACGCTGACCGTCAACATCCCTGCCGGGGTCGACGAAGGCACCCGCATCCGCCTGTCGGGCGAAGGGGAGAGCGGCGCGCGCGGCGCGGCGCCGGGCGACCTTTATATTTTCCTGCACATGGCGCGGCACAAGGTGTTCGAACGCGAAGGCACCACGCTGTTCACCCGCGCGCCGATCAGCTTCACCACGGCGGCCTTGGGGGGCGAGATCAGCCTTCCCGGCCTCGACGGTGCCAAGCACGACATCAACATTCCCGCGGGCATCCAGTCGGGCAAGCAATTGCGCCAGCGCGGCGCCGGGATGCCGGTGCTTAATGGCCGCGGCCATGGCGATCTGGTCGTGCAGGTCGATGTCGAAACGCCCACGAAGCTCAGCGCCCGCCAAAAGGAATTGCTCGCCGAGTTTCGCGAGACCGAGACCGGCGACGAATGTCCGGCGAGCCAGGGCTTTTTCGGGCGAATCAAGGATATGTGGGACGATTTGCGGGATTAGGTAGCTCGTCGCTCCCTCAACGTCGTCATCGCGAGGAGCAAAGCGACGCGGCAGTCCAGAGTAGGCGTAAACCGCTCTGGATTGCTTCCCTCCGCTCGCAATGACGGGATATGCTACCCAATCTCTCCCCTCAACTCCGCGATCAACCCCGCAACCTTCGGCAGCCGCCCCTCCTCCTCATCCAGTATCGCGTGAAACGCACGGCGCTTGATTGCCTTCAACTCTTCCGCCGACAACCCCTTGTCGCCGCCCACACTGCTCGCGACGATGTCGATCAGCCGGTCGGCGCCGTGCAGGCGGCCCCACAGATAGTCATTCTCGCGGTAGGCACGGCTGAAGAAAGCCCCGAAGCTGTTGAACTCGATGCCCTTGAGCATCGCCGCCGCGCCGCCGGTACGGATCGCGGTCGCATCGGACGGCGAGATGCGGTCGATCTTGATCGGGTCATATTCGTCGAACCCCTCGCCCTGCAGCAAAGGCAAGGTCGCGATATCGTAAAAGGGGTAGCCGAGATAGGCGAGCAGCAGCGTCCGCCGATCATCCTTCGGCATCGCCGCCAGCGCCGCGGCGATCAGCTTATCGGCTTGGCCGTCGATCGCGGTCAGGTCGCGCCGCGCGGCGACCGCGTCGATCCAGTCGCCTGGCCCCGCGTCGGCGGGCAGGTCGAGACCCGCGAGCCACGCATCGCCCTGCCGATCGAGATAGAGCCCGAGCGCAGTAAAGATCGCCTCGCGCATATCCTCGCATACCGGATCGCGGCCATCGCGCGTCGCCTCGACCGCGGTGTCGAGTTCGCGCGCCAGAAAACGCAGGCGGCGGATGCGGAAACCAAGGTCATGGGTGCGGAAAAAGGCGATGGCATCGCCGCTTGCCCCCGCGCCCTTCTTGCCCGAGATCCGGTCGAGCCCGCGCGCCCGCGCCTCGTCCCATAAGGCCAGCCGCCGGTTCGCCTGATGTACCGCGCCCTCGGGCGGCAGCAGCCGGTCGATCAGCGAGGCCAGTTCCTCGATCACCGCCGACAGCTTGAGATGGCCATAGGGCGAATAGGCAAAACCCGCGCGCGCCGCCGCCTGATCCTGCGCTTTCGCCCGCCATTTTTCGAGCCGTGCGACCGTCGGCGTATCGAGGAAGAAGGTGGTGCCGAACAGCGCCGCGACCTGTTCCTCGACCTCGACCTTCATCGCGTCGACGATATGCTGCATGCGGCGGATGCGGCGCGACATGCCTTCGATCGCTTCGACATTCTCGCGGATCGGCTGTTCGCGAGGGATTTCGGAGAGCGCGCCGAGGATCGTCGGCAGGAAACCCGGCAGCCGTGCCTCTTCGGTCGCCGCGGGCTTGCCGAAGCTGATCGAGCGATAATCGGGCTTGGGGTCGATATAGACGAAACGCCGATCGATCTCGCGCCGCGCCGGGCGCTGTTTCAGCGCTGCAATCGCGGGACGGAAGGGCGCGTTGGCGAGCACCGAGCCGTCGATCAGCACCCGGTCGGCGGGATCGCCCTCCGCGGTCGCGGGCAACTGGGTGCGGATGAAGGTATCGCGGCCCGGCCAGTCGATCTGTCGCTTGTCCAGCACCCGGTCAAGCTCGCGCAAGGTGAAGGGCGGAAAGGCGCCCGGAAAGCTGGCGGTTGCGCGCGCCGCGGCGGTTAGTCCTGGCACATCGTCGAGCCGCGCGCCGGTACGGCTGTCCTCGCGAAAATGAAGCATCAGCCGATGTTCGTCCTCGGTCACCCGCGCCGGGCTGTTGAGCGCCAGCGGCACGCTGTGTCCGGCAAAATCGGTGACCGACACGAACAGGTCGACCGGCTGGCCATCCGGCACCAGTACCGGCCCGCGCGGGCCCTGCTCCATCGCATCGAAGGCATCGAGCAGCAGGTTCACAAACGTCTCGCCGCCGAATGGCGGCTCGAACCAGCGCGCGCGCACGAAGCGCGACAGCTTCGCGCGCACCTCGTCCTGCGCGCCATGGCCGACGGTGCGGTCGATGACATTGCCGCGCTTTTTCATCATCCAGCCGGCGATCGGCACCGCCCAGAATTTGGTCGCCGCCGACAGCGGCCGCGCGTCGGGGTCGATCAGCTTGTCGACGTCGGCGCTGTCGAGCCACAGGTCGGTGAGCGGATCGAGCGACTGCCCGGTCGCGAGCGCGCGCGCGAGGAAAATGCCGTTGATCCCGCCCGCGCTCGCCCCCGCGACGATGTCGGCAAGGATGCGCAGCCGGACATTGGTGCGCGTGGCGATGGCGGTCAGCAGCTCGCCATAGACCGCACCCGAGCCTTGTTGGGGGGCGCCGTCATGAAAGGCCCGCGACGCCGCGGCGAGGCGCCACACTTCCTTGGTGATGCCGTGCATATATACGGCGAGGCTGATGCCGCCGTAGCAAATCAGGGCGAAGCGCAGTTCCTTTTCCCGCATGCGAGCGGTGATAGCGCGGTTTGGGGTGCGACGTCACCCTCTCCGCCAAGAGGTCTGGCTGACAGTAAAAGCGTCGCCCTCAATTTCCGTTCGTGTCGAGCCAAGTGGATAAGCTCGATTAACCGATGCAGCTAGCGCCCAGCTTCGTCGCGAAAGCTCTTGCATATGCAAATCGCTCGCATTAGCGGCGCTTCGAACAGGAGTTAAGAATGATTCGCAAATTGCTCGTCGCTACGCTGGCTTCCACCGCGCTGTCCGTCCCCGCCTTCGCGCAGGAAGCCCCCGATAACGCCGCCACCGGCGAGAGCACGATCATCGTCACCGCCGCACGCACCATCCTGCCGCCAAGCGCGCTGCCGCTGACGATCGACATCATCGACAAGGATGCGCTCGACCAGCAGCTCGCGATTTCCGGATCGGTCACCGACGCGGTCGCGACGCTTTCCCCCAGCTTTTCGCCGACGCGCCAGAAGCTTTCGGGAGCGGGCGAGACGCTGCGCGGGCGTTCGCCGCTTTATGCGATCAACGGCATCGCGCAATCGACCCCGCTGCGCGACGGCAGCCGCGACGGGTTCACCATCGACGGCTTTTTCGTCGATCGCGTCGAGCTGATCTTCGGGTCGAACGCCTTGCAGGGGATCGGCGGCACCGGCGGCATCGTCAACCAGGTCACCGTCGGCGCACCGACCGAAGACGGCGTCAGCGGCCGCACTTTGGTGCAGGGCACTGCCGACAATGATTTTTCCAAGGCGGGGATGGGCGGCAAGCTCGCGGGGCTGATCCAGTACAAGACCGGGCGCTTCGACGCCTCGGTCGGCGCGACCTACGAACTGCGCGGCATTTTTCGCGATGGCGAGCGGCGCCCGGTCGGGATCAACCTGACGCAGGGCGAGACCATGGATTCAAAAACGCTCTCGCTGTTCGGGCGTTTCGGCTATGAAGTGACCGACACGATGCGGCTCGACCTGATCGCCAGCCGCTTCGAACTCGAAGGCGATGGCGATTATATCGTCGTCGCGGGCAGCCGCGCGACCGGACTGCCGACCAGCCAGCGCCGCGGCACCCCGCCGGGCATCCCCGCGACAGGCCGCACCGAAAGCGTCGCGCTGTCGCTGACTGATCCGGACCTGGGCGGCGGCAATTTTGTCAGCCAGATTTTCTGGAACCGCAGCCGCGACACCTTCGGCGGCGAGCCCAACCCGATCGCAACCTTTCAGGACGCTTCGATCGCCCCCGTCGGCACGCTGTTCGACCAGTCGCAGAACCGCAGCCGCAAGATCGGCGGCAAGCTCAGCTACGAACGCGAGGTGCCGGGGTTCGAGGCGCTGACGCTGATCGCCGGCTTCGACGCGCTGTGGGACACGACCGAACAACGGCTGATCGCGACTGACCGCGCCTGGGTGCCGCCGACCGATTTCCGCAGCCTCGCGCCGTTCGGGCAGGCGAACCTGAAATTGTTCGATGGCCTCGTCCGCCTTGCCGGCGGCGCGCGCTACGAAAATGTGAAGATCACTATCGACGATTATACGACCCTCGCCTCGTCGGGCAGCACTTTTGTCGCGGGCGGCAGCCCGACCTTTGACGATATCCTGCTCAACGGCGGCGTGATCGTCGAGCCGATCAGGGGGATTCGCGCCTACGCCAGCTATGCCGAGGGCTACACCGTCCCCGACGTCGGACGCATCACCCGCGCGGTGCGCACCCCCGGGGTCGATATCGACGACTTCCTCGATATTTCGCCGATCATTTCCAACAATCGCGAACTGGGGTTCGAGGTGAAGCGCGGCCCGCTCGATGCCAGCGCCAGCTATTTTTGGTCGTCAAGCACCAAGGGACAATTGCTCATCGCCCGCCCCGACGGCATTTTCGACGTCGTGCGCCAGCGCGTCGAGATCGAGGGGCTGGAAATCAACCTGGCGGTCAAGATGCCGATCGACGGGCTGACGCTGTCGGCGGGCTACGCCCATATCGTCGGCCGCTTTGACGACGATGGTGATGGTGTGGTCGAAACCGACCTCGACGGCGCGAACATCTCGCCTGATCGCCTGAACCTTGCCGCATCCTATGTTAACGGGCCGCTATCGGCGCGCGTCCAGACGCAGTTTTATCTGTCGCGCAGCTTCGAAGGCCCGAACCGCGACCCGCGCAACGACTTCGGCGGTTATAATCTGACCGACGCGATCGTCCGCTACCAGACCGGCATCGGTGGCATCAGCCTGGCGGTGCAGAATCTGCTCGACAAACAGTATATCAGCTACGCGAGCGACACCCAGCGCCCGACCGATAATTTCTTCAATTTCGCCGGCCGCGGACGGACGTTTACGCTCGGCTGGGATGCTCGCTTCTGATGGTGCCCCTAAACCAGCCAGCAATAAAGGCCCGTGTTCCCGCGAAGGCGGGGGAACGGGCGGTTTATGATGCTACAATAGTACTGGCAAAGTGATGAAACTGCTCGACACGCTGCACCGCTGGACCGGGGGTCTGATTGGCCTCGTGCTTGCGCTGCTCGGCCTGTCGGGCGCAATCCTCGTTCATAAGGAAGCGTGGATCGGCCTGCCGCATGCGGGCGACGCGCAGGTCACCGATCTCGCGACCGTCGCCGCGACAACCGAAAAGCTGATGGCGATGCGGGGCGATCCGCAGGGAATCATCTACGCCAGCCAGCGTCTCGGGCTACACCAGATGCGGTTCGAAGAGGGCGCCGGGCTCTACGCCAGCCAGTCGGGCGAGGTCGTGGCGCGCTGGGCGAGCCAGTGGGAGCGCCCCGAAATCTGGCTGTTCGATTTCCACCACCATCTGTTCACCGGCGATGCGGGCGAATGGGTGATCGGCATCGCCGGCCTCGCCGGGCTGTTCTTTGTCATCTCGGGGGTGATCCTGTGGTGGCGCACCCGCAAGATCTTCAAACTGCGGCTGTGGCCGAAACGGATGACCCGCCCGGCGATCGTCACGCAGCACCGCGACCTCGGCATCGTTGTCACGCCGCTCCTGCTGCTGTCGGTCGTCACCGGAACGATGATGATCTTCCGACCCTTTGCCGCGATCGTCGTCGCACCATTCGGCCCGGTTGCGGAGACGGCCAAGGCGCTCGAGCCGCCGAAATATAAGGGTGGCCCGATGGATGCCGAACCCGACTGGACCGCGATGCTGACCACTGCCCGCGCGCGCTTTCCCGATGCCGAATTCCGCATCCTCAGCAAACCACGCCAGCCCGGCGACCCGATCAGTCTGCGGATGAAACAGCGCGGCGAATGGCTGCCCAACGGACGCTCCACTCTGTGGTTTGATGCCGAAACGGGCAAATTGCTCGGCGCGCGCGACGCACTGGCGATGCCTGCGGGGGCGCAGGCGTTCAACATGGCCTATCCGCTGCATGCCGGGAAAGTCGGCGGCCTGCCGTATCGCCTTTTGCTGACCGCGTCGGGATTAGCGCTGGCGTTGCTCGGCAGCTTGACGATGTGGACCTTCTGGTTCCGGCGGCCGAAACCCGCAAAACGGTTCGCACGACCGTCGCTCGCGGCAACCTGACGGCATGATTTTAATGCCGATTTAACGGCGCCAACCCCCGATCAACATGGCGCCGGGGGGTGAGCGGGTGACGCTGACCCCGCGCGAATTTGCGGTAATGGAGGCGCTGATCGCCGCGGGCGGCCGCCTTGT
This sequence comes from Sphingopyxis sp., assembly GCF_019459305.1. Lineage (GTDB taxonomy): Bacteria > Pseudomonadota > Alphaproteobacteria > Sphingomonadales > Sphingomonadaceae > Sphingopyxis. The sequence continues at coordinate 3,990 of NZ_JAIBES010000150.1, read as the reverse complement.
CACCCATGCGGATCTGCTGCGCCGCGTGTGGGGACCGGCGCATGTCGGCGACAGCGATTATTTGCGCGTCGTCGTCCGGGCTTTGCGGCTGAAGCTGGAGGCCGATCCGTCAGCGCCGACCCTGATCCGCAACGAACCCGGCATCGGGTATCGGCTCGGCGAGGTTTAGCGCGCTTTCCTATTTTACCCGCCGCCCTATATCCTGCGCAGTCCATGACCCGCGCCCGCGTCCTCCTCTTAACTGCCGCCCTCGGCCCGCTCGACTATCGCGTCCCGCAGGGCAGCGACGCGCCGCTCGGCAGCGTCGTGATCGCGCCGCTAGGGCCGCGGCGGATGGGCGGGGTGGTGTGGGAGGATGCGAGTTTCGGCGCGCCCGAGGCAGTCGGCGACAATCGCCTGCGCAATCTTTACGAAGTCGTCGCCGTCCCGCCGATCGGCGCGGCGCTACGCCGCCTCGTCGAATGGACCAGCGACTATTATCTCGCCCCGCCGGGGTCGGTGCTGCGGATGGTACTGCCCGGGGTAGCCTTTGCCGACGCCAGGCGCCCGATTGTGGAATATCGCGCCACCGGAAAATTGCCCGGGCGCATGACTCCGCAGCGTAGCGTCGCGCTCGAAAAGATCGGCGTCCGGCAGGGCATGGTGCGCGAACTCGCCGCGCTCGCCGAGGTCAGCGACGCAGTGATCCGCGGCCTCGTGACCACCGGCGCGCTCGAAGCGGTGACGGTATCAGCTGATCAGCCATACCCCCACCCCGATCCTACGTTCGCGCCGCCCGACCTGTCCGGCGAACAGACTGCCGCCGCCGCGCAACTGACCGCCGCCGTCGTCGCCGAAAAATTCGAGACGCTGCTGCTCGACGGGGTTACCGGGTCGGGCAAGACCGAAGTCTATATGGAGGCGATCGCCGCCGCGATTGACGCGGGAAAACAGGCGCTCGTCCTGCTGCCCGAAATCGCGCTGACCGAACCGATGCTGACGCGCTTCGCCGCGCGCTTCGGCTGCGAACCGGTGGCCTGGCACTCGGGCCTCCGCTCGACGGAGCGCCGCCGCGCCTGGCATGCGATTGCCTCGGGTGAGGCGAAGATCATCGTCGGCGCGCGCTCGGCCCTGTTCCTCCCCTATGCCCGGCTCGGCGTCATCGTCGTCGACGAGGCGCATGAGACGAGCTTCAAGCAGGAGGACGGCGTCCATTATCACGCGCGCGACGTTGCCGTGATGCGCGGGCATTTCGAGGGGCTGCCGGTGGTGCTGGCGAGCGCGACCCCGGCGCTCGAAAGCCTCGCGATGGTCGAGGCGGGGCGCTATCGCCACATTGTCCTGCCCGCGCGCTTCGGCGGCGCCACCCTGCCCGACCTCGCCGCAATCGACATGCGCAGCGACCCGCCCGACCGCGGCCGCTGGCTCGCGCCGCCGCTCGTCGACGCACTCGCCGACCGATTGCAAAAGGGCGAGCAGAGCCTGCTCTTCCTCAACCGCCGCGGCTTTGCGCCGCTCACCCTCTGCCGCACCTGCGGCCACCGCATTCAGTGTCCGAATTGCACCGCGTGGATGGTCGAGCACCGCCTCGTCCACCGTCTCGCCTGCCACCATTGCGGCCATGTCATGCCGCCGCCACGGCTGTGTCCCGAATGCGAGGATGAGGACAGCCTGGTCGCCTGCGGCCCCGGAGTCGAACGCGTCGCCGACGAGATTACGCTGCGCTTTCCTGAGGCGCGCGTCGCGATCGTCACCTCCGACACCCTATGGTCGCCCGCGAAAGCCGCCGAGTTCGTCGACAATGTCGAGGGCGGGCTGGTCGATATCATCATCGGCACCCAGCTCGTCACCAAGGGCTATCATTTCCCCAACCTCACCCTCGTCGGGGTGGTCGATGCCGACCTCGGCCTCGACGGTGGCGATCTGCGTGCGTCCGAGCGCACCTTTCAGCAGATCGCGCAGGTCGCGGGGCGGGCCGGGCGCGGGGTCAAGCCCGGCGAAGTTCTGATCCAGACGCGCGTGCCCGATGCGCCCGTCATGGCGGCGCTGGTCGCCAACGACCGCGACGGTTTCTACGCCGCCGAAGCCGCGGCGCGCAAACAGGCGGGCGCCCCGCCCTATGGCCGCTTCGCCGCGCTCGTCATCTCGTCCGAAGACATCGAAGTCGCCCGCGGCGTCGCGCAGCGGCTTGGGGCGAAAGCCCCGGTTGCCGAAGGGCTCGCGGTCTATGGCCCCGCTCCCGCCCCGCTGGCGATGCTGCGCGGCCGCCACCGCTTCCGCCTGCTCCTCCACGCGCCGCGCAGTTTTGACCTGCAAGGCACGATCCGCGACTGGGTCGCCAGCATCGACTGGCCCAGCAAGGCGCGGCTGGCGATCGATATTGATCCGTATAGCTTTGTATAGGTCTGACAGACCTTTACTGTAACCCGAAGCGCTGGCAGCAAGGAGGCAAGATGCCAACCGGGGGAGCAGCGGCATGCAAAGGATTCGCATGATTTCGGTCGCAGTGACGCTGGCCGCGATGGTCAGCCCCGCGCACGCCAAATGGCTGCGCGCCGATACCGAAAGTTTCATCATCTATAGCGAGAGCAACGAAAAGCAGCTCCGCGAGTTTGCCGCCAACCTCCAACGCTTTGACACCACGTTGCGCGTCGTGTTCAATGTCGCGCAGCAGGGCGAGGAAAGCCGGCTTCCGATCTATCTGCTCCCATCGGGCGACGATGTTGCCGAATTGGCAACCGGATCGCGCAAGGCGCCGATCGTCGGCTTCTATCGGCACGGCCGCGATGGCGCCTTTGCGATGTCGCACCGCCAAAAGGACGCCAATGTCCGGGGGACTTCATCGGCGCAGCAGATGCTGTTCCACGAATATAGTCATCATTTCATGAAACGGCATTTGCGCGCCGCCTTTCCCGGCTGGTTTATCGAGGGGTTTGCCGAATATTATTCGACTGTCGATTTCGACAAGGACGGTCGCGCGATGATCGGCCAGCCCGTCTATCGCCGCGCCTATGGCCTGCTGATGCTTCCTAAGATGCCGGCCGAACGCGTCCTGTTCGAGCCGCCGAGTGCGATGCGCAGTCTGGGGCAGACCGACACCTATTACGGCCGATCATGGCTGCTCACCCACATGCTCTTCCACAATGCGGTGCGCAGCGAGCAGGTCAACGTCTATACCAACGCGATCAACGCTGGGACCGAGCCGCGGCAAGCCGCCGCCGACGCGTTCGGCGATCTTGACCAACTCGACAAGGAGCTCAATCGCTATGTCGAAGCGCGACTGTCGTACCGCACGACGCGCGACCCGATCCCGGTGCCAACCGATATCGGCATCGTTCCGTTGTCTGCCGACGAAGATGCGGTGATCATGGCGCGGCTAGAGCGGCTCAACGCCGGCGGTGACACAACGCGGATGACCAAGGTGCGCGACGCGCTGCGCACCTTGGCGGCCAAGTTTCCCGACAATCCCGATCTCCAGTTCGAGCTGGCGGCCGCCGAATGGGAAATGGACCGCGAGACGCGCGATATGGCGGCGGCGCGCGCCGCGGTCGACAAGGTGCTGGTGGCAAAACCCGATCATGTCCGCGCCAATGTCCTGCTCGCTCGGATCAAGATTTTCGATCTTCACGACACGGGCGAGACCGATCCCGCGGCCTGGCGCGAGGCGCGGCGACCGATACAGCTTGCCAACCGCACCGACCCCGACGATGCGGTACCGCTCTACGCCTATTTCGACAGTTTTCTGGCCGAAGGAAAGCGGCCGAGCGATATGGCGATCAAGGCGCTGGAACGCGCGTTCGCACTGACCCCCGAAAATATCGAAATGCGCATCGCCTATGCCTTTTCGCTCGCGAACCAAGGCCAGTTCGATCCGGCGATCCGGCTCGCCAAAACGGTGGCGTTCGACCCGCACGACAATGGTCAGGGCGAAGCAATCCTCGCGCGGCTGGAGGCGATGCGCGACCAGCGCTCCGGGGGGGGGCGCGAAGGAAACGCCCCCCCCCCGGGGGG
>NZ_JAIBES010000149.1 GCF_019459305.1 Sphingopyxis sp. | reverse complement strand
GAAGTGCGGGGCCGACGACCCCGCGCGCCCCCCCGGAGCGGCGGGGGCGCCCGTCGCCGTTTTTCTGCGTCGCTTCGTAAAACGACAGCGGCCATGTTGGGACGCACGGGACTCCCGGCGCCCTGCGCGGGGGCGACGGTTGAGTGTCGCGGCCGTACTGGCGCTGTTGCTCGCACCCACCGCCGCCCAAGCCCAGGCGCTAGCGTGCAAGATCCTCGATCGCACCCCGGTCCCGCGGCTCGAGCAGCCCAAGCGCGACGAGCCGTTGCGCAAGACCCCGACCACCGGCTATTTGCCCAGTATGAGCTGGTCGCCGCAGCATTGCGCGAGCGTCCGCAACACCCGCGACGGACGCGATCGGTTCCAGTGAGCGGGCGAGAATCGCCGCTTTGGCTGGGTACTCCGCGGGTTGTGGCCCGAAACCGACAGCCGCGATTATCCGCAATGGTGCCGCCCGGCTAAGATCGTGCCGCAGCCAGTGGTGCGCGAGCATCTCTGCATGACGCCGTCGGCGCAACTGCTTCAGCATGAATGGGCGAAGCATGGCACCTGCATGAGCCCGAACCCCGCCGCCTATATTCCTTCGGCCGCCATGCTGTTCCGCGCAGTGCGCTTTCCCGACATGGCGACGCTGGCGGCAAGGCTGCAGACGGCGGGCAGCATCCGCCGCGCGTTCGCCGCCGCCAATTCGGGCGTGACGGCGCCGATTATCGCGGTGACGACCGATCGGCAGGGGTGGCTAAAGGAAGTGCGGCTGTGCCTTGGCCCGCGGATGCGGCCGCAGCGCTGCAATCCGTTTCAGGTCGGCGCGCGCGATGGGCTGACGGTGCGGGTGCGACCGATAGAGAAAGACTAACCCCTGTGCCGCTTTGACACGCCGCATGTGTTAACGATCTTTTAACCTTACCAAAACGTTAAGACCGACATAGCTTGTCGGGCATGGACTCGGATCACATCGACATTCGCCGCCGGATTCAGGCGCATAGCGCCCGGAAGCTGACAATCGCACGGTTGAGCGCGCCTGCCGACTGGCAGGGCGAATTGCGGCAGGCGCTGGCGGCGCACCGCGAGCCGGTGACGATTTTTGCGGGTAGCGACCTGCGGCTGTTTTTGCAGAGTTTCGCGGTGTTTTTCACCGCTACGATGATGTTTTTGATCTGACGGCAGCTGACGACTAGACCTACACTTTCGTCATCCCGGACTTGATCCAGGATCCATCCGCCCTCTCAGTATAGGGTGATGCAAGGTCTCCTGGACCCCGGATCAAGTCCAGGATGACGAAGATATGAGGTCCGATCCCCATCCCGAGCCAGCCTAATCACACGCCTTGTGCAGCTTCCACGCCAGCACCGACGATACCAGACACATCGCGGCAACCATCAGGAGCGTGTCGTCGATCGTCAGACCGATGCCGATCAGCACGCTGAGCAGCAAGGTCGCCGCCACCATGAAGCCCGAATTGACGATGTTATTGGCGGCTACGGTGCGCGCGGTCTGTGATTTGGCGACGGTCGTGGTCAGGAATGCATAGAGCGGGACGACGAACATGCCACCCGCGATCGCGATGCCGAGCAGGTCGAGGATGATGCGGTCGCCGGTCGTCAGCGCCAGAAACGCGCGCCAGTTCATCAGACCGGGGTCGACATTCTCCCAGCCCTTCACATTCCACCACAGGTCGAGGACGAACAGCCCCATCACGATCACCGATCCGGGCGAATAGCGTGCCGAGACATGGCCCTTGAGCAGCCGGTTGACGATGATCGAGCCGATCGCGACGCCGACCGAGAAGATCGCAGTGAACAGCGTCGCAACGGTGTTGTCGGCGCCGAGCGCGTTTTTGACAAGCGGCGGGAATTGTGCGGCAAGGATGGCGCCGATCGCCCAGAAAAAGCTTATCGAGACGATCGCCAGGAACAGGCGCGGGATGTGCATGGTGGAATTGACCAGCCGCCACGACGAGCGAAAGACATTATAGTCTATGACCAGTCCCTTGGCCTCAGTTTCGGGCGGCGCGGCGGGGACGTAGCTAGCGGTCAGGCGGCCGATGACCGCCACGATGATAATCCCGGGCATGGCAATGTGCGGCGGGGTGAGGCCGCCGACAATGGTGCCGCCGAGAATGGCGATATAGGTACCCGCCTCGACCCAGCCGGTTCCGGCGAGAACCTCATCCTCCTCCAGATGCTGCGGCAGAATGGCATATTTGATCGGGCCGAAGAAGGTCGAGTGGGTGCCCATTGCGAACAGCGCGAGCAGCATGACCGGGACCAGATGCAGCCAGATGCCGACCGCGCCGACGATCATGATGAAAATTTCTGCGGTTTTGATCAGGCGGATCATCCGCGTCTTGTCGGTACTGTCGGCCAGTTGCCCGGCCAGCGCGGAAAACAGGAAGAAGGGCAGGATGAACAGGCCGCCCGCCAGCGCGTTGAACCACGCCTCGGTTTCCGGGTCCTTGTATATGGTGAAGGTGACGAGGATCACCATCGCCATCTTGTAGAAATTGTCGTTGAAGGCGTTAAGGAACTGGGTTGCGAACAGAGGCAAAAACCGGCGTTGCTTCATCAGCGCAAAGGAACCGATCATTGAAAATCCACTTTTGCAGCCTGACATTCCAACAACGCAGGGACTTCACGGCAATATTGTTGTCGCGCGGGGGGCTTATCGGTTAGGGCGGACGCGGTCAAAGCCCATTTTGGGCCGGACGAAACGCGGGCGCTGGAATCAGGAATTATGCTGAGTCTTCCGAACATCCTGACATTATCGCGCATTTTGGCGGTGCCCATCCTGCTGTTTCTGCTGTGGCCCGGGGTGACCCAAGGATCGCACCAGCCCAAGCCGATCGACTATGCGCTGGCGTTCGGTCTGTACTGCCTGATGGGCATTACCGATTATTTTGACGGTTATGTGGCACGTTCGCGCGGCATCGTGTCGCGGCTGGGTGCCTTCCTCGACCCGATCGCCGACAAGATCATGATTGCGGCTGTGATCCTGCTGCTCGTCTTTACTCGTGACATCACCGGCTATCATGTCATTGCGGCGCTGATGATCCTGCTGCGCGAGATCATCGTGTCGGGGCTGCGCGAGTTCCTGGCGACGTTGCAAGTGTCGATGCCGGTGACGCAGCTGGCGAAATGGAAAACGACGTTTCAGCTGGTCGCATTCGGCGCGCTGATCCTGGCGGGGGCACTGCCGGCGATGGAGTGGGTCAAGACGGTCGGGCTGGCCTCGCTGTGGGGCGCCGCGGTGCTGACGCTGATCACCGGCTGGGATTATCTGCGCGTCGGCCTGAAGCATATGGACTAGCGCGATGGCGCTGACGATTTCTTATTTCGCCTGGGTGCGCGAGCAGATGGGGGTGGCCGAGGAGGTTGTCGAGCTGCCCGTCGAACTTGCGGACCTGACCGCTCTGCTGGCGTGGCTGGCTGCGCGTGACGGCCGTGGCGCGCTGGCCTTTGCCGAGCCGCAGCGCATTCGCGCCGCGATCGATGGCGTGATGATGGGACCGCGGGCGCCGCTCGTCGGCGCGCGCGAGATCGCGCTGTTCCCGCCGGTGACGGGCGGATGATCCGCGTCGCGGTGCAGGCGGCAGCGATCGATGTCGGCGCCGAACTCGACCTGCACGATGCGGGCGGTCATGGCGCGAGTGCCAGCTTTGTCGGGCGGGTGCGCGGTGATGGAGGGCTGGTCGAGCTGTTCCTGGAGCATCATCCGGTGATGACCGAAGCGGGGCTGGGCGATCTGGCGCATGCCGCGGCTGACCGGTGGCAGCTGGGGGCGCTGACGCTGATCCACCGGGTCGAGGCGATGGCACCGGGCGACACGATCGTGCTGGTACTGGCGAGCAGCCCGCACCGCAGCGAAGCGCTGGCGGCGTGCGAGTTTCTGATCGACCGGCTGAAGACCGACGTGATGCTGTGGAAGCGCGAGACGTTTGGCGATGGGCGCGTCACGTGGGTTGAGGCGCGTGAGGGGGATGCGGTGCGGGCGGAGCGGTGGGCGCGCTAGCCTAGCAGCCGCTCCCCCGGGGGCGCGGGGGGGGGGGGGGGGGTGGGGGTGGGGGCGGGGGGGGCGGGGGGGGCGCGCTACCCCCCCCGCCGCCCCCCCGCGCCAAGACGAGGGGCTCGTTCGATCGGAGCGAGCACCGCTTATGGGCATGCCTCGACTTCGCTCGGCACATAGCCCCTCGTCTTCGCTCGGGGCAGCGGGGTCGGCATTAACCCTCCCGATGTTTCCGGAAAATATCCGCCAGCATCTTGAACTCGTCGGCGCGCGGGCTGCCTTTGCGCCACACGAGCGCGATCGTGCGCCAGTCATGGTCCGAATCGAGCGGGCGGGTGTCAATGTCGGTGTGGTCGAGGATGCCGGCCTCGATCGCCATCTGCGGCAACATCGTGATGCCGAGGCCGTTATCGACCATCTGGACCAGCGTGTGCAGCGACGTTCCCATCATCCGCGCCCCGGCGCGCAGCTCGGGGCGGTTGCATGCGGCGAGGGCGTGGTCTTTCAGGCAATGGCCATCCTCGAGCATCAGCATTTGCGCCGGGTCGATCTGGTCGGCGCTGACCATCGCGGGCAGGTCGTCGGACTGGTCGCCGGGAAAGGCGACGAACAGTGCGTCTTCGAACAGCTCCTCGCTCTCGACGTCGCCGCATGCGTAGGGGAGGGCGAGCAGCACGCAATCGACGGTGCCGTGGTGCAGCGATTCGCACGCCTGCGCGCTGGGTTCTTCGCGCAGGAACAGCTTGAGTGCCGGGCGTTCCTTGCGCAGCAGGCGGAGCATGCCCGGGAGCAGGAAGGGCGCGATTGTCGGGATGACGCTCATGCGCAGGTCGCCGACGAGCGGCGCGGCGGCGGCGGCGGCCATGTCGGCGAGCTCCTCGGCCTCGCGCAGCACGCGGTGCGCCTTTTCGACGATGGCGTTGCCGAGCCCGGTGAAGCGGACGACGCGGCGGGTGCGCTCGACGAGGGTCGGGCCGAGCAGGGTTTCTAGCTCGCGGATGCCCGCTGACAGCGTCGACTGGGTGACGTTGCAGGCGTCGGCGGCGCGGCCGAAATGGCCATGTTCGTGCAGCGCGACGAGATATTGCATCTGCTTGAGGGTCGGGAGGTAGTTGGACATTGATCGAATATAGCCATGAATCGGGTCGTTTTGAATGGTTTTGGCGATAATTATTCATCACCATAGTGGCGGCGATTGCTGTCGATTTCTGCGGCGCTATGATCGCCAATCGGAGCGAACGGGGCGGAGGGGCGAATGGCGATTTCCCGTTTTCTGATCGGCGGTGTGGCGAGCGCGCTGCTGCTGACCGACGGTCTGTTTATGTGGGCGGGCTACCCAGATCGCCGAGGATGAAGTGTTGCCCGCGCCACCGCCTGCGTTGGCCGCAATTCCGGTGGCAGGGGCCAATGCGCCGATGCGCGGACCGGCGCCTCCTGCTTTGCCTGAGGCAAAAGATGCATCGCGCGAAGAGCGGCGCTTCAACCGCTTTGACCGCGACCGCAACGAGCGGATCAGTCGGGTCGAGCTGAAGTCGTCGCGCACACCGGCGTTTCGCAAGCTCAACAAGGATGGCAATAATCTGCTGACGTTCGAGGAGTGGGCCGCGGCGACGGGCGAGCGGTTTACGGGGGCCGATGGAGATAAGTCGGGCGATCTGACGCGCGCGGAGCTTGCGACGACGGCGCCGAAGCGTGCGGTGAAGGCGAAGTGCGCCTCTGCGAAGGCAGGGGCCGCTGTCGTTTTACCCGGCGATGTTGGATTGGGCCTCCAGCGGTCCCCGCCTACGCGGGGGCGACGTTTATGCCGTCACACCCTCCGCGACCTTTACCCAATCCGCCAGCGCGGCACCCGCCCGCGCTGTATAGCCAAGCTTGCGATCTTTCTTGCGCACATCCTCGGCCAACGGCGGAAATAGCCCGAAGTTGACGTTCATTGGCTGGTAGCTCGCGGCATCCGCGCCACCTGTGATATGGCCGAGCAGCGCGCCGAGCGCCGTTTCGGGTGGCGGCGGGGGCAGGCTGCGGCCCGCGAGTTCGGCAGCAACAAAGCGTGCGGCGATCAGGCCGATTGCGGCGCTTTCGACATAGCCTTCGCAGCCGGTGATCTGTCCGGCAAAACGGATATGCGGCGCCGATTTGAGGCGCAGCTGCGCGTCGAGCAATTCGGGCGAGCGAATGAAACTGTTGCGGTGGAGACCGCCGAGGCGCGCGAATTCGGCCTTTTCGAGGCCGGGGATGGTGCGGAACAGTTCGACCTGCGCGGCGTGCTTCAGCTTGGTCTGGAAACCGACCATGTTCCACAGCGTGCCGAGCGCATTGTCCTGGCGCAGCTGGACCACGGCATAGGGCCAGCGCCCGGTGCGCGGATTGTCCAGGCCCACGCCCTTCATCGGGCCGAAGCGCAAAGTTTCGGGGCCGCGCTCGGCCATCACCTCGATCGGCATGCAGCCTTCGAAATAGGGGGTGTTGGTTTCCCATTCCTTGAACTCGGTCTTGTCGCCGTCGACGAGTCCCTGGACGAAGGCGTGGTACTGGTCCTTGTCCATCGGGCAGTTGATGTAATCCTTGCCGTCGCCAATCGGTCCAACCTTGTCCCAGCGGCTGGCCATCCATGCGATGTCCATGTCGATGCTGTCGCGATAGACGATGGGCGCGATGGCGTCGAAAAAGGCGAGCGCATCTTTGCCGGTCGCGGCGCCGATGCTGGATGCGAGGTCGGCGGCGGTCAGCGGGCCGGTGGCGACGATGGTGAGGCCTTCGGTCGGCAGCGTGTCGATGCGTTCGCGGACGATGGTGATGTTCGGATGGCTTTCGAGCGCGTTGGTGACTCCGCCCGAGAACAGGTCACGGTCGACCGCGAGCGCCGATCCTGCGGGTACCTTGTGGACGTCGGCTTCGCGCATGATGATCGAACCCAGCGTGCGCATTTCGCGGTGGAGCAGGCCGACGGCGTTGCTGTCGCCGTCGTCGCTGCGAAAGCTGTTCGAGCACACCATCTCGGCCAGCGCGTCGCCCTGATGCGCCGGGGTCATGTCACCGCCGCCGCGCATTTCGGAGAGGCGAACGCGATATCCAGCCTCGGCGAGCTGCCAGGCGGCTTCGGATCCGGCGAGGCCGCCGCCGATGATGTGCACGTCGTATTCCGCCATTTACCCTATCCGTTGACTTGCGACCAATTCGCCGCGCAGTAGGCGGGTTGCGGGCAAGATGCAAAGGGGCGGGGCATGAGTGAGCAGGGTTGGGATCGCGCACGGTGGCTGTGGTGGGCGGCGCTGGTCGGCGGGCTCAGCTATTTCGTTGCGGTGTATATGCGGCTCGACGGGCCGGCGATCTGGGCGTGGAAGGCGGCCGGGGTCGGGCTACTCGCGGTCTGGGCCTCGGCAAACGCGCGGAGCAGGGACGGCAAGCTGATCGCGGCAGTGCTGGCGTTTGGGGCGCTGGGCGACTGGTTGCTCGATGCGGTCGGGATGCTGGCGGGGGCGGCGGCGTTTGCGACGGGGCATCTGATCGCGATCATATTGTATTTGCGCAATCGGCGGCGCAGCCTGACGTCGTCGCAGGGGTTGTTGGCGTGGGCGCTGGTGCCGCTGGCGTTGATCATCGCCTGGGGGCTGACGCGCGGGGCGGAGGCCGCGCTAATGGGCGCGGCGATTGCCTATACTGGTGGGGTCTCGATCATGGCAGCGACGGCGTGGATCAGTCGCTTCCCGCGCTATCGCACCGGGATTGGCGCGATGGCGTTCCTTGCGAGCGACTTGTTCATCTTTGCCGGTGAGGGCGGCACACTGTCGAAAGACGTGACGTTGTGGCTGGTGTGGCCGCTGTATTTCGGCGGACAAGCGCTGATTGCGTGGGGGGTGGCGAGTACGCTGGCAAAGGAAGCGCGCAGTTGAGTGGCCGGAAGCGACCGAAACTAGCCGTCGCCTCCGCGAAGGCGGGGGCCGCTGGCAGTTTACACAGCGACGGAGGAAAAAGGCGCTTGCGGCCCCCGCC
>NZ_JAIBES010000146.1 GCF_019459305.1 Sphingopyxis sp. | reverse complement strand
GGCGGGGGCGGGGGTTAAAAAAACCGGGGGGGGCCCCGGGGCCCCCCCCCTCAATATTCTAAGGATCGCTAGCGGTTAGAATTTGCCGCGCAGCGTCACGCCGTAGGTCCTCGGTTCAGCCAGGAACTGCGAGAAGATCTGGCGGCCGCCCGGATACTGCGGGTCGGTGAACGGTGCCGACGTTGTCCCCGCCTGGAACGGCGAGTTGAACGCGACCTGCGCATAGTTCTTGTTGAAGATATTCTGCGCCCACAGCTCGACGCCCCATTTCTCGTCGGGGCCACGCACCCCGATGCGGGCATTGAACAGCGCATAGCCATCCTGTTCCTTCTGCGGGAACAGGTCGGACCCGGTGTTGTAATCGCTGGTCATGCGGCCATCGATATAGACCAGGCCGGTCAGCCCGCTGCTGCCGATATCGGGGGTCCAGGTGACGCTGCCGGTGGCGACCAGTTCGGGCGCGTTCGACAGATTGTCGCCGGGCAGCTTGCGCAGCGCCGGATCAAGCGCCAAGCCGCTTTTGTTGCCCACCAGATCGCCACGGAATTTGGTGCGGGCATAGGTCAGGCCGGCCGCCATGCGGAAGTTGCGCGCCGGGACCAGCTGGGCCTCCAGCTCGAAACCTTGCGTTCGCACGCCATAGGTAACGTCGTCGGCCGCGCAGGTGCCCGTTGCGTTGCTCAGGTCCGTATCGGCATCGGGTCCGCCGATGAGATTGTCGCAACCGTTGACCGTCGCAACCAGAAACACCGTACCGTTAAAGGTGTTCAACTGGAAATTGCTGAAATCCGATCGGAACGCCGACACGCTCAGGCTGAACGGGCCAGTCGAATATTTGGCACCGACTTCATAGCTGTCGACCAGCTCGGGGTCGAACTGAAGGTTGCCGACCAGCGCCTGCGCGCCCGCCTGTCCGCCGAACGGCACGATCGGCGATTTGAGCGCCGAACGGTCGAGGTTGAACCCGCCCGCCTTATAACCGCGCGCAAAGCTGGCGTAGAGCAGCAGGTCATCGACCGGCTTGTACGACAGGATCGCGGTGCCGGTCCATTCGTCCTCGCTGCGCTTGTCGTTGATCGACACGCCGTTGAGCTCGGCGGTCGAATTGCCCTGGCAGCTGAGCCCGATCAACGCACCCGCGAGCGCGCGAGCGGTCGCGGTGGTCGCCGGGTTGACGGCATCGTCGAGCACAAGACCCTGGACGGTCGTGCAGACGGTGTTGTCGTTGCCAAAGGTTGCGTCGAACTTTTTCTTGTCGTTCGTATAACGCAGCCCCAGCGTCAGATCGAGGCGATCGGTAATGTGAACGATATTGTGCGTAAAGATCGCCCAGTTTGTGCCGTCCTGGAAATAGCGGTCGTTGGTCGTGCCGAGATCGTTAAGCCCGTCGAGCGCGGTGAAGGCGGCGACGATGTCGGCGCCCGAAATCGGCCCGCTGGCACCGGCAAGCGTTGCCGGGCCGACGCCCGGCGCAACGCACAGCGGGCTGGTCGGCGAATAAAGTCCGGCAAGCCCGCCGCCCGAAATGATGCGGCAATTGGCAAAGCGGCCATATTGATTCCCGAAGCGCAGATTGTCGCGCACGGTCAGCTTTTCATTGGCGTAGAAGCCGCCAATGAGCCAGTCGAGCGTTCCGTCGAACGCTTCGCCTTGCAAGCGCAGTTCCTGGGTGAAGGTGTGGAACTGGCGATACGCATCGTCGCTGGGTGCGCGATAGAGAATATCGACCGCGCCATAGTCGGTATCCGACGCCTGGCTCGACCGATATTCGCGGTACGCCGTGATCGAAGTCAGCGTGGCGCCGCCGAAATCATAATCGATCTGGCCTGAGAAGCCATAATCCTTGGTCACGCCCTCGAAGCTGCGTCCCGGACTGACCGAAATCGCACGGCCATAGCCCTGGCTGAACGCCGAAAGCGGCTGGCCAAGATCGCGCAGCACGTTGATGATGTTGTTGCCGTTTGTCTGCAGCGGTGCGAGCGGCGTCGACGGGTTGTTCAGATTGCCGATAAACGGGTTGACGCTGTTGTCGACATAGGTCGCGGCGCAGCATTTCTCGTTGCGATAGGTATAGTCGGCGATCAGCCGGATCGACAGCGCATCGGTCGGTTCGAACAGGATCTGGCCGCGCAGGAAATAACGGTCGCGGTCGTTGACGTCGGTGTTGTTCGTCGTGTCACGATAGAAACCGTCGCGCTTGACATAGACGCCGTCGAGCCGGGCCGCGATCGTGTCGCTGATCGGGCCGGTCACGCTGCCAGTGAAGCGCAGAAAGTCGTAATTGCCATAAGTGGCTTCGCCATTGGCGCCGAAGTTGAATTCGGGCTTTTTCGAATAGATGCTGATCAGGCCGGCCGACGAGTTGCGGCCGCCCAGCGTACCTTGCGGCCCGCGCTGCACTTCGACGCGGTCGATCTCGCCCAGTTCGTTCAGGCCGATGCCCGAACGCGAACGATAAACGCCGTCGATGAACACGGGAACCGAGCTTTCGAGGCCGGGGTTGTCGCCGACGGTGCCGATGCCGCGGATACGCGCCGAACCATTGGCTTCCGAACCGGTCGACGAGACGAGCAGCGACGGCGCGACCTGGTTGAGCTGGCGGATGTCGTTGGCGCCGCTGTTCTGCAGCGTTTCGGCGTTCACTGCCGAAATCGCGACCGGCACGTCGGACAGGAGCTGCGAGCGGCCTTGCGCGGTGACAATGATCGGGGTGTTGTCGCTGTCGTCGGCGACTTCGTCAGCGGTCGCGTCTTGCGCGAAAGCGGGCATCGCGACGACCGCCATGGCGATTGAAACACCAAGCGCGCTGGTGCGCATAAATCGGGCAGCACGAAGGGAAGATGATTTCATGTCGGGCACTCCTCTCAATATTTCATTATTTTTGTTGCGCGCGAAGCATAACTCAATTGCGTGCGCGATCCAGCATAAGGCACGCATTTACGTCGTTTCTGGAGGGGTGAGGCTTTTTGGCCACAGGCGAAAAAGTGCCCGTTCGGCGGTGCTTAGCGGCTAGCTGGCGCCAAGGGTGCGGCTTGCCGTAGCGTCATCGCGCGCGCTGCCAGTGCAGGGAAAGCAAAGCCGGCGCCCGCGCACCACCAGCATCGCCTGATAGGGTCCAGCGAAATTTTCGGCGATCACCGGGTCGGTGGCGGTCATTCCGCCGGTCAGACTGCCAAAGGCGGGCAGAATCAATCGCCGTTCGTCGCCCGCAAAGCAGGGGCGCGACACATGGCGGCCGCGGACATTCAGCCGCAGCTTGGGGTGGAAATGCCCCGACACTTCGGGCCTGGTTTCGTGAACCAGACTTTGGTGCCGAAAGACGATGCCGTCGACGACATGCTCGTCAGCGATCTCGCCGCCCCACGCGCCGCCGGTCAGCCCGTCATGATTGCCCGCGATCCACAGCAGCTGCGTCGCGGCGGCCTGCCCGCGCAGACGCTCGGCGATTGCGGGAACGATGCGGTTGGCAGCATCGCGGTCGTGGAAACTGTCGCCAAGGCACCAGATCGCGCGCGCGCCGGTCGCTGCGGCAAGCCGCGCGAGCCGGTCGAGCGTATCATGGCTGTCATAGGGCGGCAGCGGCTGGCCCAGCGCCGCATACCAGCTCGCCTTTTCCAGATGCAGGTCGGCGACGATCAGCGCGCCGTGGCGCGGCCAGAACAGCGCCCGGTCAGGCAGCATCTGAAAGGACTGCCCGGCATAGGCAAAGGGCGCGGCGGCGGACATGGCGCCGCTATGGCAATGCTGCTGGCAGCCCGCAAGCGCGCTAGCTGCCGGGCAGCACCATGTGCGCGGCAAAGCGCTGCCCGGTCTGGCGGTTCGCCCCATCGGGCAGGTCGAACACGACGCGCCGGTTGGGGAAATCGATCTCCACCCGGTCGAACAACGACAGGCTGTCCATCCCGAGCAACAGCGCGGGGCGGTCGTGGAGCCCCAGCACACGGAACGCCTGACTGTCGGCAAAGCTGACCGGCAGGTCGTTGATGTCCAGCCCGTTGATAACGATGCGCTTGATCGCGGTGCGCAAGGCGGGAACATCCTCGCCCGTCACCGCGGTCAACTCGGTCGCGGAAAAGGGCAGCCGGTTCGCGCGCCGGGCCGCGACCAGTCTTTGCAACGCCATGTTGCCAACGCTGGTCTGCGCGCCGGTGTCGACAATGACGTCGATGCGTTTGCCGTGCAGCCGCGCGTCGGAAAGAATCAGGCGGCCGGCCGAATTGCGCGCGGTGACGACGATTGCGTCATCATCCTTGATCAGCGACGGCGCGCGGCGGCGCGTTTCCAGGATCTGCATCCTTTCCTTGCGGAAATCGATCAGCACCCGGCGTTTTTCGAGCATGTCGACGCCGATCAGCCCGGCAGCGCCGATATGACGACCGTGAAAGGCGGGCGCTTCGACGGACGCCAGGCGCAGGTCCGACATTTGCAGCGCGGCAACGCGGAAACTCGGCACCGTTGCCGACCCGCCGATCGTCGCGAGCCGCAGCTTGGCACCTTCGACCAGCTCCAGTCGTGCGGCGAGTTCGCGTGCGATTACGGTCCGTTCGGCGCCGGTATCGACGAGGAAAGCGAACGGGCCTTTGCCGCCGACCATGACCTGCACCGACATCCGCCGCGTTGCGTCGAGGTCGAACGGCTGAATGAATGGGACGATCTCGCTGGCCGTGCCGGGTTCGACAAGGACGTCAGCCGAATCGCCGTTGGATGGAACGGCAACGGGGGGCGGCGCGGGGGGAGTCTGGCTGGCGCCGATCAGCACCGGCGCGGCGAGTAGTGCCGTCCAGAACATCGACCGCCTGAAAAGGTGGGTCATTGCGGGCATCCTCTTTATGTTTGGCCGTAATCTACGCCTCATCCGGGCTGGCAGCAAGCGAAACGCCGAGGTGACATTTTCCCCTCCCCATGGTTTCTTCCCTCCCCATGGTTTCGCCACCGGGAGGAGCGATCAACCCTGACCCATCGCCTGATCGGCCAGGCTGTCGGCCAGTTCGCCGAGCAATGCATCATCGACATCGGCGCCGGCGACGCTTTCGCGCCCGATCAGCACCAGCACCGGGATCGCCAGCGGACTGATCCGATCGAGCCGCTGGTGCAGCATCGTCCCCGCCGCACGGTCGAGGAGGTCGCCTAGCCGCGCGACATCAGTCAGGCGCTCGCGGGCATCGGCCCAGGCGGCTTCGAGCAGCAGATGGTCGGGCTCATATTTGCGCAGCACGTCAAAGATCAGGTCGGTCGAAAAGGTCACCTGCTTGCCGGTCTTGCGCTTGCCGGGGTGCTGGCGCTCGATCAGCCCGCCGATCACCGCGACCTCGCGAAAGGCGCGCTTGAGCAGGTGCGATCCCTCGACCCATTCGACAAATTCATCCTCAAGGATCGCCGCGTCGAACAGCGCGGCCGGGTCGGCGACCGGGCGCAGCGACCAGATCGCCAGCGCATAATCGGAGGCGACGAAGCCCAGCGGTTGCAACCCGGCGCGCTCCATCCTTTTGGTGATCAGCATGCCGAGCGACTGGTGCGCGTTCCATCCCTCGAACGGATAGGCGACCAGATAATGATTGCCCTCGTGCGGGAAGGTTTCGACGAGCAGCTCGCCGGGGCGCGGCAACACCGAGCGTAGCGCCTGCATCTCGAGCCAGAAGCGGACGTCCGCAGGAAAGAGTGCCCAACTCGCCGGATCGGCAAGGAAGCCGCGCACCCGGTCAGCGAGCCGCGTCGACAGCGCCATGCGGGCGCCCATATAGGAGGGAATGCGCGCCGGCTTCGTCGTGGCGCGAACGAGGACGTCCGAGTCGCGGATGCCCTCGACCTCCAGGCTGAGCCCCGCAAAGGCAAAGGTGTCGCCGGGGCTTAACGTGCTCGCAAAATATTCCTCGACCGTGCCGAGCCGCCGCCCGTTCTTGAACCGCACATCGAGTGTCGGCGCATCGACGATAATCCCGGCGTTGAGCCGGTGCTGGGCGGCGAGTCTGGGATGTGCGATGCGCCAGCCGCCTCGTCCGTCGGGGGCAAGGCGGCGAAAGCGGTCATAGCTTTTGAGCGCATAGCCGCCGTCGCGGACAAAGCCGAGCAGGCGGGAAAAAAGCGTTGCATCAACCCAGCGATACGGCGCTGCCGAACGGATTTCCGCCAGCAGCGCATCCTCCTGGAACGGCGCCGCGCAGGCGAGCGCCATCACATGCTGCGCCAGCACGTCGAGCGCGCCGGGGCGGAAGCGGTCGGCGTCGCGCTCGCCCGCCTCGACTGCATCCAAGGCCGCCTGCGCCTCCAGATATTCGAAACGATTGCCAGGGACGATCAGTGCCTTGCTCGGCTCGTCCAGCCGGTGATTGGCGCGCCCGATGCGCTGGAGCAGCCGCGACGACCCCTTGGGCGCCCCCATCTGGATCACGCAGTCGACGTCGCCCCAGTCGAGTCCGAGGTCGAGACTGGAGGTCGCGACCAGCGCGCGCAATCGCCCTTCGGCCATCGCCGCTTCGGCGCGCTGGCGCGCCTCGCGGTCGAGGCTGCCGTGGTGGATCGCGATCGGCAGCGACAGGTCGTTTACCTTCCACAATTCCTGAAAGATCAGCTCGGCGAGCCCGCGGGTGTTGCAAAAGATGATCGTGGTGCGGTTCTTGGCGACCTCGGCCATCACCTGATGCACCGCATAACGCCCCGAATGCCCCGCCCATGGCACGGCGCCCTCGGGCAGCAGGATCTGGATGTCGGGGTCGGCGCCCGCTTCCCCCTCCACCAGCGTCACGCTGCCAGCATCGCTGTCGGGCGCCAGCCATGCGCGGTACGCGGTGGTATCGGCGATCGTCGCCGACAGCCCGACGCGGCGCAGGCCCGGCGCGATCGCCTGCAACCGTGCCAGCGCAAGGCTGAGCAGGTCGCCACGTTTTCCCGGCGCGAAGGCGTGGATTTCGTCGATCACCACCGTCTTGAGATCGGCGAACATCGTAAAGCTGTCAGGATAGGAGACCAGCAGCGACAAGGATTCGGGGGTGGTCAGCAAGATATTCGGGGGCCGGCTGCGCTGGCGCGCCTTCTTGTCCGACGACGTATCGCCGCTGCGGCTCTCGACGCTGATGGCAAGGTCCATTTCGGCGATCGGGCCGAGCAGATTGCGTTCGACATCGGCAGCCAAGGCCTTGAGCGGTGACACGTAGAGCGTGTGCAGCCGGTCGGTCGGGTGCGCGGTCAGATCAACGAGCGTCGGCAGAAACCCCGACAGCGTCTTTCCAGCCCCAGTCGCTGCGACGAGCAACGCATGTTCGCCGCGCTCACCAGCGCTGAGCATATCGGCCTGATGCCGCCGCAGCCGCCAGCCGCGCGCAGCGAACCAGTCGGTAAAAGGGGCGGGGAGGTTCATATGGAGAACGTGGGGCCGCGATGAGGCGGCGGCAAGCCTTTCCCGTTCGGCGCTCCTGCGGTACGCATCGCGGATGACCGAGAACCTCCGCCATCATATCGACGAAGCCATGCTGCTGGCGACCGAGCAACTGAGGCAAGGGCGCGTCGCCGATTATATCCCGGCGCTGGCGAAGGTCGATCCGAACAAGCTCGGTTTCGCGCTCGCCCTTCCAGACGGCACCGTCCACACGTCGGGCGACGCGGATGAAGCCTTTTCGATCCAGTCGGTGTCGAAAATATTCACGCTGGCGCTCGCGCTGCGCCGCGTCGGCAGCGACCTGTGGACCAGCGTCGGTCGCGAGCCGTCGGGGAGCGCGTTCAATTCGGTCGTCCAGCTCGAAAGCGAGCAGGGCATTCCGCGCAACCCGCTGATCAACGCGGGTGCGATCGCGACCACGGACCGGCTGATCGACGGGCGCGAGGGTGATGCGGTCGCCGAAGAAATCCTCGAATTTATCCGCGCCCGCGCGGGCGATGACAGTGTCGAAATCGACTTCGACGTTGCCTTTTCCGAATCCGAAGCCGGCGCGCGCAACCGCAGCCTGGCCCATTTCATGGATGCGTTCGGCAATCTGCGGCACCCCGTCGAAACCGTCGTCGGCGTCTATTTCCGCCAATGCGCAATCGCGATGAGCTGCCGCCAGCTCGCGCGCGCCGGGCTGTTCCTGGCGATGGAAGGCCGCGATCCGCTCACCGGCGAACAGATCGTCGAAGCGCATCGAGCGCGCCGCATCAACGCGATCATGATGCTCTGTGGCCACTACGACAACAGCGGCGAATTCGCCTTCCGCGTCGGCCTGCCGGGCAAGAGCGGCGTCGGCGGCGGGATCCTATGCATCGCCCCCGGGCAGGGATCGATCGCGGTGTGGTCGCCCGGACTCAACGAAGCTGGCACATCGCTCGCGGGCGCCGTCGCGCTCGAACATTTCGCCTATGCGGCGGGATGGTCGGTGTTCGATTGACCAACGGCGGATGAATGGCAGAGCTGGGGTAGATTTGAGACATCGCCCTCCCTTTCAGGGAGGGGAGAACCAGTGTCGCTTTTTTGGCCGCAACCCGACCCTTACTCTACGCCCGTCAATCGTCGTTCAGCAGCGCCAGCTTTACCCGCGCGGTGCCGCTGCGGTGCATTCCGATTTCCCGCGCGGCGGCGTGGCTGACGTCGATCACCCGGCCGCGATGAAAAGGGCCGCGGTCGTTGATGCGGACGATCACACTGTCGCCGGTGGCGGTGTTGGTAACGCGCACCTTGCTGCCAAAGGCGAGGGTGCGGTGCGCGGCGGTCAATTCGTCGGGATTGAAACGCTCGCCGTTGGCGGTGCGGTTGCCAGCGAGTTCGCGGCCGTAATAGCTCGCGACGCCGCTGTCGATTTCGGCTTCCTGGACGATCGCGGCAATGGCCTGATCGGAAACTTCTACGTCCTGCGCTGCGGCCGAAACCGTGAGCACAAGCGGCATCAGCATCGCTGAAAAGACCCGCATGACATCATCCCCTTATCGTGGGAGCGCCAAAAGCAGCGGTGGCTCACCAAGGCAAGCCACCGCGCGTTGGACTGATGTCTATTTGCGTCCGGAGGTTGGAATCGGTGCCGTTTCAGCGGAACCAATCGAAATCATACGTCCAGATTCGCCACCGACAGGGCGTTGGTCTGGATGAATTCGCGCCGCGGTTCGACCTCGTCGCCCATCAGTCGCTCAAAGATTTCATGCGCGATGTCGGCCTGTTCGGCCTCGACGCGCAGCAGCGAGCGGTTCGACGGATCAAGCGTGGTTTCCCACAATTGCTCGGCATTCATTTCGCCCAGCCCCTTGTAGCGGCTGATCGCGAGCCCCTTGCGGCTGTGCGCGAAGATCGCCTCAAGCAGTTCGGACGGCCGCGTGATCGGGGTAACCTTGCCAACGTTCGCGGTGGGCAGGTCGCTGTCGCTCGCTTCGGCATCGTCTTCGGCGGCCTCGGCTGCGGCCAGCGCGGCGGCGTCGGCGGCCATTGCCGCGGCGCTGCTACCCTTCACCAACCGGCTCGGGTGGGCATAGGTCTCGGCTTGTTCGGCGGCCAGCTTGTGCAAGCGGCGCCCTTCCTGGCTCGCCAGGAACGCGGCGTCGATCGCATGATGGTCGCTGACCCCGCGCCAGCGCTTCTCCAGCGTATAGCCGCCGTTGCTGGCGGTGATCGTCCATTTTGCTTCGATCCCGCCGGTCAGCGCGCGTTCGGCGGCGTTGAGCCATTCGGCGGCGCGCACGCCCGCGGCGGCACGCCCGGCGCTGTCGAGCGCCGGATCGAGAGCACCGTTGAGCGCCAGCGCCTCGACCAGTTCGTAATTATGCCCGCGCGGGACATAGCGCATCAGCGCGCGCAGGCGGCGGCCATGGTCGATCAGATCGCGCAAGTCATTGCCCGACCGCGCCCCGCCGGTGGTTTCGAGCATCAGCGCGTCGATGCCGCCGTCGACGAGGTAATTTTCAAGCGCGGTGTCGTCCTTGAGGTAAACCTCGCTGCGCCCCTTGGCGACTTTGTAGAGCGGCGGCTGCGCGATGTAGAGATAACCGCCCTCGATGATCTCGGGCATCTGGCGATAGAAGAATGTGAGCAAAAGCGTGCGGATATGCGCGCCGTCGACGTCAGCGTCGGTCATGATCACAATTTTGTGATAGCGCAGCTTTTCGATATTGAATTCGTCGCGGATGCCGGCCCCGAGCGCCTGGATCAGCGTGCCAACTTCCTTCGACGAGATGATCCGGTCGAAGCGCGCGCGCTCGACGTTCAGGATCTTGCCCTTCAGCGGCAGGATCGCCTGAACCTTGCGGTCGCGGCCCTGCTTGGCCGATCCGCCTGCCGAGTCACCCTCGACCAGGAACAATTCGCATTTGGCGGGGTCGCGTTCCTGGCAGTCGGCGAGTTTGCCGGGCAGCGAGGCGATGTCCATCGCGCCCTTGCGCCGCGTCAGTTCGCGCGCCTTTTTCGCGGCTTCGCGCGCCGCGGCGGCGTCGATGACTTTCTGGATCACCGCCTTGGCATAGGCAGGGTTTTCCTCGAGCCATTCGGTCATCCGGTCGGCCATCAGGCTTTCGAGCGGCTGACGTACTTCGCTGCTGACCAACTTGTCCTTGGTCTGCGACGAGAATTTGGGATCGGGCAGCTTGACCGACACGATCGCGGTCAAGCCTTCGCGCATGTCATCGCCGGTCAGGCTGACCTTCTCCTTTTTGAGGAGGCCCGACTTGTCGCCATAACCGTTGATCGTGCGCGTCAGCGCGGCGCGGAATGCGGCGAGGTGCGTGCCGCCGTCGCGCTGCGGGATGTTGTTGGTGAAACACAGCACATTTTCATAATAGCTGTCGTTCCATTCGAGCGCGACCTCGATACCGATGCCATCGCGCTCGCTGCTGATCGCGATCGGATCGGGCAGCAATGCGTTCTTGTTGCGGTCGAGATATTTGACGAAGGCGCCGATGCCGCCCTCATAATAAAGATCGTGGGACTGATGCTCGGCGTGGCGGGCATCGACCAGCTTGATCCGGACACCGGAGTTGAGGAACGCAAGTTCGCGGTAGCGATGTTCCAGCTTTTCGAAATCGAACTCGAGGACATTCTTGAAGGTTTCGGTCGATGCCTGAAAGGTGACGCGCGTGCCCTTCTTGCCCGCCGGGGCGGGGCCGTTGACCTTGAGCGGCGCAACCGAATCGCCATGCTCGAACCGCATCCAATGCTCTTCGCCGTCGCGCCAGATCGTCAGCTCGAGCCATTCGGACAGCGCGTTGACGACGCTGACCCCGACGCCGTGCAGACCGCCCGACACCTTGTAGGCATTGTCGTCGCTGGTGTTCTCGAACTTCCCGCCGGCGTGGAGCTGGGTCATGATGACCTCGGCCGCCGAAATGCCTTCTTCGGCGTGGATGCCGGTCGGGATGCCCCGGCCATTGTCCTCGACGCTGACCGATCCGTCGCTGTTGAGGGTGATCAGGACGAGGTCGCAGTGGCCCGCGAGCGCTTCATCGATCGCATTGTCCGACACCTCGAACACCATGTGGTGCAGCCCCGACCCGTCGTCGGTGTCGCCGATATACATGCCGGGGCGTTTGCGGACCGCATCCAGGCCCTTGAGAACCTTGATCGAATCGGCGCCATAAGCATTGGCATTGGGCAGGTTGGCATTGGCGCTCGGCGCCATATTTTCAGGGGTGTCCGTCATGCCGATTATATAGGGTCGCAGATGCCAAAACCCAAGCGAAAATGCGGGTCTTGGTGCTTTCGCGACGAGCGTTGCATGGTCACGCCGCGGCGGCTAGATTCGGGGCATGAAAACGCATCGCTCCCCCCGTATCGCTTTGTCGCTGGCTGCTGCGCTGGCAATGCCGCTCGCCGCGTGCAGCCAGCCCGAACCGCCTGCCGAAAATGCTCCGGCCGTGGCGGGCGAACCGCTCGCGACGCGCGCGGTGATGATCGGCACCGAGGGGCCAAGCCTGCCTGCTTGTTCGAGCATCAGTCGCGTCAAGGCGGGCGGTACCGACGTCTATTGGGCGCCTGACGAAACGCGCGCGGTCAAGGCCAAGCTGGCGGGCGGTGCCAATGTGTCGCTGTGCGAAGCAACCAACGATGACGCCTGGTTCGGGGTGGTCTTTGCAGCGCCGGGGACCGACCCCGATATGTGCGGGGTCGGCAAATCGGTCGCCAATGCGCGCGAATATCAGGGTCCGTGTCGCTGGGGCTGGATCCGGGGCGGAACGGTACAGCTGGGGGGATAACTGCCAATCCTCCTTGTGGCGAAGCCCTGGGGAGGCGGACCGTTCGCGAAGCGAATGGTGGAGCGGCCTTGCGACGGCAGCGCCATTGCACCACCGTCAGTCCTTCGGACTGCCACCTCCCCATCGCTGCGCGACAGGGAGGATCCTTTTATCGACAATCCTCGATCACCCGCCCGATCTCCGACTGCACCGGCAGCGTCAGCGCGCCGCCCTCCGGCGTTTCCAGCGCGAACCGTCCGCGGCTGAACGCGATGCGGTCGAGCCGCGGGTCGCGGTTGGGCAGCGTTGCGCTGCCGCCATCGAAGCGGATCTCGTCGGTCCCGGCGCTCGTGCGCAGGCTGACGGCGCCCGCCAGTGCCGAGGTAAGTCGTATCGCGCTGCCGCTGCATGTCATGGTGAGCAGCGGATTGGCGCTGCCGGTCGGGATGAACGCCGCAGCGCGGCTGCCTGCATCATAACGCCACGCGCCACTATCGACGGCGCGCTCTTCCCAGCCCCTGGTCGGGGTCGGAAGCGGTGCCGGGGTCGGCGCGGCGGCGACAGGCGCCGGACGCGGCGGCGGCGGGGCGGGGGTTGGGACCGCGGCGCAACCCGCGACCGCCAGCATCAACGGCACCGCCAGCCCATATTGTGTCCACATCCGCTGCCGCTTCATAGTCAAAATCCCTGCCAATCGATCACTTCGTCCAGTCCTACGCGCGGCACCGGCCACTGGTTCACCGCGGCGTTTTCGTCGGCATAGCCGATCGCGAGGCCGGTGAACAAAATCTGGCCGTCGCCCAGCGCCAGCGTCTCCCGCACCGTCTTGCCATACATCGCCCAGCATTCCTGCGGACAACTGGCGAGCCCGCCCTCGACGAGCAGCAGCATCACCGATTGCAGCCACATGCCCATGTCCGACCATTGCGGTGGCCCCATGATGCGCGAGCAGTGGAGGAAAAGCATCACCGGTGCGCCGAAACCCCGGTAATTCTCCACGAACTGAGCCAGCCGACCCGCCTTGTCTTCGCGCGGGATACCGAGTGCGGCATAGAGCCCCTCGCCGACCCCGAAGCGCCGCGTCTCCCACGGATCGGTCAGCCCCTTGGGATAGATGTCATATTCGGGCTGATAACCCTCGCGCCCCATCGCCAGCCGCGCCGCGACCGCATCCTTCACCGCCGCCCAGGGTGCGCCGGTCAGCACCGTCGCCTGCCAGGGCTGAAGATTGCCGCCCGACGGCGCGCGCTGCGCCGCGGCGAAAATATCCCGGAGCAGCGCCTGATCGACGGGCTGGTCGGTAAATTTGCGGATCGATCGCCGCTGATGCAGCGCAGCGGTTACCGAATTCGGGTCAGTCACTGGCATATTTATCCTCTCGCCGTTTGCCGAACAGCAATTTGCGTTCGAGCCGGGCTTTCAATTGGCGGTAGTAGCTCAGCAGGAAGACGTCATCCTCTTCGGCGACGGGGCGGCCGATTTTGGCGCGGATCGTGTCGGCGACCTCGCGCATCGCGCGGGCGTCCCTGCCGCGCAGGACGCGTTCGAGCTCCTGCAATTCGAAAATGCCGTACACCGCCAGTTCGGCCTCGCTGAACGTCATCGCGTCGCCCGCGGTGCCGGTGGCGATATCGGCGTCGAGCTTCACGCGCTGCGCCATCACCACCCAGGTTCCGGCGATCAGATCGCCCATTCGCATCCGGTCGCGGTTGAACAGCAGGAACAGGCTGAGCGTCAGCGACCACAGCACCCCCGCCGCCATCGTCCAGCCCGACACCATATCCTCCGCCGCGCCGACCCCCAGCATCATCAGCGGCAGGAACAGCTCGAGCTCGCGGATCAGATTGCGCGCCACCACGGCGTGGCGCGGGGCCGGCCGCCCCGCCCCCCCCACCCCCACCTCAAGCCGCGCCTGTAACCGCGCGCGCGCGCGTATCATTTGGCGCGCCCCCCCGGGGGGGGGGTTCACCCCCCCGCCGTCGCGCGCCACGACGCGAATGCCCATCAGCCTTTTGCCCGGCGTCGCGGCGCGTGATCCCAGCTCGAAGCCGACGAACCAGAAGGTGCGCAGCAGGAAGGCGCCAAGCATCCAGACGACCATGGTGATGTCCGATTGCGAGGCAAAGCCGATCCACAGCATCACGAGCGAGAACAGGAATAACGCCAGCACGATCAGGATCAGATCGACCAGCAGCGCCCCAAACCGCAGCCCCGAACTTGCGATGCGCAATTCCAGATCGACCCCTTCGGGGGTGATGAACTGGCGGACTTTCTTCGCCCGCGCGCTGCGCGATTTGGCGTTGGCCTGCGCGGCAGCGGCGCTCATGTCACATCCTCGCGCCGCGGGATATAATAATAGGCGATCCAGAACAGCAGCATCAGCGTGCCGATGCCATAACGCAGCATCGTGTCGGTGATCAGCTGGCGGCCGAACCCTTCGAGCAGTCCGGCCATGAACAGCATCAATATGACCCCGATCATCACCTTGCCCGCGGTCCGCCCCGCCTCCGCCGCCGCCTGTAACCGGCTGCGCGCGCCGGGGAAAACGACCGCGGCGCCGATGCGCAGCCCGGCGGCGCCCGACAGTGCCGCGGCGAACAATTCGGTGGTACCGTGGATGAACAGCCAGCCACCGAAGTCGAAACCCAGTCCCTTGCCGGCAAACACCGCCATCATCGCGCCCAGCCCGATCCCCTGATAATATTCGAGCATCATCGTCGGCACGCCAAAGGCAAATCCCAGCGCAAAGGACAGGATCGACACGCGGCTGTTGTGCGTGAACAAATAGGTCGCAAAGACGTGCAGGCCGCTTTCGCCCTCGCTCGCCGCCTTGCCATGCCCCAGCGTCGATTGCAGATATTCGGCGGTGGCGCGTGGATCGCGGCCGCCCGCCATGTCTTCGCCGACGAAATTATAATACCATTCAGGGTTGTTGGCGACGAGTGAGTAGCTGGTGATCGCGCCGAGCAGGATGATCAGCGAAATGATAATCGTCTCTTTCCACACCGACCGCACCGCGGCGGGCCAGTCGTAGAGGACGAAGCGCCGGATGCGGCTCCAACGCGTCTCGCGCACGCCATACACGAGGAAATAGCCGCGGATCGACAGCGCCTCGAGATGATCGAGCAACGCCTTGTCGAGGCTGGTCGCGCGCGCGATCGACAGCGACGACAGCGTGGCGCGATAGAGCAGGGGCAGTTGCAACAGCTCGTCGCTGGTCAGCGCCTTGACACCCTTTTTCTCGAGCTTGGTAAGCAGCAGGTCGAACGCGATCCAGTCGGCCTCGCGTTCGGCACGAAAGCGGCCGGTCGAAAAGCTCGGTGCGTCGAGGGCGCGCGTCGGGGCGGCCGCGGGGATCATAAGGTGCCCGCCCGCTTGATGCCGAGATAGGCTTCGACCGCTCTCGCCCCCATCGCGTCAGCGGGCACTTCGACGACATCGGCGCCGAGCCTTTGCAACCGAGCGATCACCAGCTGGCGGTCGCGCAGCATTGCTGCGGCGACGTTCGATCGCGTGACGTCGGCGCCGGTTTCGGGGCGGCGACGTTCCTCGCTTTCGACCTCTTCATCCTTGATGACGACGAACAGCAGCCGGTGTTTCTTCACCAGCCGTCCGGCGGCGCGGATCATCAGGTCAGCGCTGGTGGCGTCGGTGAATTCGGTGAACAGGATGATCAGCGAGCGGCGGTTGAGCTGGGCGCCAAGCGTCGTCAGCGCGAGGGTGAAATTGCTTTCGACGTGCGCATAATCGATCAGGCTCGCGGTGCGCTGCAGTGCCGGAAAATCCTGCGTGTGCATATAGGCGGGGGTCAGCGTGTGCGGCTTGGCGGCAAAGGAGAACAGGCTGATGCGGTCGTTCAGTTTCAGCCCGACATAGGCGAGCAGCAGCGCCGCCGACACCGCGCGATCGACGCGCGGCATGCCGCCGACGGGTTCGGCCATCGTGCGCCCGCTGTCGATCGCCAGCACCACGCGGTTGTCGCGTTCGACGCGATATTCCTTGGCGAGCAGTTTGACGTGGCGCGCCGACGCGTTCCAGTCGATCGCGCGGCGGTCCATCCCCGGCTGATATTCGGCGAGCGCTTCGAATTCTGTGCCTTCGCCGCGCAGGCGCTGCTGGCGCAGTCCGAACCAGCTGTTGCGCTGGAACAGCCGGCTGCCTTCGTCGGTGACCGCGCGCAGGCTGGGGACGACGCTGATCGCGCCGTCGATCCCAAAGCGGCGCTGTTTCCACACCAGCCCGAGCGGCCCGGCCCAGCGGATCCACAGCGCCTCGATCAATGCCTGTCCGCGCCGCGAGGCGGTGAGCGAAAGGGTGCTGGTCAAAGCTTCGCTGCCGCTCGTGCTGCGCATATCGCCTGCGAGTCGTCCGCCCTCGACGAACCGCTCGTCGAGCGCGAGCGCCAGTTCGGCGCGCGGCGGCACCGCTGGCCCGGTCGCCGTCAGCGCCAGGTCGAACGGATCACCGACCCCGACCTGATGCGGAAAACGGGCGTCGAGCGCGAGGTGGCGCGGACTCGCCCCCGCGATGGTGTCGAGGATCAGGCACGCGACGATCACCCCGATCCACCCGGGCGCGACCAGCCACAGCTCGGGCCGCACCAGCCCGAGCGCGAGCGCGATCGGGGCGCCGAGCAGCAGCAGATAGATCGCCCGGCGGGTTGGGTAGATCATAGGGATAGAGCCTCCCTGTGGCGGAGCCATGGGGAGGTGGCAGCGCGAAGCGCTGGCGGAGGGGCTTTGGCGCGAAGGTCGCCGCCCCTCCACCATCGCCTTCGGCGACGGTCCCCCTCCCCATCGCGGCGCGACAGGCAGGATCGATTGCAGGTGCCGATCACCGCGGGACTTCTTCGAGGTCGAGCAGCGCCGCGACGACCTCTTCGACGCTGCGCCCTTCGATCTCCGCCGCCGCCGACAGGATGACGCGGTGGCGCAGCACGCCCGACGCGAGGCGCTGGATGTCGTCGGGAATCACATAATCGCGCCCGTCTAGCGCCGCCGCGGCGCAGGCGGCGCGCGCCAGCAATGTCGCGGCGCGGGGCGAGGCGCCGCATTCCAGATCGGCGCTCTCGCGCGTCGCCCGGACGAGCCGGACGATGTAGTCGACGATCTCGTCGGCCAGCCGTACCGTGGCGATCGTGTCGATCGCGGCTTCGATCGTTTTCGCATTCGCGACTTCGGTCACTCCAAAATCGGCGACTGCGGGACTTTTGAAGCGCCCGCCATGGTCGGCGACGATGCGTCGTTCCTCATCGGCGGCGGGATAATCGACGACCAGCTTGAACAGGAAACGGTCGAGCTGCGCCTCGGGCAGCGGATAGACGCCTTGCTGCTCGATCGGGTTCTGCGTTGCCAGCACGGTGAAGCGCGGGCTCATCACATGCGCCTCGCCGTTGATCGTCACGCGGCGTTCCTGCATCGCTTCGAGCAGTGCGGCCTGCGTCTTGGGCGGGGTGCGGTTGATTTCGTCGGCGAGCAGCAGCTCGGTAAAGATCGGCCCCTTGGTCAGGGTGAAGCTCGACGTCTGGAAGTTGAACAGGTTCGACCCCAGGATGTCGCCCGGCATCAGGTCGGGAGTGAACTGGATGCGCCCGAAATCGAGGCCCGTCGCGCGCGCGAACGCCTGCGCGAGCAAGGTCTTCGCGGTTCCCGGCGGGCCTTCGAGCAGCACATGGCCGCCCGCGAGCAGCGCGATCGTCACCATGCGGGTCAGCGGTCCCTGCCCGAACACGACCTTGGCGACCTCGGCCTCGATCGCGGCGCCGAGCGCCTGGACGCCTCCCACTCCTGGTGCGATATTATTGGCTGTCACGCAGTAAATCCTTCCTGATGTCGTGCAGCGCCTGCGCGTCTGCCAAAAACTCATGAGTGTTGCGCGCGAGCGGCAGCCGCCGTGCGAGTGCGGAAAATGTTTCGCCGCCGACGCGCAGATGCTTGTCGATCCAGCGGTCGGTCGCGGCGTCGTCCAGCCCGCCCGGCGCGTGCAACCGCCGCGCAATCGCGCTGCGCTGGCTGCGGACATAGGCATCGGCGCCGTCGAGCTCACGCCGCGCCTGTTTGATCAGGTCGGCGCTGTTGGCGATCAGCGCCGCTTTCGATACCGCAATTGCGCGCGCTGGTTTCAGCGCCGGGCCGAAGCGCATCCACGCCTGCCACAATGCAAGCAGCCCCGCGGCGATAAGGCACAGGGTGATGCCGATGAACGGCGGCACGAACGCAAAGCGCAGCAACGAGCGCTGGCTGCCAAAGCCGTTCAGCGTCACGTCGAACGCGACGCTATATGCCCCCGCATCCTCGGCCACCGCATCGACCAGCATCGCCGCCGCGCGGGCGCGATCGCGGTTCACGAAGGCCAGATTGTTGACGAAGTCGGGATCGGACAGGATGTAAATCGGCGCATCGGGCTGCTTCGCCAGCACCGCGCCGCCGTGCGGAAAGGCGATCAACGTCTCCATATCGGGCGCGTTCAGCACCTGCGTGCGCAGGTTGGGCAGCGTCAGCGTCATCGGATAGCCGCCCAGATGGCCTTTCGCTTGCGCGCCGCGCGCGTTGGGCTCGCTGCCGATCTTGTCGATGCGTCCAGCAGCGGGCGGCAGCATCTTGGGCGACGGCGCGGACGCAAAGCCGCCCCCTGCCCAACCCGCTTTCGACGGATGGCGGCCGGTCCGCCATTTCGGCAATATGATCAGCACCGCCCCGCCGCGCTGTTCGCTGATCAGACGGGCAAGGTCGTCGGCCTTGGTGGTATGGCTAGGGGTGAGGATCAACAATTCGGGATCCTCCAGCGTCGGCGCTTCTTCGCGGCGGCGGAGGTCCACCGCGGCGTCGCTGCGTTCGAGCAGGTCGACGATTCCGGCGTAACCCGGCGCGGCCTTCGACAGCGCATGGCCGCCGCCGTCGTTGCCGCTGTTCAGCTGCGGACCCAGCGCGATCAGCGCCCACAGCGCGATGAACGCGATCACGCCGATCGCGACGACGCCCGCGATCAGGCGCGGGTTGAACCCGCCGTCGCTTGCTACCCCGCCGCTCATGTCCGCGCCCAATTCTTTGGCACCGTCAGTTCGGCATAGGCGCTGCGGCATTGTTGCCAAGCGTTGGCGTCGATCAAACGCCCGCCGAACAGGCTGATCTCGACCGCACGCGCGATGCGGCTGAATGCGTCGCGGGCAACCCCTGGCAAATCGCGCGCTTCGGCGAGGTCGCGTGAGGTCATCGCGGGCTTGACCAGCCCAGGGCGGCGGCCTTCGATATCTTCGACGCTGCGATAGAGCAGCAGGTGGACGGCTTCGGCAAAGCGCCCCTCTGCCGCCAGCGCATCGGCCTCGCTCAGCAACGCGCGCGCCGCCCCAGCTTCGGCCAGCCCGACATCATCTGTGCCGTCATCATTGCCCGCCTTGCGCCGGAACGGCAGATTGTCGACCCAGCGCGCAAAGGCGGGGGCAAAATGATAGAGCAAAAACAGTGCCAGCAGCGCGACGCCGATCCACAGCAAAGGCTTGGCGGCGGGCGCGCTCCATTGGAAAAAGCTGCCGATCATGTCGAACAGCGACCTCAGCCATTCGGGGGTCGGTGGCGGCGGGGGCGGGGGCGGTGGAAATACCGTCTGGATTTCGCCGCCCGCGATCGTCTGGCTATAGGCGGGATCGACGAGCTCGGGATCGATCAGCCAGCCGCCGCCCGCGCTCGAAGCATCGGCGGCCGCTGACGCCTGGGTGATCCACAGCGACATCATGCCCAAAAGACTGTTCCGCCGTGCATTGTCATCGCGCCAAGGCGTAGCGCGAGGCGGCGCGCCAAGGCAAGAGATGCTTGCGTACCGGTCTGCCCCGTTATAGCGCGCTGCCGCATGGGGCCGATGGTTGCGCGCGTAACCACGTGGGCAATCAGGCAAAAGGCCGAACAGGAGGATGTCGGTGGACGCGGCGCAGGCAGTACATGAAAAATTCCTCGGCGCGTTGGCGGGCGGCCGCTTGCCGGACCGCGCCGATGCGCCCGATCCGGCGACCGCGCGCCTGTCGCGCGCCGACGCGACCGATATTTTCCTGTCGCAGCTGACCAGCCGCCAGATGGACCGGCTGTCGCGCACGCTACAGGCGCGGGGCGAAGGTTTCTACACGATCGGATCGTCGGGGCATGAAGGCAACGCCGCGGTCGCCGCGGCGCTGCGCGTCACCGACATGGCGTTCCTCCATTATCGCTCGAACGCTTTCCAGCTGCACCGCGCGCGGCACGTGCCGGGGCAGACCCCGACTTGGGACATGCTGCTCAGCTTTGCGGCCTCATCCGAAGACCAGATTTCGGGCGGGCGCCACAAGGTGATCGGATCGAAAGCGCTCAATATCCCGCCGCAAACCTCGACGATCGCCTCGCATCTGCCGAAGGCGGTCGGCGCCGCCTTCTCGATCGGTATCGCGCGCCGTCTTGGCATGACCGGGCTGCCACTGCCCGACGATGCCGTCGTGCTGACCAGCTTCGGCGACGCCTCGGCGAACCATTCGACCGCGCAGGGCGCGTTCAACACCGCGGGCTGGGCAGCGTTCCAGGGCTCGCCGATGCCGCTGATCTTCCTGTGCGAAGACAATGGGATCGGCATTTCGACGCGCACCCCGACCGGCTGGATCGAGGCGCAGTTCCGCCACCGAGCCGGACTGCATTACATCAAATGTGACGGCAGCGACCTTGTGTCGGCCTATGCCGGCGCATGCGAAGCCGCCGACTATGCGCGGCGGTATCGCAAGCCGGTGTTTCTCCACATGGCAACGGTGCGGCTCTATGGTCACGCCGGGTCCGACGTGCAGGGCGCCTATCTGCCCAAGGGGCTGATCGAGGCCGACGAGGCACGCGATCCGCTGCTCGCGGGCGCGGCGCTGATGGCGCAGCAAGGGTGGATGACTTCCGCCGACATCGCCGATGCCTATGAGGAGATCGGCGCCACCCTCGCGCGGCAAGCCGAGGCCGCGATCCTGCGCCCGAAGATCACCACCGCCGCGCACGTCATGAAAAGCATCGTCCCGCCCCGGCGCGACATCGCCCGCATGAACACCCCGTCGGACGAAGACCGCAAGACGATGTTCGGCAGCGATGCCGGCGCGATGGACAAGCCGCAGCATATGGCGCGGCTCTTGAGCTGGGCGCTGGCCGACCTGATGCTCGCGCACAAGGAAATCGCCGTCATGGGCGAGGATGTCGGGCCAAAGGGCGGCGTCTATAATGTCACCGCGAAGCTTCACCAGCGTTTCGGGTCGGCGCGCGTCGTCAACACCTTGCTCGACGAACAGGCGATCCTCGGGCTCGCGATCGGCATGGCGCATAATGGCTTCCTGCCGATGCCCGAAATCCAGTTCCTCGCTTATGTCCACAATGCCGAGGACCAGATCCGCGGCGAGGCGGCGACGCTCAGCTTCTTCTCGGACGGCCAATATACCAATCCGATGGTGCTGCGCATTGCGGGGCTCGGGTACCAGAAGGGCTTCGGCGGCCATTTCCACAACGACAACAGCCTCGCCGTCTTCCGCGATATTCCGGGCGTCATTCTTGCGGTGCCGTCGAACGGGCGCGACGCGGTGGCGATGCTGCGCGAGTGCGTCAGGCTGGCGCGTGAAGAGCAGCGGGTGGTCGTCTTCGTCGAACCGATCGCGCTCTATATGACCCGCGATCTTCACGAAGAGGGCGATGGTCTGTGGACCAGCACCTACGAAGCGCCGGGCGACGGCGCGTCGATCCATTTCGGCGACGTCGGCATCCATGGCGACGGTGCCGATCTGGCGATCGTGACCTATGGCAATGGTTATTATCTCTCGCGGCAGGCGGAAAAATTGCTTGCCGCCGATGGCGTCCAAGCGCGCGTGATCGACCTGCGCTGGCTCGGCCCGGTCGACGAAGACAAGCTCGTCGCCGCGGTCGGCGATGCGAATCGCGTCCTGATCGTCGACGAATGCCGCATCACCGGCTCGCAGAGCGAGGCGCTGATGGCGACTTTCGTCGAACGCACTCCCGATAAACAGCTGAAGCGTATCGCCGCCGACGACAGCTTCATTCCGCTGGGCAAGGCCGCGACCCTGACCCTGCCGAGCCGCGATTCGATCTATGCCGCCGCAAAGGAGATGCTCGCATGACCGCGCGCAAAACTGCGCTCGTCGTCGCCCCCGGCCGCGGCACCTATGGCAAGGGCGAACTCGGCAGCATCGCGCGGCTGCACGGCACGCGCTTCGCCGATGTCATCGCCAATTTCGACGCCCAGCGACGTGACCGCGGCCATCCGACGGTGACCGAACTCGACGGCGCCGAGCGTTTCAGCGTTGCCACGCATATGCGCGGCGACGTCGCGGCACCGCTGATCTACACCGCGACCGCGCTCGATTTTCTCAGTATCGACCGCGAGCAATTTGACGTTGTCGCGGTCGCGGGCAATTCGATGGGCTGGTACAGCGCGCTGGCGCTTGGCGGCGCGGTGTCGGTCGAGGACGGTTTCCGCATCAGCAATGCGATGGGCCTCAACAGCCAGACGCACGGCCCCGGCGGGCAGATATTGCTGCAAGTCGTCGACGAGAATTGGCGCCCGGTCCCAGGTCTCCGCGATCAACTGCTGGGCCTCGTCGCCGCCATCGCCGCGCGCCCCGACCATGCGCTCGCGCTGTCGATCGACCTTGCCGGGATGCTCGTGCTCGCGGGCGATGAGGCAGGCCTCGCCGCGCTGCTCGCCGAAGCGCCGCCGACCCCCGGGCGCGATCCGCTGCGCCTCGCGGGCCACGGCCCCTTCCACACCCCGCTGATGTTCGGCAGCGCGGACAAGGCCAAGGCCGAACTGCCTGCCTCGCTGTTCGGCACGCCGGCGATTCCGCTGGTCGATGGCCGCGGCCACATCTGGCGCCGCTTCGCCAGCGACCCCGCCGCGATCTGGGACTACACCTTCGGCCACCAGATCCTCGCGCCTTATGATTTTGCGCGCTCGGTGCAGGTCGCGGTCAAGGAATATGCGCCCGACGTCATCATCCTGCCCGGCCCCGGCGACACGCTCGGCGGGGCGATTGCGCAATCGCTGATCGGCATCACCTGGCAAGGGATCGCGAGCAAGGCTGATTTTGCCGCGCGGCAGGCATCGGATCCGATCCTGTTGTCGATGGGCCGCGCCGAACAACGCTTGGCTGTGACCGGCCCCGAATAGGGTCGGCAGGGGAAGGAACATTCCCTTGCCGACCCTGCCAGCGAAAGAGCAGGATGGCGCCGCCGCTATCGCTTCTCCCCCCATCCCATCGTCGGCGCTGGCAAAGCAACGAACAATTCGGTCGCCCCCCGCCGCCAATGCGCGAAAACAGGCCGCGTGCTCGGTCGGTTCGGGCAGGATCAGATGGATATGACCTGCAACATCGCTCGGCGAGGCACCATGGTGCCGATAGCTGCAAGATTGGGCGCTTCGGCGCTTTCGAAGGCCGATGCCCAATATTGAAATATAATGCTATGTGTTATATAATGGCAGTTAAGGAGGAGAACCGACCATACCGCGCATTTTTAAGAATGGCTGGTTCGAGCGCTTCGCGCGGAAGGAGCGAATTGACGACTCGGCCCTTCGCGATGCCGTGCAGCGAGCCGAAAGTGGGCTGATGGACGCTGACCCTGGCGGCGGCGTCATCAAGCAGCGCGTGGCGTGACCGGGCAAGGGTAAGTCGGGCGGCTATCGCACGTTGATCCTGTTCCGGCATGGCGATCGCGCGGTATTCGCTTTCGGGTTCGCCAAGAGCGTACAGGCGAACATATCGAAAGGCGACCTGGCGCTGTTGCGCGACGCGGCAACCGAAGCGTTGGAATGGAACGGCGAGGAACTGGACCGGCTGGTGGAGTCGGGAACGCTTGTGGAGATCGAAGATGGCAACGATGACGAAGGATAAGGGCTATCGCAGCGAGATCGCGGGCGCGATCCATGAGATGATGAGCGACGCGCACGACGCGGGAGTTGTGTCGCGTGCAACGCTGCGCACCTTTGATGAGGCGTGTCTTGCTCCGGCCCCGGTGCTGGCGGGCGACGAAATCCGCGCGATCCGCGAGCGCGAGCATGTCTCGCAGCCGGTGTTCGCGGCCTATCTTAACGTATCGCGTAATCTGGTGTCGGATTGGGAGCGGGGTGTGAAACGTCCGGGTGGCCCCGCGTTGCGGTTGCTTTCGATCATCCAGCGCAAGGGATTGCAGGCCGTGGCATGATCAGTAATTCCGAACTCGACTCGATGATCGAGGAGACTCTATCAACACCGGTTTTCCGGAGCCTTGGGGCATCAACCCAAGGAGAAACGACAATGACCAATGTTCTGCAATTCCCCTCGCTCACCGGCAATGCCAGCCGCGGCGCAACCCCGGTAGCTGACGGCCAGTGCGCAATTATCGCTTTTTCGTCGATCGCATTGAATGAAGGTCAGGCGATCGACGCTGCCGCGGCTGATGGTGATCTGGAAACGATGATGAAGCTCGCGCTGCATGGCCGCTCGACCGAGGCGCGCAACCGCGCCTGCGTGTGGCTTGAAGAAGCCTATAATGTCCGCGTGATGTAGAGTGGATATTAGGGATGCATTGGGGCAATTCCCCAGCCATCCCCGCAAACCCGCGGAAATGCTGGTGACCCCTACGGGAATCGAACCCGTGTTTTCGCCGTGAGAGGGCGACGTCCTGACCGCTAGACGAAGGGGCCGTTGGGTCGGAAATTTTCAGAAAAAACGCGCCGACCGCGCGCTTGACCGTGGTGACCCCTACGGGACTCGAACCCGTGTTTTCGCCGTGAAAGGGCGACGTCCTAGACCGCTAGACGAAGGGGCCGTCATTCGGTGAAGCGGCGCATTAGACTCGCATCTCCATACGGTCAAGCGCGCTGGCGCTGCGCTCGCGCAAAAATATTGCGCGGCGTGGGTTCAATCGGCCCAGGCAGCGTCCTCAAGATGGAGTTCGGCGGCGGGGCGGCTGCCCCAATCGTCGCGTTTCGCGCGGCCCGCGAGCCATAATTTTCGTCCCCCGCGCGCGTGGAGCAAGGTCTGGCCGAGCTCGGTTTCGGCGCTGCGAAAGGCGACCGCCTTGAAGCGTCCGCCGTCGTCTCCCGATACGATAAGCCGGACATGGTCGGTGCCGACAATGCTCGCCTCGACGATCCGCACTGGGCCGGTGGCGACGCGCGGCGCGGGCCAGCCGGCGCCATATGGTCCGGCGCTCTCGATCGCGTCGCACCAGAGCGGCGAAATCCCGCGCGGCGCCAGCACTGCGTCGATCAGCAGCGCCTTGTCGCCGCTCGCGCGCTCGACGTCAGCGGCCAGCCGGTCGTTGAGGAAGGCCCCGAGCGCATCGACCTTGTCGGCTTCCACAGTCAGCCCGGCCGCCATCGCGTGGCCGCCGCCAGCGACGAGCAGCCCGCTTTCCTTGGCGGCGAGAATCGCGGCGCCAAGGTCGACGCCGCTGATCGAGCGCCCCGACCCCTTGCCGACGCCCGCGTCATCGAGCGCGATGACGATCGCGGGGCGGTGCAACCGTTCCTTCAGCCGCCCCGCCACGATGCCGATCACCCCGGGGTGCCAGCCTTGCCCGGCGACGATCGCGACCGGCGCGTTGCCGCAGGCGGTGCTCGCCGCCATCGCTTCGTCGAGCACCCCCGCTTCGATCGCGCGGCGCTCTTCGTTGAGCCGGTTGAGTTCCTGCGAAATGTCGGCGGCCTCCTGCGGGTCCGACGTCGTCAGCAACCGCACGCCAAGGTCCGACTTGCCGACGCGGCCGCCCGCGTTAATCCGCGGGCCAAGCGCAAAGCCCATGTCGCTCGCAGTCGGCGGCTTGGTCAGCCGCGCCGCGTCCATCAGCGCCGCCAGCCCGGTGTTGCCGCGCCGCGCCATCACCTTCAGCCCCTGCGTCACCAGCGCGCGGTTGAACCCGGTGAGGCGCGCGACATCGGCAACGGTGCCAAGCGCGACCAGGTCGAGCAGGTCGATCAGCACAGGCTCGTCACGGTTTGCGAAAAAGCCGCGCCCGCGCAAAGTGCGGAGCAAGGCGGCGCCGAGCAGAAAGGCGACCCCGACCGCGGCGAGATTGCCGTGGATCGCCGCATCGGGCGCTTCGTCGAGCCGGTTCGGGTTCACCAGCGCCAGCGCCGCGGGCAGGGTGGTTGCGCATTGGTGATGATCGACGACGATCACCTCGACCCCTGCGGCATTGGCCTCGGCGATTGCCTCGAACGCCTGCGCGCCGCAATCGACGGTCACGACCAGCTTTGATCCCGCTTCGCCGATCTTGACCAACGCCGCGCCCGAGGGGCCATAGCCTTCCATCAACCGGTCGGGAATATAGGCGCCCGCGGGCAGCCCGAGTCCGCGCAAGAGCCTGACAAGCAGCGCCGCCGAGGTGGCGCCATCGACGTCATAATCGCCAAAGATCGTGACCGCCTCTTGCCGTTCGACCGCATCGGCGAGTCGCGCCGCGGCGGCGTCCATGTCGCGGAACAGCGACGGGTCGGGCATGAAGCCGCGCAGGGTCGGGGTGCGCTGGCGGTCGAGATCGTCGCGGGTTACCCCGCGCGCGAGGAGCAGCTGGGTGACCAGATCGTCGGGGGCGAGATTTTCGGCGGCCATGTCGGCGCTCGCGCGGCGCCAATGCCAGGGCTGGCCGAGGATCGAGCGGGTGATACCGAGCGCGGCGTCGCTCATGCTCGCGCTCGCGCGGTCAGGATGCGGTCGCGCAACTCGCGCGCGGTCGCGATGGGGATCGCGGGAATTTCATGGCTTGCTAGCGAACTCCCGCCGGGGACGCCGAATACCAAGGTCGCGAGGCCGAGCGGGCGCAGGATGAAATCGCTCTTGAGGTCGACGCTCTGCACCGATGCATGCGGCAGCAAGGTCAACTTTGGTTTCCAGAACCCGCGCCGGATCGCGACCTGTTCGCCAAGGTCGGTCCAACGGTGGAAGCGCGCACCGAACAGCGACGCGGTGCCAATCAGTATGCCGACGACTGGTCCGAACCAGCCGAGCGCCTGCCCGAATGACACCGCGACCAGCCCGCCGACGCTCGCGCCCAGCGCGCCGACCAGCCCGCCTAGCGCGATAATGCGGTGGCTTTGCTGCCACGCGGCGTCGCCCTCGGGGCGCGTAATCGCGACTTCGGCCAGCACCGGATCGATTGATTCCAGCTGCGCGAAGGGAACGACCTGATGGTCGCGCTCTTTCTCGCCGTCGCTCGCCAGGCTCTGCAGCCGCAGTTCGTGCCAGCCGAAGCGCTGGCGAAACCAGCCGGTGACAAGGATCGCCGCCTGCACGCGGCGCACGGGCACCGCGACGTCGGTGCGCGTCGTCAGCCCGCGGGTGCGGCGCAGCGTGCGCGGCTCGCGGGTCAGACGGAAATCCCAGTTGGCGAAAAACATCGTCGCGATGCCGCTCGCGAACCCGATCAGCAGCAGCGACATCGCCGCGCCGATCCCCGCGACCCAGCGATGCGAGAGCAGCCATTGGTCGAGCCCATAATCTTCGGCGACATCGGCCCAGTCCATCGGGTTGAAGATATTGAATTTGAACGGCAGCAGATTGTCGAAGAACTGCATACCCGCACCCACGACCGCAAGCGCAGCGAGCGAGAAGTTGAACAGCCCCGCCAGCAGCAACTGGCGCGGCGTCATCGCGAACAGCAAGCGGTCTTCGGCCACTGGCGGCGCATCGGGCGTATCGCTTGCGGCAACCGCCGCCACCTCGCCGCTGCGGTGGGCGCGGATCGTCGTGCGCAGCGCCTGCGCGGCATCGAGCGCGATCGCGTCGAGGCCGGCGTCATTCTCCTTGCCACCGGCGCCGGTTTCGAACCCGACCTTGGCGATGCCCAGCGCGCGCGACACCAGCCCCTGTTCGATACTGACGTCCTGGATGCGGTCGAAGGGGATGGTGCGGTGCTGGCGCGACAGGACGCCGCTTTCGATCACCACCTCGTCGTCGCCGACCAGAAAGCGAAAGCGCAGCCAGTGTAGCCACGCGGCGACCAGCGAAAAAAGCAGGAAAGCGAGGATCGCGGGGACGATCCACACCCAGTTGCCGGTGAAACCCAGCGCCGCGACCGCGGGCAGGAAATTCAGGCTGCGCGGCCCCAGCTTGACGATCGCGAGCGCCAGCGTCGCGGGGTGCAGCCGCTGCCAATTTACCTCGTCGTCGATGATCGGTGCGGCCGCAGCCGCGGCGGTGTCGGTCATGCGAAATCGGTCTGGATATGCCGCCGGATCGTCTCGCGCATCGCGGCGGCCAGATCGGCGGGCAGCCCGGGCAGGGTGACGGTGCTGTTATGCGTGCCCGACGTGTGCACGATCAGGTGCGATAGCCCAAACCAGCGCTCGACCGGCCCCTGCCCGACGTCGATGTGCTGGACACGCACGAAGGGCACGATGGTGTCGGTGCGAAACAGCCAGCCGCGCGCGACGCGCAGCTGCCCGTCACCGATCTTGTAGCCCCAGCGCGACACGCGCCGCGACGGAAAGGTCAGGATGACAATGATCGCGACCAGCCACGCAAGTGCGGTGATCAGTCCGTAGGGTCCCTCGATATGGCGAACCAACATATAGTCGAACACACTCGCCCCGATCGCGAGCGGGATCAGGTTCAGCGCCGTCGCGACGCGCAGCACCTGTGCATAAGCGGGATCGACGGGGTCGAGCCCCTCGGCGGCGTTGAGCGCCGCGGGGTCGAACGGATCGGTCGGATAGACGGCGGGGGTGTCGGTCATGCTCCTCCGTTACCGTGTTAGAGGCCTATGGCACAACCACATTGAAGCGTGGATCGGCGGGTGGGTGCAGCGCGAACCAGCTGAGGAACGCCATACGGTCGCCCTCGATCCTGATCGCGCCCGACTGCATCAGCGCCGGAAACTGCGCCTGCCCCAGCATCACATCGTCGAGCGTCTTGCGATCGAGCGTCACCGTCGCGGTCGGCGCCGCATCGGTCACGCCATAGCGCGGCACCTCGACCCCGCCGCCGACGACCACCGCCACCGTCTCCTTGCTGTCGGGCAGCACGAACTGGAAAATGCCTTTCAGCCCCGCCCCCTTGGCGGCATCGAAGCGCGTTGCGAGCGCATCGAAAAACACCGTGGTCGGGATCGCACTGACGAACGACCGGCTCTGGCCATTGCCCGACAAGCTAGTGATCGCATTGCCGCGCAGGCTCGCCGCGCCCGCGAGATAATAGTTGCGCCACGCCCCCGATTCGGCCTGATAGCCGAGCTGGTCATAGGCTGACGCGAGTGCCGCGCGCGCCGCCGGATTGTCGGGCTCGGCGAACACCAGCTTGTTCAGCAGTTCCGCCCCCCAGCGATACTCGCCCGCCGCAATCGCCGCCTTGCCCGCCGCCAGCAGCTTGTCGGCCCCGCCCGCTAGCGCGACATATTTGGGCGCCGATTGCTCGGGCGGCAGCGGATTGAAATTGGCCGGATTGCCGTCCCACCAGCCGAAATAGCGCTGGTAGACCGCCTTCATGTCGTGGTTGAGCGTGCCATAATAGCCGCGCGTCGAAAAGTCGCGGGCCTGCACCGGCGCTTCGGCGGTCGCGTCGGCAAGCTCGTGCAAAGTCGCGCCGCGATTGGCCAGGAACAGGGTGCGGTCATGGACATAACGATAGGCATCGCGCTGGTTCGCCAGCAATGTGCTGACCTCGCCCGCACCCCACGTCGGCCAGTGATGCGACGCGAGTGCCACCTCGGCCTGACCGCCCCATTTGAGCAAGGTCGCGTCGATCACCTTCGACCAGCGCAGCGCATCGCGCACCTGCGCGCCGCGCAGCGTCAAGATATTGTGCAAATTGTGCGTGACGACCTCGGTCGTGTGCAGCGCCTTATACGCGGGGATGTAGAAGACGAACTCCGACGGCGCCTCGGTGCCCCCCGCATCGAGGAAATCGAATGCCAGCCCGTCGATGGTCAGCGGCCCGCCTTTCTCGCTGACCGTCTCGGTCGGCTCCATATAGCCGATCGTCCCTGACGACAGCTTTGGCCCCAACCCGGTATCGACCTGTCCCGCGGGTCCGGGGTTCAGGATCGACCCGAACATATAGAGCGCGCGCCGCCCCATCGCGCCGCCCGCGAGGACGTTCTCGGCGGTCGCTTCTTCCGAAAAGCCGTGCGGCGCGATGATACGGATCTTGTCGCGCTGGACCTGTTCGGGGGTGACGATGCCGCCGACCCCGCCGAAATGGTCGCTGTGGCTGTGCGAAAAAATCACCGCCTTGATCGGCCGCTTGCCCGCTTTGGCCTCGACCGTATCGGCGAACAATTTCCAGCTGGCCGCCGCCGCTTCCTCGGACAAGAGCGGGTCGACGACGATCCAACCCGTTTTGCCGCGGATGATCGTCATCACCGACAGATCATAGCCGCGCAACTGCCAGATCCTGTCCGGCACCACCTCGAACAACCCATGCACCGCGTTCAGCCGCGCCTGGCGCCACAGCGACGGGTTCACCGTGTCGGGCGCGGTCTCGCTGGCGAGAAAGGCGTAGGGGCGCCGGTCCCAGATGATCTTTCCGGCGCTGTCGGTAATCACCCCATCAGCAATCTCGGCCAGCTTGCCGCGTGTCGCATTCGCCATGTCGCGCGGGTCGCCCAGCGGCAGGCGCTTTGTGAGTTCGGCCTGCGCAGTGCGCGTCGCCTCGCTTGCGGCGTCCTGCGCGATGGCTGCAAAGGGCAGGGTGCTGGCAAGCAGCAGGGCGGTCAATCGGCGCATCTTGTTTCTCCCCCATATTTTGGCAGCAGCTTGCGCCGCGCTCCGCCGCTTGGCAAGCATCGGCAGATGACCGACGCGCCCACCCTGCTGATCGCCTGGCACAGCCGCACCGGCGGCAGCGAAGCGCTAGCGCGCGCCGCGGCGAACGGTGCGGGTACTGCGGCCACGCTCGTGCGCGCCGAGGATGTGGCGCCTGACATGCTGTTGGCGGCGGGCGGCTATCTCTTCATCGGCCCCGAAAACCTCGCCGCGCTGTCGGGCGCCATGAAAGAGATGTTCGACCGCTGCTATTACCCCTGCCTCGGAAGGCTCGAAGGCCGCCCCTATGCGACGATCATCTGCGCCGGATCGGATGGCGAAAATGCCCAGCGCCAGCTCGATCGCATCGCGACGGGCTGGCGGCTGAAACGCGTGGCGGACGGCGTGATCGTCAACACCGCCGCGCAGACTCCCGAAGCAATACTGGCGCCCAAAACGATCGCCGCCGACCGCTTGGCCGAAGCCAATGATCTGGGCGCGGCGCTGGCCGAAGGGCTGGCGGCGGGAATCTTCTGACCAGAACGCGATGACCTGCCAAGCGCCCGGTGGTCCTGCCCAACCCGTCGTCACTCCGGCGTCGTTGTCGGGGCTGCCGATCGATCACGCGATCCCGTGCGATTGCAGCCAGTTCCACAGCAGTTCGGGCCAGATCGCAACCGGCAGACCCACCGTCTTCATCAACCCAAAACCATGCTCGCCGCGTTCGAAAAAATGCGCCTCGCACGGCGCCCCGACGGCGCGTGCAGCTTCACGTAACCGGACACTATTCGCGACCTTCACCACGCTGTCGTCTTCGGCATGGAGCAGCCACAGCGGCGGCTGGTCTGGGCGGACATTAAGTTCGGGTGAGTAGAGCTTTTCGCGCGCCGGGTCGGGGTTGTCGCCAATCAATTTCTCGCGACTGACCGCATGCGCGATCACCGGGTCCATCGATACGACGGGGTAGATGGCGGCGAGCGCGTCGGGGCGCGCCTCCAGCGAATCGGCGGTGTCGACCGACGCATAGACCTTCGCGTCGAAGCGCGTCAGCAGGCTTGCTGCGACCTGTCCGCCCGCCGAAAAGCCGCCGAAGACGACGCGGGCGGGATCGATCTGATCGAGCGGGGCGCGGCTGCGCACCATCCGCACCGCGCGCTGCGCATCGGCGAGCGGGACGTCTGCCCCGTCCGTCCAGCCGTCGCCGGGCAGGCGGTAGAAGAGTACATAAACCGTCACGCCGCGGTCGCGCAGCCAGCGCGCCAGCTCATAGCCTTCCTTGTCGATCACGACATAGCGATAGCCGCCGCCGGGCGCGAGGATCACCGCAGCGCCATTGGGCTTGGCGGGGCGGAAAATGTCGAGCCGCGGGCGGGTGATGCCTTGCAGCATACGGTCGCTGGCGTTCGGATCGTCGCTGCGTTGGACGACCTGTTCGACGAGGCCCGGCGGTGGCTTGATATGACCCTCAGGCCAGAGTGGGATACGCGCGTCGGGCGCCACACCGGCGGGCCGCGTCCACGCCGCCTGGGCCGCCGCACTCGCGAACGGCAGCGCGAGGCTGGCGGTCAGCAGCGCGCGGCGGTCGAGCGCCATCCTATTTGCCCGCTTTGTTCGGATAGGCGATGATCAGCACCAGCGGCTCGGTGCCGGTCTGGCGGATGCCAACCCTGGCCCCACTGTAAAGCCACGCCGCCATTCCCGCTTGCAGCTCTTTCTCGGTACCGTCCGAATGGACAACGCCCGTCCCCGACAGGACATAATAGATCTCATCATGATCGATCGGATGCACGCCAATCGCCGCGCCGACGTGCAGCGCACGCTTGCGGAATTCGAAACTGCGCGGCGCCGGGATGCTGTCGCTGATCCGGTACGCCGTGGACATACCGATCGCGCCGTGCGGCGGCGGTTCCTCGCGCACCGTGTCGCCCTCGTCGATCACGATCATCGCGGGCGCGTTGGCACCCGCGAGCAGCAGCGCGGCGAGCCACATCGTCACTGACCCGCCCGCGAAGCGCGGTCGCGCGGCGACAGGATTTCTTGCGGCATCGGCGCGGTCTGGCCGGGGTAAAGCCCCGACCGCGGCTCCATCGTTGC
This sequence comes from Sphingopyxis sp., assembly GCF_019459305.1. Lineage (GTDB taxonomy): Bacteria > Pseudomonadota > Alphaproteobacteria > Sphingomonadales > Sphingomonadaceae > Sphingopyxis. The sequence goes on along the minus strand of NZ_JAIBES010000146.1, from coordinate 5,156 downwards.
CAGGTTCCAGTCACCCTCGACAAAGGGCGCGCGAACGGCCGGTGCGACCTTGGGATAGGCGCTTACCTCATTCTCGTCGTCGATCACTTCGCCGCGCCCTTCGGCGACGAAAAACAGCACCCGAATCTCTTCGGCGTCGCGCGCCCACGGCCGCGCCCCCGCGCTCGCCAACACCGATGTTTCGACGTCGCGTACCGGCAGGATCTTGTAGCCGGTCAGCGGCGCAAGCGGCGCCTTGGCGCGGATCAATTGCGCGCGGGTTTCGCCATAACGACCGAATTCGGGCAGCGGCTGGCCATGGCGATCGACCAGCAAATTATCCTTGCCATAATAGGAAAGATCGCCGTCGCCGCCGAGCATCAGGAAGGGCAGGCCGGGATCGGTGTCGTTGCCGCCGCGCATGACATTGCCGACCGCGGTGATCTCGCCGGTCACATAGGGCTGGCCGACCCATTCGAGGTTCATCAGGTTGTAATGCACTGCGCGGTGCTGCGGATTATAGATCAGATTGTTGACCATCAGCGCCTGCGCGCCGCCTTTGATCAGCGGGTTGCGCTCGACATTATGCGCCCAGACGTTGCGGTAGAAGACGATGCCGGTCGCATTGTCGTGGATCAGCGATCCCTTGCTATGCTCGCCCTTGGGATGGCTCGCATCGGCCAGACCTTCGGCGGCGAGATTGTTCGAAAAGGTAATGTTGCGGCTGGTGCCGTTGCGCCAATCGGCGACCGTCTTGCCGGTGAAGCGCGGGCCCGATGCCGACATGTTTTCGTCGATCCCCCACATCAACGTGCAATGATCGACGATGACGTTGTGCGCGGCGACGGTCGAGAAGGTGTCGGCTTCCCATCCGCTGCGTTTCGACTGGCCGTCGACCCCGGTATAGATGCGCAGGTGGCGGATCACGACGTCGTGCGTCTTCACGTCGATGCCGGTGCGGATCAGCGTGATCCCCGGGCCGGGCGCAGTCTGGCCGGCGATGGTCAGATAGGGGTGGGTGACGCTGATCGTCGTGCGCCCCATGTCGATGACGCCGCCAACCTCGAACACGATGATACGCGGCCCCGGCGTTTCGATCGCCGCCTTCAGCGATCCCGGACCGTCAGGCGCGAGGGTCGTGACGCGCAGGATCTGGCCGCCGCGTCCGCCGATGGTGTGCGCGGCGGGACCGACCGCGCCGGGGAACGCCAGCGGCGCTGCGTCGGCGGTCCATGCCGGACTCGCGGGCATCGCAAAAGCCAGCAGAAGTGCCGCCAGCCAAGGTTTTTTGGGCATCCCGTCTCTCCATTTCATTGGGGTATTGACACGGTCGTCTCAATCCCTCTATCTTCCTGACACCGGTTACCCCAATCGGTCAACGATAAATTATTTCAAGGGAGAGGGGATTGGGCAGCTAGTCGCAACGGGCGGCGGCGCCATCATCACTCTCAAAAAATTTCTGGCCAGGCGATCGCGCCGATTTGTCTGGTCTCGTAAAGTAACCGGTGTCATTTCTTGCCTCAGCAAGAATTTCGGCCGATCAAGGGAGGATGATAATGGCTATTCATGCAACGCGGGGCCTTCGCGCTTTGACCCAATTGGCGTGCGGCGCTTCGCTTGCCGCGCTCGCGGTGTCGCCGGCCTATGCGCAGGACGCGGCGCCTGCTGCCAATGATGCGGTCGCGACCGAAGACGAGATCATCGTCACTGGCTTCCGCGCTTCGCTCGACAAGGCGCTGGACCAGAAGCGAGATTCGATCGGTGCCGTCGATGTTATCGTAGCCGAGGATATTGCAAAATTCCCCGATCAAAATCTGGCTGAATCGCTTCAACGCATCCCTGGCATCTCAATTCAGCGCGACGCCGGTGAAGGCCGAGCCATCACCGTCCGCGGCCTCGGGGCACAATTCACGCGCGTTCGCCTGAACGGCATGGAAACGATTGCCACGTCCACCGACGGGGCGTCGGCAAACCGTGATCGCGCGTTCGATTTCAACGTGTTCGCTTCCGAGCTCTTCACTTCGCTGGTTGTTCACAAGACAGCCTCGGCCTCGCTCGACGAAGGCTCGCTTGGTGCTGTAGTCGATCTCAACACCGGCAACCCGCTTGGCGGCAAGGAGGGTCTGACCCTCGTTGGCTCGGCGCAGGCGCGCTACAATGATTTGTCGAAGGACCTCGATCCGCGCCTCGCGGGGCTGGTCGCGTGGACCAATGTCGATCGCACGTTCGGCGTATCGGCATCGGTTGCCTGGTCGGATTATACGACGCTGGAACTTGGCAACAACAGCGTCCGCTGGGGACAGGCGCCATTCCGCAGCGTCGATGGCGTTACCTGCATGACGGGTTCGAACTTCGTCGCCAACCCATCCGACGCCTGTATCGAAGTGGCCGAATCCTTCCATCCGCGTATCCCGCGCTATGGCCTCGTCAGCCACGACCGCGAGCGCCTCGGCGCTACGGCGTCGATCCAGTTCGAGCCTTCGGAGAACACGAAAATCTCGATCGACGGTCTCTACTCGACCTTCAAAGAGACCCGCGACGAATTCTGGGGCGAAGTCCTGCTGCGCAGCAACGAGCGCACGATCGATGTGTCCAACTACACGATCGACGACAACAACAGCATGATCGCCGCCGATCTCGACAATGTCTACGTCCGCACCGAACGCTACTCGCGCGAAAGCGAGACGAAATTCTACCAGGTTTCAGCTCGGCTGGAGCAGCGGCTTACTGACAGCTTCAAAGTCAATCTGCTGGGCGGAGTGTCGAAATCAAAAGCCGACATCCCAATCGAAACGACCTTGGCGTTCGACGATCGCGATGCCACCGGCTATCGCTATGATTACACTAACATGAAATTCCCGCTGCTCACTTTCGGCGCCGGAATAGACAATCCGGCGGCGTTCCAGCTCGCCGAATTCCGTGACCGCCCTTCGTTCCAGACCAACAAGTTCAAGACCGTGGCACTGGACTTCGAATGGGATGTTGACGATCGGTTCAAGCTGCTCGCCGGCGGTTTCTACCGCCAGTTCGATTTCGACACCGTCGGTTTCAGCCGTGACAGCACCTATTGTGCGGCCTTCACCTGCGCGCCGGGGACGAACGGGCTGCCCGTGACCGCCGACATCGCCGACATCTTCAACCTTGGTGATGCCGGCCAACCGGACGGCAATACCGACGCATGGGTCGTACCGAATCTCGATGCCGGCACCGCTCTGATCGACCTCTACAATCGTCCGGCCGTTTTACAGCAGGGCCAGCAGCGCGCCGTCACGGAAAAGACCTATGGCGGCTGGTTCATGACCGAATTTGAAACCGATGTACTGGGTATGCGACTGACCGGCAACGCCGGGGTTCGTTACGCCAAAACCGATCAGTCGTCGTCGGGCTTTACCAGCGGCACCTTCGTGACGGTCGACCGAACCTATGACGACTGGTTGCCGTCCTTCAACCTCAACCTGCACCCCACCGACACGATCATCCTGCGCGGGGCAATAGCCAAGGTTATCACTCGCCCGACCTTGGGTAGCCTGTCGCCAGGCGGCAACGTCGACCAGTTCAACTTCCGCATCACGTCGGGCAACCCGTTCCTCGAACCGTATCGCGCGACGACGTTCGATCTGGCGGCCGAATGGTATTTCGCCCGCGGCGGCTTGCTGTCGGTGGCGTTGTTCGCAAAGGACATCGAAAGCTTCCCGATCGGGACATCGTTCCAGGGTACTTATGCGTCCAGCGGCCTGCCGCTTTCGCTGCTCACGCCGGGAACGCCCGTTCATGATGCGGTGGTGGTTGGCACCGATCCCGACCGCCAGTTCGAATTCCGAACCACAGGCAATGGCCCCGGCGCCAATCTGAAGGGCGTGGAATTTTCGGTTCAGCTGCCTTTCTCGGTCTTCTCGGACTCGCTGAAGCATTTTGGCGTTCTGGGTAACGCAACCTTCGTAAAGAGCGATGTCGATTATACGGTTGCAGGACCGCTCGCTTATGACCCTGTCGACAACCGGCTCGAAGCACAACCGGCGGGAACCTATACCCAGCCGCTGCTTGGTCTGGCAAAGCGAGCCTGGAATGCCACCATATATTATGACGATGGAAAATTCTCTGTCCGCACGTCGGCTGCCTATCGCAGCGGGTACAACGACAGCACCAGCGGCAACAACAATATCTTCGAAGGCTATGGCAGCTCGCTGAATGTCGATGCTTCGATTCGTTACCAACTGACCGAAAATATCGAGGTGTCGATCGAGGGTACCAATCTGACCGACGATTATCGCTATCGCTTCAACGACATCGAAGCTGGGCGGAACTATGAAAACAATCATTATGGCCGCACCTTCCTGTTCGGTGCGCGCGTCAAGATCTGACGCGTCATAAAGGGTAGTCCCGGTGAGGCCCGGTCTTCGCTTGCGGGGGCCGGGCCTTTCTTTTTCAAGGAATGCAAAATGACCGATCGCCGCGACATGCTGAAACTGGCCGGAACGGGACTGGCCGGTACTATGGTCGGCGGTCTGGGGCTATCGGGGCCCGCGGCCGCGCAACCGAAACCGGTTGCGGCTGCACCGCCCTGGGCCAAGGGCTTCGACGGCCAGCGCAAAGCCGATCTCGGCGACGGGCGTTTCCTCAATCCGATCATGGCCGGAGACCACCCCGATCCTTCGATCCTGAAGGACGGCGCCGATTATTACATGACCTTCTCGACCTTTGACTCTTATCCGGGGTTGGTCATCTGGCATTCGCGCGACCTGGTGAACTGGCGCCCGATCGGCCCGGCGCTGACCCGCAATATCGGGTCGGTGTGGGCACCCGAACTGTGCAAGCACGGCGAGCGCTACTTCCTCTACATCCCCACCAAAGGCCCGAACACGAGCTGGGTGATCTGGGCCGACAAGATCGAGGGGCCGTGGAGCGACCCCGTCGACCTGAACCTGCCCAACCACATCGACCCGGGCCATGCGGTCGGCGAGGATGGGTCGCGCTGGCTGTTCCTGTCGGGCGGCGACCGCGTCCGCCTGTCGGACGACGGACTCCGCCGCATAGGCGAGCCCGAGCATGTCTATGATCCGTGGCGCTACCCGCCCGACTGGGTGGTCGAGGGCTTCGCGCCCGAAGGCCCGAAGATCACCCGCCACGGCGGCTATTATTACATGATCACCGCTGTGGGGGGGGGGGGGGGGGGGGGG
>NZ_JAIBES010000145.1 GCF_019459305.1 Sphingopyxis sp. | reverse complement strand
CCCCCCCCCCCCCCCCCCCCCCCCCCCCCCCCCCGGACCATCTTACGCCACCGCCTCCACCGTCACCCGCTGGTTCAACATCTCGATCTCGCCGTAAGCTGTGAGGAAGCTGATATCGGCGGCGTCGCGGCCCACGGCGATCTTCGCCATCTCGCCCGCTTTCGCCATCCCGGTCGCATCGACCAGATGCCAGGCGCCGCCGAGGAACACTTCGGCCACCGCATGGAAATCCTGCGGTTCGACGCCAAGCGCATAGACGCTGACGATGCGCGCCGGGATTGCCGCGGCGCGCGCCAGGCTGACCAACACATGCGCATAGTCGCGGCACACCCCCTGCCGTTCGACAAAGCTGTCGAGCGCGCCCGTTTCTGCATCGCTCGACCCCGACACATAGGTGAAATGCGTCTCGATCCAGTCGCGCATCCGGCCGATCTTGGCGCCGCCCTCGACATCGCCGAACTCGTCCTGGACGAAGTGGATGAATTTGTTCGCAGGGCAATATCGCGATTCGTTGAGATACTGGACCGTCTCGCCAGGCAGCCGGTGCATCGGCACCTTGTCCAGCGTCCGGTAATCGGTGAGGTCACGCTGGATTTCGACCGTCGTGCGATAGCGCACATTGAGTTCGCCGCCGCGGCGCAGCCAGATGCGGTCGCCGATCATGTCCTGCGCAGGAACGCGCGCAAAATACTCACAATTGCCGACGTCAAGCACGGCGTTGAGGATCAGCTGCTCGGGGATCGCTGCCGCTTCGATATGCAGCATCAGGTCGACCGGATCGCCGAGGCGATAGTCGAGCGCGGCGGTGATTGAGAGTTTCATCGGCTGGTAACGCTCCAAAGCGGGATCGGTGCCGCTAGGGCGATAAAAACCGCGGCACAATCGAATATCTCTGGCGAAAAGCATTGGCGCGGTTCAGCGTCGCCGCGCTATGGGCCGCCAACCCTTTTCGTTGGGATATTTTGTGACCGCATCGCGTACAATTCCCTTTATCGTTGCGACGATCTTTATCGATGCGGTCGGGTTCGGCATCATCATGCCGGTGCTGCCGCAGCTCGTGATGGAAGTTGGTCGCATCGACCTGCCGCACGCGATCGAGGTCGGGGCGTGGATCGGGCTGGTGATGGCCGTCGCGACCTTCCTGGCGTCGCCGGTGCTCGGCAATCTGTCCGACCGCTTCGGGCGGCGGCGGGTGCTGCTGCTGTCGCTCGCGGGGCTGACCATCGACTATGCGCTGCTCACCGTCGTCGGCACGCTGCCATGGCTATTCGTCGCGCGCGCACTGTCGGGGGTGTTCGGCGGCAGCTATGCGGCGGCGCAAGCGGCGATCGCCGACATCACCAAGCCTGAAGAACGCGCGCGCAATTTCGGCTTCGTCGGCGCGGCCTTCGGGATCGGTTTTGTTGCCGGACCCGCGATCGGCGGCTTCCTCGGCGAGATCGGCCCGCGCGCGCCATTCGTCGCCGCAGCGGTCCTTGCCGCCGCCAACATGCTCTATGGCCTGTTCATTTTCCCCGAAACGCTGCCGCCCGAACGCCGTCGCGCCTTCAGCTGGCGGCGCGCCAACCCGCTTGGCGCGCTGCAGACGATGCGCGGCCTGCCCGGAATGGGCGGGGTCGCGAGCGTCCTGACGCTGTGGCAAATCGCCAGCCTCGTCTATCCGATGACGTGGAGTTTCTATTGCATCGCTCAGCTCGGCTGGACCCCGGGGATGATCGGCGCCAGCTTGGCGGCGGTCGGGGTGATGATCGCGCTGGGGCAGACCTTTGTCGTCGGGCCCATGGTCGCGCGCTTTGGCGAACGCGACGCGGCGACGATCGGGATTGCGATCGCGGTCGCCAATTATGTCGGTTTTGCGTTTGTCACATCAACCTGGGGCGCCTTCCTGCTGCTCCTGCCGATCGCCTTGCAGGCACCCGTGCAGCCATCGCTGAACGCGCTGATGTCGCGGCGGGCCACCGCCGAAACGCAGGGCGAGGTGCAGGGAATTTCGGCGATGGCGATGGGACTGGGCCAGCTCGTGGCGCCGATCGTGCTAACCGGCACCATGGCCTATTTTACCGCGGCCAAGGCGCCGGTGCATTTTCCGGGCGCAGCGTTCATTGTGTCGGCGCTGTTTGGCCTGTTCGCGATCCTGATGCTGCGCCGCCTGCCACGGGTGACACGGACCAGCGACGACGCGCCCGATCAGATGCCACCGTCGGTTACCGCATAGCCTGCGGTCTCAAGTCCCGCTGTGAGCATTGCGACGCAGGCGGCGACGTCGGCGGCCGACGTCGACCGGATCACAAAATTGGCGCCGACCTTGCCGTCGCGAAAAAAGGGGTAGCTGCCGATCACGACGCCCGGATGCTCCTTTTCGCCTTGGCGCAGCAAGTCGGCGACCTCGCTTTCGGGTGACCAGGCGCCGATCGTGTGGGCGATCAGCGGCGCACCACCTTCGAGCTGACCGGTCAGCGCGTCGAGCATACCCGCCGTGATGTGCGGCACCCCGGCCATCACGAACAGATTGCCGATGCGGATCCCCGGCGCGCCCGACATGCGGTTGGGGATCAGCTCTGCACCGTCGGGGGTGCGCGCCATGCGTAGCCGCGCTTCGGTCAGTTCGATCCCGCGCCCGCTGTAATAGCGTTCGAGGATCGCGCGTGCTTCAGGATGGACGATCACGCCGACACCCAGCGCCTTCGCCACCGCATCGACGGTGATGTCATCGTGGGTCGGGCCGATGCCGCCGGTGGTGAACACATAGTCGTAGCGCGCGCGCACCGCGTTCAGCGCGTCGACGATCTCGTCCTCGATATCGGGGACAACGCGCACTTCGCGCAGGCGGATACCCTGGACATCGAGCCAGATCGCGATCTGTGCGATATTCTTGTCCTGGGTGCGGCCCGAGAGAATCTCGTCGCCGATCACCAGCACGGCGGCTGTCCAGATGCGTTCGTCGCTCATCGCCTTGCCTTAGCCGGACGCCGTGACAAAACAAGTCCGGTGGACCTGCAACTTTGTTCTTGTTATGTTCATATACGACTCGCAATGCACAAGGGAGAGCCGCGATGGCCGACGCACTGATTCTCTATACCAACCCGATGTCGCGCGGACAGATTGTCCGCTGGATGCTCGAAGAGGTCGGCGCCCCTTATGAGCCGCGCATCCTCGATTATGGCACGACGATGAAGGACGCCGCCTATCTGGCGGTCAATCCGATGGGCAAGGTTCCGGCGATTGTTCATGGCGGCAAGATTGTGACCGAATGCGCGGCAATCTGCGCCTATCTGGCCGATGCCTTCCCCGATGCCGGGCTCGCGCCCGCCCCCGCCGATCGCGCCGATTATTACCGCTGGCTGTTCTTCACCGCGGGGCCGGTCGAACAGGCGATCACCGCCAAGCATTTTGGTATCGAACCCGATACCGACCAGCAGCGGTCGGCGGGCTTCGGCTCGCTACCTGCCGCGCTCGACGCGCTCGAGACTGCGGTCGCAGGCAAGGCGTTCGTCGCGGGCGACTGCTTCAGTGCCGCCGATGTCTATGTCGGCAGCCAGATCGACTGGGGCCTGCAGTTCGGCACGATCGCGTCGCGTCCGGCGTTTGAAGCCTATGTCGCGCCGCTGCGCGAACGAGCGGCGTACAAGCGGGCCAAGGAGATCGACAATGCCCTGATTGCCGAGATGCAGGCGGCAAATCCTGCCTAAGGCAGTGCTTTGAGCAATCCGGCGGCGAGCGGCGCAAGCCGCCGGGCCTGCGGATCCTGCGATTCGCTCGCTGCGACATACACGGCGTCGCCAAAGGCGCTGCTGTTGTGGACCGCCGCCAACCCTTCCACGCCGGCGTAGGGTGCTTTCCAGCGCGGGGTATCTCCCGGATGCAGCGCCTGGAACCATGTCACCCACGCCGCATCGTCGATGTCGGGGCGTTTTGCGAGGAACAGCAACGGCCTCGCCAGCCGCCGGGCCTCGCCATGCACATAGAAATGCGACCCCGCTGGCGCGACCTGCACGGCGATCGCGCCCAGCAACAGGTCGGCATCAGCGCGCGTCAGCCGCGGGTTGAGCGACAGCTGCATCAACAGGTCGGCGCCATGCGCGACGCCATGCCGCCAGCCCTCCCCCGCGACGAAACCGCGATAATCGGTCACCCCGCGCAGGTAGGTCGCGCCGGTCTCGGCCAGATCGTGAAGTTCGGCATCGGTCAGAAAGGGCTCAACGCGGTCGGCGCGCGCGATCTCCGACAGCGCCAGCACGGCGAAAGGGCGACGAAAGCCTGCCATGTCGTCGGGTGCGGCAAGGATTGTAGTCAGTTTCTCAGTCGCATAGCGGAGCCGGTCCGGCTTCAGATGCTTGCCGCGCAGCCCCTGCGCCCACAGTGCAAACGCGAAATCGTCGCGGACAGCGGGGTCGGGGTCGCCAAGGCATGCGATCAACGAGTCGATCGCGGCATCGTCCGCGGCAGCAAAATAGCGCCCGGCAAAGACTTTGAGATCGCGATCGGCGGGCTGCTCGACTGCGCATTCTGCGCGTTCCTTTGCTGCCCCTGGCATCGCCACCAGCATCGCCGCCGCAACAACCGCGCTCCATATGGCTTTCATCGCCGCCCCCTCCCCCTCAGAAAGAAAGAGCCCGGCGAATCGCTTCGCCGGGCTCCTTTGTTTCGCGTCTGTCCGTCCGCTTATTCGCGGCTACCCAGAATATTGAGCAGGAAGGTGAACATGTTGACGAAGTCGAGGTAGAGCGTCAGCGCGCCCATCACCACTGACTTGCCGACAAAGTCGGTCCCGCGGACATAAAAATACATGCTCTTGATCTTCTGCGTGTCATAGGCGGTGAGGCCTGCAAATATCAGCACGCCGATGACGCTGATCGCCATCGCCATCGCGCCCGACTGGAACACGAAGGTGTTGAGCAGCATCGCGACGATCAGGCCGACAACGCCCATGATCAGGAAGGTGCCGAAACCCGACAGATCCTTCTTGGTCGTGTAGCCATAGAGGCTGAGACCCAGAAAAGCTGCCGCCGTCGCGAAGAAAGTCTGCGCGATCGAGGTGCTGGTAAAGGCCAGGAAGATTGTCGACATCGACAGGCCCATCACCGCGGCATAGACCCAGAACAGGACTTGCGCGGCAGCCGTCGACAGCTTGTTGATACCAAAGCTGAGCACCAGCACGAACGCCAGCGGCGCCAGCATCACCACCCACATCAGGGGGGTGCCGACCATCGAAGCGGTAAAGCCCGACTGAAACGCCAGCATCGCGACGATGCCGGTCAGCAGCACGCCCGAGCCCATATAATTGTAAACCGACAGCATGTACGACCGCAGGCCGGCATCCACGGCCTGGTCCATTGCATTCGCGCCGGCCCCAAAACCGGAAGCCGCCATATTGGGGTCGTTCCAATTCGCCATTGTCATTACTCCATCACCGGTCAGCCCATACCGACCGTAGAGGGCAATATCGTGATTTTTCTGTCCGCTTTCAAGCGAAACCGGAAATCGCGCAACTTTGGGTGGTTACTCGGTGGCAAATGCTTATGTTCGCCGCGCCATGTCGAGCCATCGCCTGTTCGTCGCGCTGCGGCCACCGCAACCGATCCGGGCGCTGTTGCGCGCCGCGATGCACGGTATTTCGGCGGCGCGGTGGCAGGATGACGACCAGCTCCACCTGACGCTGCGCTTCATCGGCGAAGTCGATCGGCACCGTGCCGAGGATATTGCCGCTGCATTGGGGGCGCTCCACGCTCCCGCGATCAGCGCGCGGATCGCGGGGGTCGGGCTATTCGACCGCAGGGACACCCCGCATACGGTGTGGGCAGGGGTCGAGCCGCTGGCGCCAATCGCGGCGCTGAAGCGCAAGGTCGATCAATCGCTCGCGCGCGTCGGAGTTGAGAGCGAAACGCGCGCCTTTGTGCCGCATATCACGCTGGCGCGGCTGAACCGATCGGCGGGGCCGGTCGTACCCTTCCTGACGCTGCACAGCGATCTGGCGAGCGCATCCTTCGCCTTTGATCACGTCATCCTGTACGAAAGCGAGATGGGGCATGGCGGCTCGCGCTATCATCCGGTCTCACGCTATCCGCTCGACCTTTCGGCGACGAGCGCCGCGGCGACCGCACTGACATCGGCCCAGGTTTCGGCAAAGCCGTCGTCGGCGCCATAATAGGGATCGGTCACGCTCTCACCGCGGCGGCCCGGCACCAGGTCGAGCATCAGTCGCAGGCGCGCCGTCGCGTCGGGCGGTGCGAGCGCGCGCGCCTCGCGCAGATTGTTCGCATCGGCGGCGAGGATCAGGTCGTAGCGGTAGAAATCTTCGGTGGCCAATTGCCGACCGCGCAGGTCCGAAATGTCCGTGCCGCGGCGCCGCGCTTCGGCCTGCGCGCGGCGGTCGGGCGGGCGGCCGACATGCCAGTCGCCGGTCCCCGCCGAATCGAGCGTGGCTGAGATTCCCGCATTGGCGAAGGCGACGCGCGCCGCCGCTTCAGCGAGTGGCGAGCGACAGATGTTGCCGAGGCAAAGGAACAGGATCGCGGGGCCATCAGGTCTGTATGAGCGCATCCTGGTCCTTTCGCGGCGAAGTTGAACCGACTTTCAACTTGCGCCATTTATCGGCTCTGCTAGCCATGCGTCATAACAGATAGTGGGTCAGGGAGAGGGTTGCCAGATGGCCGAGACCGCCAGCGAAACCAACGCGGCCGCAGCGCCGGAATTTCACGAGCCCAAGGCGACCGGTTACAGCTGGTACGTGCTGTCGGTGCTGGTCGTCGTCTATATCCTGAATTTCATCGACCGGCAGATCCTGAGCATCCTGGCGGTCGACATCAAGGCCGATCTGGGGCTGACCGACGCCGATATGGGCTTCCTCGGCGGCGCCGCCTTTGCGGTCTTCTACGCGCTGTTCGGCATCCCGCTGGGGCGGCTGGCCGATAATTGGAGCCGGGTTAAATTGCTGTCGATCGGCCTTGCCCTCTGGTCGACGATGACCGCCTTGTCGGGTTTTGCGCGCGACCAGATGACGCTGACCTTTGCCCGCATGGGGGTCGGTGTCGGCGAAGCGACCGCGAGCCCGACTGCCTATTCGCTGATCTCCGACTATTTTCCCAAAAAGCAGCGCGCGACGGCGCTCGCGATCTATTCGTCGGGGCTTTACATCGGAGGAGGCGTGTCGCTGTTCATCGGTGCGTTAATCGTCAAGGCGTGGAACGAAGCCTATCCCGGCGGCGGCCCGCTTGATCTGGTCGGCTGGCAGGCGGCGTTCCTGGCGGTCGGCATTCCCGGCCTGCTCGTCGCGCTATGGGTGGCGACACTGCGCGAACCCGTGCGCGGCGCGATGGACGGCGTGGCGAGCCCGAGTTCGCCCGCGCCCTTCCGTCAGTTTGCGCAGGATCTGTCGACGATCGTCCCGCCGTTCACGCTCATTGGCGCCTGGCAGCGCGGCCCCGCGGCGCTGGCGATCAATATCGGCTTTGCCGCCGCGATCGCCGCCTTTGCCTGGTGGATGATCGAATTGACCGGCAATCTGCCGCAATGGTCGGCGGTTGGGCTGGGCTACTATGCCGTCTTTTCCTGGGCCTGCACGCTGCGCGCGCGCGATACCGCGACCTTCCGGCTGATCTGGGGAACCCCGGCGTTTATCTGCACGACTTTGGGCTATGGACTGGTTGCACTCGCCGCCTATGCCCTCGCTTTCTGGTCGGCGCCCTATGCCGAAATCGTGCTGGGGCTGCCCAAGCAGGAGCTGGCGTTCTGGCTGGGCGCCAACGGCGCGATCAGCGGCTTTATCGGAGTGATCATCGGCGGCCGGATCGCCGATGCCTTGCGCGCGAAGAACCCGGCGGGACGGATCCTGATGATCATCTTTGGCGTCGTTGCGCCGATTGTTCCGATCTGGATCGGCTATACGACCGACAATACGAGCCTGTTCTATGTGATGAACTTCCTTGCCGGGATGTTCGGCGCGACCGCCCTCGGCGCTGCTGCCGCGACGACGCAGGATCTGGTGCTGCCGCGGATGCGCGGGACAGCAACCGCCGCCTTCTTCCTGGGCACGACCTTGGTCGGGCTGTCGTTCGGCCCCTATATGGTCGGGCAGATTTCGGATCTGGCGGGGACAATCGTCGGCGGCAAGCCCGTCGGCGACCTGCGCACTGGCATTTTGTCGCTGATCGGGGTGGCGCCGATCGCGCTGATCCTTCTGCTCTATGCCTATCGCGCGGTGCCGCAGGCTGAAGCGACGATCGTCGAACGCGCCGCGGCTTGACCCGCGCCGTCGCTTGACCGGCGGGTGACTAGCCCGCGGAGGCAGCCATAATCACGCCGCAGGCGATGCGGTCACCACTGTTGCCGCTGGGGTCGGTCTTCATGTCGTCGGGACCGGCATGAATCACGAACGCGGCGCCGTCGGCGTCAAGCATCGCGCCGTCACCCATCAGGCGGGTGCCGACCAGTTGCAGCGTTGCGCGGCCGATGGTGTCGGGTTCGACGACCAGATTGGGCAGATCGCCATGGTGCGCGCCCATCGGGTTCTCGCGGCCATGCTGTGCCCCGGTCGGGTTCCAGTGCGGGCCGGCAGTGGTGAATTTCGGGGCATCGCATAGGCCGGTGGCGTGGACATGCATGCCATAGGTACCGGCACCAAAGCCCCGCGCGACGAGTTCGAGCCGCAGCCCGCTGCCGTCCTTGAAAATGTCGACGCGCCCGCGGTCGGCGCCGCGCGCATCGACCAGATTGGCATAGGCGTCGGGGACCGGCAGCTTGGAGGTCGGCGTCTTGCCCATATTGGCGCAGCCCGCGAGCGCCAGCGCGCCGATCAGTGTGGCGGCCGGGATCGACCAGGTTTTCACATTTGGTGGCTTGATCATATTCTGCTCCCCAAGTGGCGGTTCGGACGTAGAACGCCGTAGCGGCGATCTCGATCCCTTCGCGGATGACGATGCCCTTATTCGCGGCGAGTTCCAAGCTTGTATGGTAGGTTTGGCGTGCGACGCGGGCGTAACCGATCCTCCCCGGAACGGGGAGGATCGCTCTTGGCAACAACTGGTCGCCAGCCGTCAACCGCGCACCTTCAATAGAAAAGGGCCGCGAATTGCTTCGCGGCCCTACCTATTCTGCCGAACGGCTCCGATTAAATATCAGAAGACGCGGGCATATTGTTCGTTACCGACGAAGCCCAGCTTGCCGACGCCGCTGCGCTTGATCACCGCCAACACATTGTCGACGACGATATAGCGCGCATAGGGATCGGGCTGGACCTGCAACTCGGGTTCGACCGGCAGCGCCTTGGTCTGTTCCAGATATTGCGCCAGCTGCGCCAGATCGATCGGCGCGCCGTTCCAGGTGATCGTCCCGGCGGGATCAATCATCACCTTGTTCTTTTCGGGATCGACATTGCTTTGGCTGTCGGTCGGTACCGGCAGGTCGATCTTTACCGCATGGGTCTGGACCGGGATGGTGATGATGAACATGATGAGGAGCACGAGCATGACGTCGATCAACGGCGTCGTGTTCATGTCCATCATCGGTTCACTGTCGTCCCGTTCTCCGACTGACATCGACATAGGGTTATTCCTTCATTCGTAAAGCGGCCGGCACCCTTACAGGCGGCTGACCGTGCCCGACCCAGCAGCAGGTTCGGAAATGAACCCGATCTTCTGGAAACCGGCATATTGCATCGTATAGATCACGCCGCCAATGCACTGGTACGGGGTCGCAACGTCACCGCGGATATGCACTTCGGGGAAATTATCCTCGGTGATATTCTCGACGCCGCCGATATCCTCGATCAGCTGTTCCAGTTTGTTCTGCCCGCGTTCCAGCAACTGTTTGGAATCGACCGGGGTCTGGCCCCAATAGACTTCGCAAGCAGTGCTTTCCGGATTGGGCAGTCCGTCGCCATCGGTATCCGCCGAGCGGACCGACAACAGCACATTTTCAGGTTTCGTCGTCGTCACCTCGAACGCCACGTCGGGAAGCTCGAGGTTCACCGTCTCCAGCACCACGGGAACCGTGATGAGGAAGATGATGAGCAGCACGAGCATGATATCCACGAGCGGGGTCGTGTTGATCTCGGACATCGGGGCATCTTCGCCCCCCTTGTCACCTACACTCATCGACATAGGATCAGTATCCTGTCACTAAAATTCATGTCACGGACATCGGGCTTGCAGGCCGCATAGCCACACTCGCCCTGTCCAGTGGATTCCGCCCCCGCCTTCCGGCGCAGGGCGGAAATCCCCAAATCGCCTCAGGCCTTCTTCGGCGCAGCGGCCGGAGCGGCAGCCTTCGGAGCCGGACCGGTCATGACCGGCTTCACCTGGCCATTCGACATGATCGAACCGAGAATATCGTTCGAGAAGGTCGACAGGCGGCGGGCGATCGACTTGTTGCGGCTCTGCAGCCAGTTGAACGCAAGCACCGCGGGGACCGCCACGATCAGACCGATGGCGGTCATGATCAGCGCTTCACCGACCGGTCCGGCGACGGTGTCGATCGACGCCTGACCCGACGCACCGATTTTCACGAGGGCGCGCAGAATACCGATAACGGTACCGAACAGCCCGACGAACGGAGCGGTCGAACCGACGGTCGCGAGGAAGGAAAGACCACCATTCAGCTTCGAGTTGATGTGGTTCTGCGAACGCTCGAGCGTGCCGTGCATCCAGTCATGCGCTTCGACGGGGTCGGTCAGCTTGTTATGCTCTTCGTTGGCGCGCAGGCCGTCTTCGACAACCTGACGATAGGCGCTGTTCTTTTCCAGCTTCGCTGCGCCTTCGGCCAGCGTCGGCGCGCGCCAGAAATTGGCATCGACCGCCTTGCCCTGGTTCATCACCTTGTTCTGTTCGAACAGCTTGGTGAACAGGATGTAGAGCGTGCCGATGAACATGATCAGCAGCACAAGAAAGGTCAGCTGGCCGACGATGCCGCCGTCGCACAGCGCCGGGATCATGCCGTAGGGGCTGGCGCCTTCTTCCTTCACGCACAGCGCCGCAGGCATCAGGGTGAGGCCGACGTCGTGGGCCGGTGCCGCCGCAGCGGCATTTGCGATCAGATTAAACATAATGGATATTCCCTCTCAAGAAATTCGGTAAAATTCGAATGATCGGCGATCACACGCTGAATCAGCGCGGGATCTGCCAACGGATACGATTGCTGTAGGTGCCGCCCTGCGGGTTACCCGCGCGATCCTTGCCCGGGTTGAACCGGCCACGACGCGTGATAAGTTTGCAGGTTTCGGCATCAAGATCGGCATGACCGCTCGACGAGGTCACGTCGCACGACGTAATCCGGCCATCGGCGCCATAGGTAACGCGGAAACCCGTCGTTCCTTCACGCTCTTCGCGCATGGCGCGCGCCGGATAGTCGTCGTTCGTTGCCCAGCGACCCGGGTTGCCGCGCGGCGAACCGGCGGCACTCAGATCGGGCGTCGGCGGCGGAGCCGGCGGTGCCGGCGGCACATAAATAGCCGGCGGCGGCGACGGCGGCGGTTCGCGGACCGACTGGATCTGCGGCGCAGAAACCGGCGGCGGGAACGGCGACGGCGGCGTCACGACCGGGGGCGGCGGCGGCAGGACATTGTCCGGCGGCGGCGGCGGCGGCGGTTCTTCCGGCGGCGGCGGTTCTTCGACGTCCACCACATCCAATTTTTCGGCAATCGTCTTGACGATGCTGATGTTCAGGCCATTGACGAGGCCGTAGCCCATCATCGCCGTCAAAAAGCCCACCAAGACGATCGAGACCACCCTGCTTTTAGGGTCGACATTATCACCATAAGCCATTCAGGGACGACGCTCCTTGCTAGATCATCCTGACACCAATTCCCACCCGACGGGTCCAGTTGCCAAATGCCCGGATGATTTCCGATGCGTTCCACAGACCCGGCGGAGCTTCGTACGGCTTGTTATGTTTTTGCCGGACGTTTCGCCGCCCGTCCTATCGCGGTGGCGGCAAGTTCGCAAACCCTTTATCAGGGGTTAATGTGCCATGTCCCATGATGGGGACCAACGCACCGCCACCGGTGTCAACAACGATGGAAAGTAATCGACCATGCGCGTGTATCATTCGGCGGCGATCGCCGGACTTTTGGCCCTGACCCCCGGATTATCTGGCGTTTCCGCGATGCAGGCGGCGGCACCTACGACGGCAGCGAGCCCGTACAGCTATGCCGACATCGCCGATCTTGCCGCCGCTGCACCGATGGCGCTACATGCCCGAATTCACAGCGCGGTGGTGCTCAAACCGGCGCAGGCGCCCGGCGTCGCTGCGGGCCACAGCCGATTCTATGTCGAAGCAGACGTCGTCAGCCTGATTCGCGGGTCGGGACCGCTGGCATCGCGGATCGCCTATCTGGTAGACCTGCCGCTCGATGCCCGTGGCAAGCCGCCAAAGCTGAAAAAGAAACAGCCGGTCCTGCTCTTTGCCCGGGCCGTCGCGGGCGCGGCGGCGGGCAGCAGCAGCACCGGCAGCGTCCGACTGGTCGCCCCCGACGCGCAGCTTCCGTGGGACGCAGCGACTGAGGCGCAGTTGCGCGCGGTGCTGACCGAACTGGTCAAACCCGGCGCCCCACCCGCGATCACCGGCATCGCCAACGGCTTCCACGTCCCCGGCACATTGCCTGGCGAGGGCGAGACGCAATTGTTCCTCAACACCAGCACCGGCGAGCCGGTGTCCCTGACCATATTGACCGCCGCCGACGGGTCGCGGCGCTGGGCCGCGGCGTTTGGCGAAATCGTCGACGGATCGGCGGCGGTGCCGGCGCGCAATACGCTCGCCTGGTACCGACTTGCTTGCGGGCTGCCACGCCAGTTGCCGCTCAGCAAGCTGGCAGGAACCGCGCCCGAAGATCGCCGCAAGGCGGCGTCGGACTATGGCATCGTGCTGGGCGCACTCGGCGAATGCTCCCGCACGCGCAAGCCGCCAGTCGGATAAAGATCAGCTTCGCCGCGCCAAAAGCGCGCCGGGGTTGTTTCCATGGCAAAAGCCGATAGGGCGCTCGCACCGGCGGGGCGTGGCTCCGCGCCTTATACGGAGTCCCGCATGTCGCCCCATCCCGCCCCGACCGCTCCCCGCCCGCCGCTGCGTGTGGCGCTTGCGGGAATCGGAGTTGTCGGGGGCGGCGTCGTGCGGCTGCTGGAAACCAACCGCGATCTGATCGCGCGCCGCGCCGGGCGCGCGATCGAGATCGTCGCGGTGTCGGCGCGCGACCGGCACAAGGACCGCGGCATCGACCTGTCGCGCTATCGCTGGGAAGACGACATGGACGCGCTGATCGCGGCGGACGATGTCGATGTCGTCGTCGAGATGATCGGCGGCGCCGATGGATCGGCGCTGACGCTGGCGCGCCATACGCTCGGCGCGGGCAAGGCGCTGGTCACCGCGAACAAGGCGATGATCGCGCATCACGGGCTGGATCTCGCGCGACTCGCCGAAGAAACGGACACGCCGCTGAAATATGAAGCCGCAGTCGCCGGCGGCATCCCGGTGATCAAGGCGATCCGCGAGGGTGCGTCGGCGAACGAGATTGCGCGCGTTTACGGCATCCTCAACGGCACCTGCAATTACATCCTGACGCAAATGGAGCGAAATGGCGCGAGCTTTGCCGATGCGCTCGCCGCGGCGCAGGCCGAGGGTTATGCCGAGGCCGACCCGACCTTCGACGTCGACGGCATCGACGCCGCGCACAAGCTGTCGATCCTGGCCGCGCTCTGCTTCGGTACAAGGCTCGACATCGGGGCGGTCGCCGCCGACGGCATCCGCGGCCTGATCGCCGCCGATATTCGCGAGGCCGAGGCGCTGGGGCACCGCGTCCGTCTGATCGGCATGGCCGAACGGAACGGAGATGGCCTGTACCAGCATGTCCAGCCGTGCCTGGTCCCCGCCGACCATCCGCTCGCTTATGTCCCAGGCGCACTGAACGCGGTGGTCACCGAGGGCAATTTTGTCGGGCGGCTGTTTTTCGAGGGCGCGGGCGCGGGCGCGGGACCGACGGCGTCGGCGATCGTTGCTGACATTATCGACATCGCGCGCGACGAATATGGCCCCGCCTTTGCGATGCCGGTCGATTCGCTCGACGCCGCGCCGGTCGCCGACGCGGGCGCGCGTATTGGTAAACATTATGTCCGCCTGATCGTCGAGGATCGCATCGGCGTGCTCGCCGAAATCGCGGCCGCGATGCGCGATGCCGAGGTGTCGATCGAAAGCTTCATCCAGCGCGGCACCGACGAGGAGGACGGCGTCGTCATCGTGCTGGTCACCCACGCAGGCCCGGCGCGCGCGATCCATGCGGCGCTGGCGATCCTGGCGGGGTCGGACCATGTCGTCGGCGCGCCGATGCTGATGCCGATACTGGCGCTTTAAACCCTTTTGATATTGCTGCGCGCCTTGTTACCCCGTTGACCGGGAAACGGGGAGCAAAGATGGACATCAATATCCGGCGCGGACTGGCCGACGCGTGGGTACTGGCGGCAGGGCATCGCAATATGCTGGCGGCCTATGTCGCGCTGGGCGTGGTCGTGCCATTTCTGTTGCTCGCGAGCGAGCCGATTTTCAGCCTGCGCACGGTCATGGCGATCCAGTCCGATCCATGGTCGTACCGGATCGGCGGATCGTTCACCGGGCCGCTTTATCTGCTCGCAATCGTCGCGGTGATCGTCGCGGGGGCGATGCAGGCGGCATGGAACGGGCTTTTCGCCGAGATGCGCGAAGGTTATTTGGCCGAGATCATGTTCGGCATGGTTGCCGGTTTCGCTTACCTGATCGCCAATCTGATCCTAGCCATCGGTTTCGGGTTACTCGCCGCCGCCCCCCTGTTTCTGCTGGGACCTGCAGCCGTCGTCAGTGGTAGCGATCCGCTCACGATCGCCATGGCAGTCTCTCGGCTGCTCGTTACTTTGGTCGGCAGCTGGGTCGCGGCGCGCTTTTGTCTGGCGGGCGCGATCATGGGCAGCCGCGGCAGCCTGGAACCGGTGTCGGCGTTCGTCGAATCGTGGCGCCGCACCCGGACGGCACAAGTCAGGCTGTTCGGCTTTTACCTCCTCTATGGCCTGCCCTATGGCATTGCCGCGGCGGCGCTGATCGTCGTGCACGGCGCATTCATCCTGAACAATGCCCCCGGCAGTTTTGCCGAAACAATGATGAGCCTTGGCTGGATTCTGTTGTTCGCGCTCTATTTCCTCGGCCAGATCCTGATCCCTGCCGGCTTCTATCGAACGAGCGAGCCTGCCGCGACGGCAAGTGAGATCTTCAACTAAAGCTCGGGTTCGGGCGGCGGCTGGCCGGTCTCGGGATTGGTCGCGCGCTTTGCCTGTTCGTAAAGTGCGTTATATTCGGGGCCGGTCTTCATCCGGCCGCCGATCGACATCCAGTTATAGGGCAGTGTGTCGAGACTCATCGCCTTCGCCTCGGCGCGCGGCAGCTTGGGCGGCGCTTCACGGCCCTCCTGCGCGATCGCGCGCAATTCAGGGGTCAGTCGGTGGCGTTCGGTATCGGTGCCGCACACATTGATCGACCCGTCATCGGCGGGCTTGCAGCGGCGGATCGGGTCGACCAGCTCTTTAGCATTGGCCGCCGCGGCTTCGGCATTGCGCGGCGGCGGCGGCGCGGGCGGACCCTGAACCTGTGCTTGTCCGGTCACGGCGATGACGCACGATAGCAGGGTAACGGCTCCGATTCGGGTGAAGCGTCCTCGACAAGCAGTGCGACCGGCCATATGGCGCGCACCATGCCCGACCGGGGCGGCAAGGCAAGACCAAAGACGGAGATCAGCGGACATGACGACCAGCGGCAGCAACCTCGACCGGGTGCTCGTACTCGAAATGGTGCGCGTCACCGAAGCCGCGGCGATCGCCGCCGCCAAGTTGATCGGGCGCGGCGACGAGAAAGCCGCCGACGCTGCCGCGGTCGAAGCGATGCGCACCGCGTTCAATACGTTATATATGGACGGCACCATCGTCATCGGCGAGGGCGAACGCGACGAAGCGCCGATGCTGTATATCGGTGAAAAGGTCGGCAGCGCGCCGGGCAAGGGTCCGAAAATCGACATCGCGGTCGACCCGCTGGAAGGCACGACGATCACCGCCAAGGCCGGCCCTAACGCGCTCGCGGTGCTGGCGATCGCCGAAGAAGGCTGCCTGCTCAACGCCCCCGACGTCTATATGGACAAGCTGGCGGTCGGGCCCGGATATTCGCCGAACATCGTCAATTTCGACAACAGCATCCGCCAGAATGTCGAAGCCGTCGCCAAGGAAAAGGGCTGCACCGCAGCCGACGTGATGGTGTGCGTGCTCGACCGCCCGCGCCACGAAGCGATGATCGCCGAGCTGCGCGCACTTGGCTGCGGCGTCGCGCTGATCCCCGACGGCGACGTTGCCGGGGTGATCGCGACGACCAATCCCGACACCAATGTCGACATTTATATGGGCAGCGGCGGCGCGCCCGAAGGCGTGCTGGCGGCGGCCGCGTTGCGCTGCGTCGGGGGCCAGTTCAAGGGCCGGTTGCTGTTCCGCAACGACGACGAGCGCAAGCGCGCGGCGAAATGGGGGGTCGAGGATCTCGACCGTGTCTATGACCTGGAAGATCTGGCCAAAGGCGACGTGATCTTTGCCGCCACCGGGGTCACCGACGGATCGCTGCTGCGCGGCGTCAAGCACCGCCGCGACGGGGTGATGACCACCGAAACCGTCGTGATGCGCGCTTCGTCAGGCACGGTGCGCTGGGTGAAGGGCGAGCATCGGGCCAGCTGACGGTCTCGATCAAATCCGCTGACCCGCTTACCCCCCAAAAGCGCGATAGGGCGTCGATCCGGTCAGCTCCCGGGCTGGATGTACGGCACCCGCGCGAACAGTTCGCGCTCCCACCGGCGGGGATCTGGTTCGACCCGGCTCTCGGTATCGAAGATCATCGTCTGGCGATGTTTCAAGTCATAAGCGGGCCAGCCCGGAATGCCGGTGCGGGCAAAGCGGACGAACGCGTCCATCACCCGCTCACTCATCGCCTGCTGCGCAGGGGTCGGGTCGGGGATGGTGCCAAAGCTGAGCCCGATATCGTCGGTGTGTTTCGCATCCTCGAAATCGAGCTGATAGACGAACGCGGGGACGCCTGCCCGCGCGCGTGCCTCGGCCTCCTCGACCTGACCGCGCCAGCTGCGCGCGGCGGTGACAATGCGGTGGAACAGGTCAAGCAGTGCGGCCTTGGGATAACGCGCTCGGAACTGGCCCACGACCCATTCGGGATGCGCGTCGATGCGCATTTCGGGCGCAATGCGGGCGGCGAGATTGTCGAAGCTCAGCCCCGCGAGCTGCTTGCTTTCGGGCGCGTAGAAGGCGCGCGTTTCCAGCGCCGTGTTGCCGAGCATCATCGGGATGCCCTGCGACTGCGGCGCCGCATCGGGCCAGAAGGGGTGGCGGGCCAGATGCGTCATGTCGAGCACCGGCCCCATATAGACGCCGCCGCCAAGGATCGGGTCGGTTGCCGAGAGCGCCGCGACGAGTTGCTCGACGGGCGCGGTCGCGGGATCGACGCCGTCGCCTAGCTTCGCAAGGAACGCTTCGGCGCGCCTGGTTGCGTTGAGCGGCCCCGAGGCGGTGACCTGTTGCCCGCTCATCGTGATCGCCTTGTGGAACAAGCCTTTCGCCGCGGGCATCGCCATCAGCGTCGCGATCTTGGCGCCGCCGCCCGACTGGCCAAACACGGTGACATTGGCGGGATCGCCGCCGAACGCCGCAATGTTACGCTGCACCCATTGCAGCGCGGCGATAAGGTCAAGCTGTCCGGCATTGCCGCTGTCGGAATAGCGCGGATCGAGCCGCGCGAGATAGAGATAGCCGAGCGCGTTCAGCCGGTGATTCACCGTCACCACCACAACATCGCCGCGCGCAGCAAGCATCGTTCCATCGTTGATCGGATCGGTGACGCTGCCGGTCGAATAGGCGCCGCCGTGGAAATAGACCATCACCGGGCGCTTTCTCTGTTCCTCGATGTCGGGCGTCCAGACATTGAGGAACAGGCAGTCCTCTGCTTGTGGCTGATAGCGGTTGCCGCTCTGCGGACAGGCTGGGCCGAAACTGTCGCCTTTCAACTGCTCAGCCGTGGTCACCGCAACCGGCGCCGCAAAGCGCGCCGCGCGCGCGTAGCGGATCCCGGTGAAGGCCCACGCCGACCCATCGCCAATGCTTCGCCGCACGCTCGATCGATAGCAGCCGTCCCGGGCCTCGACCCCGCCAACATGGTGGGTCGGTGTAAAAATCTCGGCCTTAGCGACCAGTGGCATCAGCAGCGACGCCGTGCCTGCGGCGAGCAGGCTACGCCGCGTCAGCCTATCGCCGAACATCGAGCCCACCGCCGTGGAAGGCGTCAATGTCACCTTGCCCAAAGCGGCTCGCATCGCCGGGCAGCGAATGTTTGAGCGCGGTCAGTGCAAGCCCCGATTCGGCCATCGCCTTCGCATCATCGCCCGCGAGATGCGCGTGGAGCACCCCGGCGGCGAAGGCATCCCCGGCGCCGATGCGGTCGACGATATCAGTGACGTCGATCTCGTCGGTCTGGTGACCGCCACCGCGCAAATCGACGCGCGCCGCGATGCGGTGATGATCGGCGGTGACGGTGTGCCGCGCAGTCGAGGCGATCAGCTTCAGGTCCGGGAAAGCGGCAAAACCCGCTTCGGCCGCCTCGCGGCGGCGATCCGCGCCTTCGCCGCTGAATTCCTGGCCCAATACCAGCGACAGGTCGCGGTGGTTGCCGAACAAGATGTCGGCCAGGCCGATCAGCTCGGACAGCACTGCACGCGGGTCGCTGTCCCATGCCTCCCACAGCATGGCGCGGTAATTGCCGTCGAAGCTGACCGGCACGCCGAGCCGCTTGGCCGTGCGCGCAGCCGTCAACGCCGCGTCAGCCGAGCGCGGCCCGAGCGCAGGGGTGATCCCTGACAGGTGGAGCAGGCGAGCGTCGCCGAGTAGCCCATCCCAGTCATAATCCTCCGCACCGGTCGCTGCAAAACTCGACCCGGCGCGGTCATAGACGATTTCGGACGATCGCAGACCCGCGCCGACGCTGAGGAAATAGAGCCCCATGCGGCCTCGGGCGCTGGTGACAGCGCTGCAATCAACGCCCGCACCGCGCACCGCCGCCACCGCCCCGCGCCCCAGCGCATTGGCGGGGATTTTACTGACCATCGCGCAATCATGGCCGAGATGCGCAAGGCCGATCGCGACATTCGCCTCGGCGCCGCCGACGTGAAGCGCCAGCGAGGGCGACTGCATCAACAACTCGTTGCCCGGTGCGGTCAGGCGGATGAGCAATTCGCCGAAAAAGACTAAGCGTCCGCTCATTGCGCGATGCTAGCGCGCGAGCCAGCCGCCGTCGACGGCGAGGATATGGCCCTGGACATAATCCGACGCGCTTGACGCCAGGAACACGGCCGCACCGCCGAGGTCGCCGGGATCGCCCCAGCGCCCTGCCGGGATACGCTCCATGATCTGGCGATTGCGCGTCTCGTCACCTTGCAGCGCCGCAGTATTGTTCGTCGCAATATAGCCCGGCGCGATCGCGTTGACCTGAATGCCTTTCGCCGCCCATTCATTGGCGAGCAACTTGGTCAGCCCCCCGACGCCCGATTTCGACGCGGTATAGCTCGGCACGCGGATACCGCCCTGAAAGGTCAGCATCGAGGCGATGTTGATGATCTTGCCGCTCCCGCGCGCAATCATGTGGCGCCCCACGCTTTGGCAGAGGAAGAACAAGGTCTTGAGATTGGTATCCATCACCGCGTCCCAATCCTCTTCGGTGAAATCGACCGCATCGGCGCGGCGGATAATCCCGGCATTGTTGACGAGGATGTCGATGCGCCCGAACTCGGCGAGCACCGCATCGACTAGCGGCTGCACCGCACCGACGCTCGACAGGTCGGCGGCGAAATTCTCGCCCTTGCGGCCCAGCTCGCGCACCTTGCCGACAGTCTCGTCCGCCGCCGAACGCCCCGCCGCAGCAATGTCGGCGCCGGCTTCGGCGAGCGCGATCGCAATCCCCTGCCCGATGCCGGTGTTGGCGCCGGTGACCAGCGCGACCTTGCCTGAGAGATCAAACAGCCCGGCCATGTCAGGCGAGCGCCCGCTCCGCCGACAGGCTCTTCAGATAGGTGCTGATCGCATCGTCCTGCGAATTGGCGTAGAAATACTCCGCGAACTTCTCGCCCGCGATCGCCGCGCGCAGCAGATCCTGATCAACCGTCTTCAGCACGGTCAGCATGTCGTGGCACGACGCGGCCTTGAGATCTTTCAGGATGCCGCGGTTCGTCCGCATGATTTCGGCGCGCTCCTTGGGGTAACCCAGACCGCGTTCGCCGTCGAACAGCTTGCGATAGACATCCTGCAGGTTGAGCTCCGCGGCCCAGCCGAAGCCCTTCGCATAGGGCATCGAAATGGCGTTGCCGTCATTGATCTGGCCGAACAGGAACGCATCGGTGGGATCGATCACCAGACCGCAGAAAACGCCGGGCATCGCGTTGCAGGCCAGCATCGAACCCATGCCCGTGCCGCAACCGGTCACGACGAAATCGGCCGCCTTTGCGTTGAGCAGGATGCCGGCAAGCAGGCCGTTCATGATGTAGGTCAGCGACGCTGTGTCGTCGGCCGAGTACATGCCATAATTGAACACGTCATGGCCCAGCGGCTCGGCGACCGTGGTCAACGCTTCGTGGATGATGCTGTTCTTGGCGGCCTGGCTGTTTTCGGTGATCAGCGCGATCTTCATGATGCGGTTCCTTTGCTGGATTTTGCGACAAGCTAATCATTTTGGTAACCGGTGTCAATATTGATGCCAATGGTATTGCGAGGCTGACCTAGACACCGGTATCCGTTTTCGGCAGACGGCGGTTTGTCGCGGTTGATTTCGCCACGCCGAGCGCCCATCACTCCGGGCGAATGGCGGGACAGCAGCCCGAACCCGCAGAGGATTGGACGCATATGGCGGCACAGAAAAAGGGCACAGGCGGCAAACAGCCGACGATCAACGATGTCGCCGCGCTCGCCGGGGTATCGAAAAAGACCGTCAGCCGCGTCATCAACCGCTCCGAATTCCTGACCGAAAAGACGCGCAAGGCCGTCGAGCAGGCGATCGAAACACTGGGGTTCGTCCCCAACCCGCAGGCGCGCGCGCTGGCGTTCCGGCGCAACTTCCTGATCGCGCTGCTCCACGATAATCCCAATGCCCAGACGGTGCTGAACTTTCAGCAAGGCGTGCTCGACGCGATCAAGGACAGCGACCTCGCGCTGCTCGTCCGCCCGGTCGATCGCGGATCGGACCGAATGCTCGACGACGTGCGCACTTTTCTGGAAAAGCAGCGGCCGATCGGCGCGCTGCTCTTGCCGCCAATCTCTGAAAACGACGACCTTGCGGCGCTCTGCGAAGACCTGGGCGTGCGCTATGTCCGCGTCGGATCGGCGCCGCTCGACGATGCCAAGCATTGCGTGTCATCGAACGACCGTGAGGTGGTTGCGGAGGCGGTGCGCGCGCTGATCGCGCTCGGGCATCGCCGCATCGGTTTTGTGCGCGGCCCGCAGGGCTTCCGCTCCGCCGCCGAGCGCGAAAAGGGCTTTATGGAAGCGCTGGCCGAGGCGGGGCTCGACCTGCCCGCCGCCTATAACGCGCCGGGCAATTATCGCTACACCGCCGGGATCGAAGCGGGCGAGGCGTTGCTGTCGCTGTCCTTGCCACCGACCGCAATCTTCTGTTCGAACGACGAAATGGCCGCAGGCGTGATGAGCGTCGCGCATGCCAAGTGCATCGATGTGCCTGGGGCGCTGTCGATCATCGGCTTCGACGACAGTCCCACCGCCACCCACATCTGGCCTGCACTGAGCACCGTGCGCTGGCCGATCCGTGAAATGGGGGTGCGCGCCGCGAAGACGCTCGTCCCCGACTTTTTGCCGCTTGCCGGCAAGGTTGACGAGAGCGACAGCGGAGTGCTGAACTCAACCTTCATTCAGCGCCAGTCGGTCTCCTCGCCGCAACGATAGGCGGCGTCGCCACGCCGCGGAAAATTGTCGTAATTTGTCGCAAATCCCGCATTGCGCTTGCATGCGACAAATCAATCGGTTGAATAGGCCCGATTCCTCCCCTTCCCCCAAAGAACCGCTATGAGAATGACCCTTATGCTGGAGACAAGGTCGCTGTTGCTGGCCGGAGCATTATGCGCCGCGACCTTGTCGCTCGGCGCGTGCTCGGGGCAAGAAGACGAGAGCAAGAACGGCCGCGGCGCGCCGCAGGTCGGCTTTGTCGTGGTGCAGGTCGAGCCGGTGCCGGTCACCACGTCGCTCGGCGGGCGCACCGTCGCCTTTGAAACGAGCGAAGTCCGACCGCAGGTTAATGGCCTGATCCGCCGCCGCCTGTTCACCGAAGGCGGATTCGTGCGCGCCGGTCAGCCGCTCTACCAGATCGATGCCAGCCTCTATCAGGCCGCGGTCGAGCAGGCCGCCGCCAACCTTGCCAGTGCCCGCGCTAGCGCGCAAGCGGCCGACGAGCGCGTCCGTCGCTTCGCCCCGCTCGCCAAGATGCAGGCGATTGCCGAGCAGGATTATACCGACGCGCTCGCCGAGGCGCGCGTCGCGCGCGCCGCGGTCGCCCACGACAAAGACGCGCGTGAGACTGCGCGCATTAAGCTGCGCGATTGGACGATTACAGCGCCGATCAGCGGCCGCATCGGCCGC
>NZ_JAIBES010000087.1 GCF_019459305.1 Sphingopyxis sp. | reverse complement strand
CCCCCCCCCCGCCCCCCACAAAAAGTGCCGGGCGCCGCGCCCCCCGCGCCCCTACCGGGGGGCGCCCGCCGCCTTGGCGTTGAAATGCGGCCCCGGCGTCACCGCCTGCTTGACCAGGCTGACCTGCCATTCGAGCTTGGGGTCGACGATCGAACGCTGGATCAGCCCGATCACCTCGGCATCGTCATTATACTGGAATTCGAAGCGGCGCCGTCCGTCGGGGTTGCGCAGCAGCGCGAGATTGTTGCCCTGCGGCCGCGCCGCGACATTCGACGTGAGCAAGTTGGGGAAGGCGTCGGCAGTGCCGTGGCAATCCTTGCAGCTGATCTCGACCGCATTGGCCACTTCGCCCTGGATATAGCCATTGCCATGGCTGTCCTGCGCGAAGTGGCAATCGGCGCATTGCATCCCCTTTTCAGCGTGGATGTCCATCATATGCACCGACTTGCCCGGGTTGATACCGGGCGGCACGAACTTGCCTTCAACCCCCGGTTTGCCGGGATCAGCGCTCGACAGGCACAGGTCGCGCTGCTTGGGATCGGTGTAATGGCTGCAGCTTCTGCGCCATTTTTCGGGATCCCTGGGGTCGATGATGTTCGCGGTATCGGTGCCGTAGGTCGACATATTGCCGTCGGCGTTCAGCAGATTGCCATTGCGGTCGCGCTTGAAAATGCCGCGGAAGTTCCAGCCATGGCCGTGATAATCGGCGAACTGTGTATCCTTGTTGCTGTCGTTGACGTCATAGACGTCACGCAGAAACTCGACGTCGGCCCATAGTCCGCGCGTCGCCGCGGCCTCGGGGTTGCGTTCAAGCACCGCATGCGCCTCGGCCGCGGTCGGATAGCGCTGCTGCTTGTACTTTTTCTGATAGTCCTCGTCGCTCATTCCCGGCGGGCGCGGCGCGCTATTGTTGGGGCCGGGCCACATCTGCGGCGCGTCGGATTCATAGTCCCACATCGTGTAGCCGAGGTACGAGTTCAGGAAGATGTTCGGCTGGTGCATGTGGCACGTCATGCACTGTGAGGTCGGGATCGCGCGGGTGAAGGCGTGGCTGATCGGATGCCCCGATTCGCGGCGCGGGCGCGGTTCGCGTTGCGGCGCGCCAGCCGCTGCGGCGGCTGGGTCGATCAACCCGCCATGTCCGGTTCCGCCAACAAAGCCGTCGTCGGGGGCCATATGCGATGCCTCGGAATGGCCGCCACCCGCGGACTTTTTGTCGCCGCCATGGCCGTCGCCAGTCCAGAGCTTCTCGCGGATCGTTGGATCGACGGTGTCGGTTTCGCCGTCGCGGCCATATTTGGCGTAGGTCAGGCTATGCCGCGGCTCGCGGTCATTGGCATAGACGACGTGGCAGCCCGAGCAGCCCGAATGGCGGTAATCGCCGGGCTGATCGTTCGTCCCCATGAACCACATCAAGGGATCGTTGAGACGCGTCTTGTGGATGTTGAGCACCGGGATCGCGACGCGCAGCCCCGTGCCGGGACCGCGGTTCGACTGTTTGAGGTCGGGGCGCCCGGGCTCCTCGAGCCGCTGGATACTGCCGGACGGGTTGGGCAGGCCGATTTCGGGGAATTGCGTCGCGATGTTGCGCCCTCCGCGTTCGAAGACGCGGAACACGTCGCCCGGCGGGATCACGCTCCAGCGCGGCAGCGGATACATTTTGGCCAGTGCGCCGCGCTTTTTCTCGTCGTCGGTCAGGATCTTGTCGAACCCGAAGCTGGGCTTGCACGCCTCCTTATATTCCTCTGCGGTCAGCCGCGAAGAGGGCGAAAGGATACAGGCGGCCTCGCCAGTGCGCGTATAAGCCTCTCCAAATACGTAATTTTTATACGGTACGATCCCATTGTTATAGGCAGCGCCGCCCCACAGCATTGCCGAGGTCGACATTAGCGAGCGTTCGGTGGCCTCGATCACTTCGAGATGGCAGGCGCCGCACGCCTCGCGCGCGACGCGGTAGTCGCTGGGGTTTACGAAGCGAATGAATTCGGGCGATTCCTTGTTGAGCAATGTGTAGCTGCGCTGCGGGTTCGCCGAGCTGTCGTGCCAGGCGCCGGGCAAGGTGGGCTGCGGATGCGCGAGCGCCATCACCGCCTTGTTGGTGGCGTGCGTGTAGCCGAGCGAGGGGGAGCCGACCTGGCTCGCGTCGCCGCCGTGGCAATCGGTGCAGCCCAAACGCACCGCAGGCGTCGCGTGCATCGACGGCTGGTCGGTGTGCGTGTGGCAGCTGTAGCAGCCCTCCGACTTCGCGCTGACATCGGCCTCGCTTTGTTCGCGCGGCGCGGGCGGCGTGAAGCGATAGGTGATCTTGAGCGGCTTCTCTTCCTCGGCGGCGCGAACCACACTGGCGCCAAATGCGGCACACATCGTGACGAAGGCCAGCAGAGCAAAGAGTTTGCGCATCATCATCATCAAAAACTCAAAATTACATTGGCGAGGATCGACACATAGGCGTCGTTCTTCTGCTTGTTATCGAACAGATCCTTGAACCCCTCGCCGGGCAGCAGCACCGCGCCGCTGAGACGTCCGACGATGTTCTGAGTCGCCTTCGGCCGCCAGATAGTCGCGACCGACAAGTCGAAGCCAATATCCTTGGGGATCGATCCTTCGGTGCGCAGCGCCTGCAGCGACGAGGTATTTTCGAACCACAGATGATTGGCGTTGGCACTGACGCGAAATTCGGGGGTCAGGTCGAAATCGGCACCGACGCCAACGAACACGGTGCCGGGGTTGTTGAAATTCGACTGCCCCTCTTCCTTCGAAGAACGTAGCGAATTCAGGATGCCGTTGCGGCCGTTGATCGAAATGACGCGGCCGCCCCCGGCAAAGGGGATCGTCTGGCGGATCCAATAGCTGGTGTCGGCGCCGCCGAAGATCGGGTTTTCGAAAATCGCGTCGAAGCCGCCCTCGGTGTTGTTATACGGATCGCCGTCGCCGGTCGCGTATAGGCCCGAAAGACGGAAGCGCATCCAGTCATAGTCGTAGCTGAGCTCGACTGCGCCAAAGCCCGCGCGAATTTGCGCCGGTTTGCTGGTGAAGAAGCTGTTCCGGTCTTCGCCGAGCGCCGCATAGAAGCTTGCGGTCAGATTGATCCGCCCGATCCGTCCGTCGGCGCTGTAACCCAGATAAACGACATCATATTCGCGCCCACGCAGGTCGCCGAGCAGCGCCGGGCGCACCGGAAAGCCGTTGTGGTCGATCTGCACGTCGTTCTTTTCGCGGTTCATATTATAGGTCACGCTGACCTGGCTGGTCAGCCCGACGACCGGAAAATCCTGGCGATAGAGGTTGGCGGTCAGGATGAAGTCGTCGCGCGGGGACTGGGTGATGTCGTTCAGACCCGAATTGGTGTCTTTTTCGAGCCGCCAGAAGGCCGCGAAATTATATTGGAAACGATTGTTGTCGCGATTGCCGAAAAAACGCAGCCCGAGCTGGCTGTCATTGAACAGGAAGCCGCGAAAATCGCTCTGGAACGGCTGGATACCAAGCCGCACTGAATAAAAGTCATAACGGTCCGACGTGTTGCCGAGATGCTTGTCGATGAAAAATTCCTGCACCCCCAGGAACGAGTCGTAGCGATGGCTCGACTTCGACGGGCGCACGTCGAGGACGCGCCGTTCGGGGACGTCGACATAATTGGCCTGATAGGCAAGGGTGACGCGATATTCGATGTCGGGCGGCTTGAACGCGGTCGACCCCTTGATCAGCGCCGCGCCGACGATGAAGGTCTGGGCAAGGACAAAGCTGCGGTCCTTGCCGAACACGTCGAGGCTGCCAGGGCGTTCGGTGGTCTGGACCCCAACGGGGATCGGGAAGGTGCGCGGTTCGAACACGGTGTCGGACACCGCATTGGCGACGATGAACCAGTCGTCGCCCTTGATCGGCAACCACGGCACCTTGCTACGGTCGATCGCGCGGTCGCCCTTATAGGTGTTCTGGTGATAGGGGTCGAACCAGCGTTCCTTGACCACGCCGAGTGACTCGATGAGGCGCCAGCGGTCGGGGACCGGCAACTGGTCCTCCATTCCCGGAAACGCCTGCGGCGGCGGCGGGCGCAGCGCGCCGACATTGTCCTGGCTGAGCGCGTCGGGCAGGTCGGGGCGATAGCCGGGACGGCGTCGCCCTTCGATGATCTGGGTGACCAGATCGTCCTTGATCATGTCCTGCCAGTCGACGGGCGGCGGCGGCGGAATCAGTTCGTCGGCGGGCTGTTCGGCAGTCGCAGCGTCCCCGGCAACTGGCGGATCTTCGGGCGCGGGCGGCGGCGGCGTCACCTCGGCCCCCGGCGCGCCCTGCGCCGCGAGGCTCGCGATGATCGGCCAAAGGCTACCCCCCGCCATCATCGCCTACAGCCCGTCGCAGACATTTTGCTGCGCCGTGTCGAGGAACGGCGCGAACGGGCAGCTGATATAGCGCAGCCGCACCGTCCGGTTGTCGGCGAGCGTCACGACGACGCGGTCGGAGCGGAGGGTCGCCGGGGCATTGCCGATGCCGCCGACCCGCGCGCCGCCGTTATGCGCGCCGAGAAAGCTGATCATATCGTCCTGATCGATGCCGTCGCCCGACACCCCGATCGCCCCGACCAGCTGGTTGCCGCGATAAATGGGGACCGACCCGGGAAAAATCTGGATGCCGTTCTGCAGCCGGTTCTGCCCCGCCGCCACGTCGGGCAGCGTCGTACAGCGTTGCGGCGTATCGGTCGGACTCGCACCCGAAACGAAGCCCAGATGCGCGCCAAGATCGCCGATGATCAGTGCCGATTGCAGCCCGGTGGAGAAGGGATTGAACTGCGCGATCGGACGCGACAGCGGCCCCGGCGGACGTCCGACTTCGCCATCGGGGAAATAGGGTCGCGAGAGATTTCCATTGGCGCGGTCGGAGAAGGCTATCGTGCCGGTGAGCGCGGCGGGATTGTTCAGGAAGGTGCGCGTCGCGGGGACAAACTGGCGGATGTCGGCGCTGGCATTGGCGCCGAGCTCAGTCGCGGCCTGTGCGCCCGAGAAAAAGGCCGCGGTGCGTGCTTTTTGCAGGCTGACGTCGGTCCCGAAAATCGGCGCGTCGGGCGAACGGACGATGCCGAGCACCGAACCGTGCGTGTCGACGATGCTGATCGTCACCTGCGCACGGCTGTCGAGCGGGCGGCGGATCTGCGCGCGGGCGCGGCTCATCACCGTGAACGCCTCTTCGAGCACCGCGCGCGCCTCCGCCTGCGACAGCGGCGCGCTGTTGGTCGCGCCGTCGGTCCCGGCGCGCAGCGGATAGCGGTTGGTGCCGCTGCCGTCGGTCAGAACAAAGGCATCGCGGTTCGAAAATTCGGCGGCAGTCGACGCGCGAATGCCCGACGCTTCGCTGCCATAGGCGGTCCCCGCGGTCACCGCGGCATTGGCATAGCCGATGACCGCGACCAGACTGCCCGCGCTGCCGTTGAGACTTGCAAAGCTCGCGCCGCCGCTGGTCATCACCCCGGCAAAACTCGCGTCGGAAAAGCGCAAGCTGGTTCCATCGACGGTGATCTTGTCGGCGGTGATCGTCGAGGGCGCTTCGAACCCGCGCGTTCCCGCCAGCGCGATGAATTCCTCGGGGTCATTGTCGATGTCGAGGATATTGGGATCGCTGCCATAGACACCGTCGCCCATCACCCCGATGCCGCCGACGAGCACGCCATTCTTGTAAAGCGGCAGCCCGCCCGGATCGGCGGCGAGGCCGAGCGGGGAGCGTTTCGGGCCGATCAGCGCTGCGCCGCCCGCCGCGCCGAAACGCGCCGACAGGTCGCTGCACGGCAGCTGGCTGAACTGCACCCCGAACAGCGGGCCGCTTTCGAGCCCGACGGTCGTCGGCGCGGGCGGGAAATGTTCCTGGACGATCTGGCTGGCGGTGCGGGTCGAAAAGGCGTTTCCGCCGCTCGACAGATACGCGCCCGTCACCGCCTTAGCGATCGCGCCGCCTTCGGCTGGAAAAGTGACATTCTGCGCGTCGATGTTCACGCCGTTCGGCGCGCCGGCGGTCGTCGCCGTCGCGCGCGCGCCGGTCATGCGGAACACGCCCAGGACATTGCCGACGCGGTCGGTTACCGCGATCACCGAGGGCAGGCCGCGCGCTTGCGCTTCCGCTATGGCTTGCGCCAGCACGCGCTCAACGTCGCTCGTGGTCAGCGCCTCGGCGGCAGGCGGGGTGTAGAGGCCGCCAGTCGGGGTCGGGGTGGGCGAGGGGGTCGGACTTGGCGTCGGCGTGCTGCCTCCGCCGCCTCCACCTCCGCATGATGTCAGCAGCAACGCCCCCATCGCGGCAAAGGCCGCTGAGCGGAAGAATTGGTTTTTCGTTCGCATGATCTTACCGCAACGCCCGGATGGCGCGCACGGCGCTGCCGAGCGACGCCTGGAATTCGGCGGGCTTATACGCGTTGGGATCCTTTACCGCGGCATACGCCCGGTCGATGTCGCCGCGGATACCCGCTGCGGCTCCGACCGTGACGCGGCCAGACGACACCATCGCATTGAGCAAGGTATCGACCCCCATCACCGCCTGCTGCGACCCCGAATAATCGGTGAAGCGGTCGCCGATCGCTTTCGCCGAAATCGCATCGACCATCGCAAAGGCGTCGGTCCCCGTGAAGCTGCGCGCCGCAAAGGCGCTCTTGAGCGCCGCGACGGTCTGCGACAACTGTGCCGCGGCAGCGACCGCGCTGGGGCGGTCAGTCGCTATCGCCTTGTGGAACGCCGCGGTGCGCGCCGCGAGCTGGTCGGCGAGCGCGGGTGCGGCCAGCCGCGCGGCGGCGGCGAGCATGATCAGATTTTCGTCATTATAGGGCGGCATCCCCTCCGGAATTTGCCGCCCGGGATTGTCGACTCCGGTCCGCACCGGCTTTGCCTGATCGAAGATGCGGCGATGGCAGCTGTGACAATCGAGGAAATAGAATTCGGGGAACATCCCTTCGGTCCCGCGCCGCGACTGGAACAGCGCCAGACTGCGCTCGATCGCGGTCGCCTGGCCCACTGCCCACATCTGGACATGGTCGGTGCGCGCGTTTGCGGCGCCGAACTTGCGCCAGCCATAATCGGCATCCTCCTGATGATGCGCCTGTAGCGAGGAGAAGAGGTCGAGCTCGAAGGCGATGCGCGGATGCCCCGCCGCCATGATGCGGTGGGTGACGAACTGCCCGTCGCTGGCCGACCCGAAATGGCAATCGACGCACACCCCGGCGCGGACCACCGGATCCTCGAGCTTTTTCAGCCCCGCCGACAGGTTGGCGAGATGTTTCTGGCGCATTTCGGCGTCGGGATTGGCGCTGGTCCCAACCCCGGCATAGTGGCTGGCGAGCCAGCCCCCCGCGGGGCCGTGGCACGACTCGCAGCCGACGCCATCTTCGGTCGGCACGCTGCCGCGCATTGCACCCTTGGCAGCAACCGCACCGGCGGTCGCGTGACAGCCGATGCACATCTGCGCCGTTGCGGGATCGCCGATGCCCAGATTGCGCGCGATGAACTGGCTGCGATTGTTGCTCAGCACCGCCCACGCGCGGCTGTGGGCGCCGCCGGGGGTCGATGGTTCCTGCCATTTCATCAGCTCGTCCTGGCGCACGACGGTCCCGTCGCCCTCCATCCGGCCGTGGCAGGTCGATCCGGCGCACGACGCCACACCAGTGTAACGCGCACCGCTTTCACCCTGCGAGCGGGCAGGGGCAGCGAAGACGAACTCCGCCAGCGCAAGCGCAAGCAGCATCAACGCCAGAGCCGCAAACGCAGCCCAAGGCCGATCGCCGCGCTCCTTCCCAGCGTGCGTCGTCATTCGCGCATACCCCTTTTCCCCCGACCCGACACTTTTTGCGCCTTAGGACCGCAATTACACTACCCCGAAAGCCAGCATCGCGTCAGCGACTTTCTTGAAGCCGCCGATGTTAGCCCCCTTCACATAATCGATATAGCCGCCGCCCTGATCGCCATAGGTGATGCAGCTTTTGTGAATGCCGTCCATGATGTCTTTGAGCATCTGCTGCAGCTCGGGCTCGCTCCAGCTGCGACGCCCGCTGTTCTGGCTCATTTCCAGCCCCGACACCGCGACGCCCCCGGCATTGGCCGCCTTGCCCGGCGCGAACATGATCTTCGCGTCTTTGAAGACATGCACGCCTTCCAGATTGGTCGGCATGTTGGCGCCTTCGCTGACCGCGATACAGCCATTTTTGACCAGTTCGCGCGCGTCGTCGCCGAGCAGCTCGTTTTGCGTCGCGCACGGAAGTGCGACGTCGCACTTCACGCCCCACGGCGTTTTGCCCGCGGTGAAGCTGGCGCCCTTAAATTCGTCGCAATATTCCTCGATCCGGCCCCGGCGGTGGGTCTTGTGGGTTTTGACCCAATTGATCTTTTCCTGATCGATGCCGTCGGGATCGTGGATGAAGCCGCCCGAATCGGAGAGGGTCAGCACCTTGCCGCCGAGCTGGACGATCTTTTCCGCCGCGTGCGTCGCGACATTGCCCGAACCCGAGATAACCGCAGTCTTGCCGACCAGATCCTGTCCCTTGGCGGCGAGCATGTTGGCGAGGAAATAGACCGCGCCATAGCCGGTCGCCTCGGTGCGGATCAGCGAGCCGCCCCATTCGAGCCCTTTGCCGGTGAGCACCCCGGTGAATTCGTTGGTGATCCGCTTATACTGGCCGAACATGAAGCCGATTTCTCGCCCGCCCACCCCGATGTCGCCCGCGGGCACGTCGATGTCGGCGCCGATGTGGCGATACAGCTCGGTCATGAAGCTTTGGCAAAAGCGCATGATCTCGCGCACGCTCTTGCCCTTGGGATTGAAGTTCGACCCGCCCTTGCCGCCGCCCATCGGCAGCCCGGTGAGCGCATTTTTGAACGTCTGTTCGAACGCGAGGAATTTGAGCACCGATTCGGTGACCGACGGGTGGAAACGAATGCCGCCCTTGTACGGGCCGATGGCATTGTTGTTCTGGACGCGCCAGCCACGCTGGACGCGGACATTGCCGTTGTCATCCTCCCAGCAGACGCGGAATGATACGACTCGGTCGGGTTCGGCAATGCGCCGCAAGATCTGCTGCGCGTGATATTCTTCCTTGTCGGCGATGAAGTCGAAGATGTCTTCCGACACCTCCTGAACTGCCTGCACGAACTCGGGCTGCCCCGGGTTACGCTTCTTTACGCCTTCCATGAACGTCGAAAAATCGACGTGATCCGAAACTGCCATGCACCCCTCCCCTAGTATGACTGGGAAAGCCGGTGCGACCCCGACGATTTTAATCGTTGACCGACCTTGTGTGTCAAAGGCTACACCATCGCCAAGCAAAGGCAATATGATGGCGCGCACAGGCGGCATTTTTCCGCTGCGCGCGCAAAGGGGCAAAAATGAGCGAGACCAAGAGCATCGGCGAAGGCGCGAAGCGCGGCATGACCGGCCCCAATCGCGCGATTCTGATTGCCGCTTTTGTGCTGCTGGCGGCGGCAATCGGCTACGCAAACTGGCGCGATTCGGCGCCCGCGGGGGCCGATCCGGCCGCGCACGCCGTCGCCCCGCCGTCCGACCAGCTTGCCGCTCTCGAGGCACGCACCAAAAGCGAACCGAACAGCGCCGAAGCGTGGACCGCACTCGGCGCGGCGCGATTCGACCTCAGCGATTTTGGCGGTGCCGCCGCGGCGTATGAAAAAGCGACTGCGCTCTCGCCCGAGTCGGCGGGGCTGTGGTCGGCGCTGGGCGAGGCGCGGGTGATGGGCAGCGACAGCGACCCGATGCCCGCCGCTGCGCTCGCCGCTTTCGACAAGGCAATTGCGCTTGATGCCAGGGATCCCCGCGCGCGCTATTTCCTCGCGGTGAAAAAGGACATTGGCGGCGATCATCAGGGCGCGATCAACGACTGGTTCGCGCTGCTCACCGACACGCCGCAGGGCGCGCCGTGGGAGGCCGACCTCCGCCGCACGATCGAGCAGGTCGGTGCGATCCACAAGATCGACGTCGCCAGCCGCCTCGCGAGCACGCAGGCGCGCCCGCTGACCGCCGACGAATTACCCGTCGCCGCCCGCGGCATTCCGGGGCCGAGCCGCGCCGACATGGAAGCCGCGTCGCAACTGCCCAAGGGTCAGCAGGATCAAATGATCCAGGGCATGGTCGAGGGGCTGGAGGCCAAGCTGAAGTCCAATCCTGCCGACGTCGACCGCTGGATCATGCTGATGCGGAGCCGGATGACGCTGGGCGAAACCGCGAAAGCCGCGCAGGCGCTGAAGGACGGGATTGCTGCGAACCCCGCGGCGGCGGGGCGGCTGAAGGCGCAGGCGCAGTTGCTGGGGGTGCCGGGGGCGTAGAATTAATTTGGTTCGCACAAAGTCCAAAGCCACGAAGACTATCCGCTCTCCGCTCGCCCTGAGCTTGTCGCAGGGCCGTTCTTTTTTGACCGCGGAAGAAGACCGGGCTTCGACAAGCTGAGCACGAACGGTTTTGAGACTCTCTTTGTGCCTCCGCTTCTCCGCGTGAACCCTGTTACCCCGCCATCAACGCCGCATTGCCGCCCGCCGCGGTGATGTCCGTGCTGATCGTCTTTTCCTCGGCAAAGCGGTGCAGATAGTGCGGCCCGCCCGCCTTTGGGCCGGTCCCCGACAGCCCGCGCCCGCCGAACGGCTGCGAGCCGACGATGGCACCGATCTGGTTGCGGTTCACATAGACGTTGCCGACCTGCGCGCGCGCAGCGATATGCGCCGCGACGCCGTCGATGCGGGTGTGGACGCCGAGCGTCAGGCCATAGCCCGAGGCGTTGATCGCATCGATCAGCGCGTCGAGCTCGCCGCCCTTCCATGTCGCGACGTGCAGCACGGGGCCGAAAATCTCGCGTTTCAAATCGGTGACATGATCGAGACGGATCACCACCGGTGGGACGAAATGGCCGCCCGCGGGCAGGTTGGTGCGCTGCGCTTGGGCGATCACGCGCCCCGCGGCGCGCGCTTCGGCGACATAGGCCGCAATATTGGCCTGCGCCTCGTCGTCGATGATCGGGCCGACGTCGGTTGATAGCAGCGCGGGCTCGCCAACATTCAACTCGGCCATCGCGCCCGCAACCATCGCAATCATCGTGTCGGCGACATCCTCTTGCACGCACAGCAGGCGCAGCGCCGAACAGCGCTGCCCCGCTGACTGGAACGCGCTCGCCACCGCATCGCGCGCGACCTGTTCGGGCAGCGCGGTCGAATCGACGATCATCGCGTTGGCGCCTCCCGTCTCGGCGATCAAAGTGGCGATCGGGCCGTCGCGCAGCGCGAGGCCGCGGTTGATCGCGCGCGCGACTTCGGTCGATCCGGTAAAGGCGACGCCGATGATATCGGGGTTACCGGTGAGCGCCGCGCCTACCGTCTCGCCGCGGCCGGGGAGATAGTGAAGCACGTCGCCGGGGATTCCCGCCTCAAGCAACAATTCCACCGCGGCGTGGGCGATCAGCGGCGTCTGTTCGGCGGGCTTCGCCAGCACGCTATTGCCCGCGGCGAGCGCTGCCGCGACCTGGCCTAGGAAGATCGCGAGCGGGAAGTTCCACGGGCTGATGCACACGAACACCCCCTTGCCCTCGAGCATCAGCTCGTTGCGCTCGCCGGTCGGACCGGGCAGCGCGACGGGGTAGGTGAAATCGGCGCGCGCCTGACCCGCATAATAGCGCAGGAAATCGACCGCCTCGCGCACCTCGGCGATCGCGTCGACCAAAGTCTTGCCCGCCTCGTCGATCGCGAGGCCCAGGAAGAGCGCATCATGCTCTTCGAGCAGATCGGCAGCGCGTTCGAGCCGTTCGGCGCGGAAAGCGCCCCCCGCCAGGCTCCAATTGCCGTGCGCGGCGCGGGCTGCGGCGACGGCATCGGCAACCGCCGCGCGGTCGGCCTCGATCACCTGACCGACGACGGCGCCCGTCGCGGGATTGCGCACCGCCTCGCCTGCACCCGCGCGCGCTACGCCGCCAACGATCGGTGCCGCGACCCGGTCGCTGCGCCGTGCCGCACCGATCGCGGCGACCAGCGCCTCGGGGACACCGGGTTCGCCCAGATCATAGCCGCGCGAATTGCGGCGCGCCGGATCGAACAGGCCAAGGCCCGTCGCAATCTTTGACGTCGCGGCGCTGGCGACGCTGCGCGGATCGACCGCGAGCTGTTCGGCGCTGACATCGGGGTCCGAGAATTGATGCACGAAGCTGGAGTTCGCGCCATTTTCGAGCAGGCGGCGGACGAGATAGGCGAGCAGGTCGCGGTGCGTGCCAACGGGGGCATAGACGCGCACCGGGCGCGGCGGTGGGAACAGCGCGACAAGCGCATCGTGTGCGCCCTCTCCCATGCCGTGCAGCCGCTGCAGTTCATAGTCGGCGCCCGCGAACAATTCGGCGACAAAGGCTAGTGTCATCGCATTATGGCTGGCGAACGCCGGATAGATGCAATCCTGGCAATCGCGCAGCAACTGGGCGCAGCGCATATAGTTCAGGTCGGTGTGGAGTTTCGCGGTGAACACCGGGAAGTCGCCGAGCCCCAACGTCTGCGCACGCTTGATCTCGGTATCCCAATAGGCGCCCTTGACCAGCCGCATCGACAGCTTGACCCCGCGCGTCCGCGCGCGGTTCGCGAGCCACTCGATAACCGCGGGCGCGCGCTTCTGATACGCCTGGATCACGATGCCGAGGCCGGTCCAGCCATCGGCGATGCCCGCGTCGATCAGCGCCGCGAACACATCTATATGCGGTTCCAGCCGGTCGCTTTCCTCAGCGTCGATCATCAGCGGAATGTTCACCGCCCTCGCCGCTTGCGCGAGCTCGATCACCCGCGGCACCAGCTCGCCGATCACCCGTGCGCGCTGGAGATATTCATAGCGCGGGTGGAGCGCCGACAGTTTGATTGAAATGCCGTGATTGGCATGCGGATCGCCGGGCTTGGCGTCCTTGCCGATGCGGGTAATCGCGTCGGCATAGCTGGTAAAATAGCGCGCCGCGTCCTCGGCAGTGCGCGCCGCTTCGCCGAGCATGTCGAAGCTTGCCAGCTCCGATTTCTGCTTGTCGGCACGCTTGACCGCGGCATCGATCGTCTCGCCCATCACGAACTGCTGGCCCAGCAGCTTCATCGCCGCGAGCGCCGCCTGACGGATCACCGGCTCGCCCGAGCGGCGGACCATCGATTTGAGCAAGGTCAGCGGGTTCGCTTTGCTGCCCATCGCATCGAGCATCAAGGTCGCCGACCCCAGCGACAGGCCGCGTGCCGACAGCGCGACGATCAGCGGGCTGTCGTCGTCATCGCCCTCGGCCCAGTGGCGCCCGGCGATCTTGTCCCGGATCAGCGCATTGGCGGTCGCGCTGTCGGGAACGCGCAGCAGCGCTTCGGCGAGGCACATCAGCACAACGCCTTCTTCGGTCGACAGGCGGTAGCGGTTCATCAACTGCGCGACGAGCGTCTCGCGGTCACCCTCGGCCTTGGCCTTGCGGATCAGATCGAGCCCGCGCCGGGTCACCGCCTCGACGCTGGCGGTCGAGGTCGCAAGAACCGTGCGCAGTTCGACGACGACGTCGGATTCGCTGCGGCGGGCGAGGGCGCGGATGGCGGCGCGGTCGGTGGGTTGGGTCATGGCCGCACCATATCGCAGGATCGGTCGGCGATCCGACTGAATTTCGACTTCTGAAATTATCTTTTGACCTATTGTTTGGCCAGTTTTAGGTGATTCGCATGAAGAATGCGATCCTCGCAGTCGATCTGGACGATTTCGACCGGAAAATCCTGGCGATTCTGCGCCAGGACGGCCGCATCACCTTCACCGATCTCGCGCAGCAGGTCGGCCTGTCGAAGACCCCCTGCCAGCAACGCGTCCGGCGGCTGGTCGAAAAGGGCGTGATCACCGGTTTTGCAGCGATCGTCGATCCCGCCAAGGTCGGACTCGATCATGTCGCATTTGCCGAGGTGAAGCTGTCGGACACCCGCGAGGCGGCGCTCAAACAATTCAACGCCGCGGTGCGCGCGATTCCCGAGGTCGAGGAATGCCACATGATCGCGAGCAGCTTCGACTATCTGCTCAAGGTCCGCACCGTCGACATCCGCCGCTATCGCATCGTCCTGGGCGAAAAAATCTCTAGCCTGCCACACGTCGCCAGCACCTCGACCTTCGTCGCGATGGAAACAATCAGCGAAACGACGCGCTGATACGAATATTGACCGCCGCCCCCACCTGTGCCAATCGCGCAGCGCCGAGCGGGTGTAGCTCAATGGTAGAGCTTTTGCTTCCCAAGCAAGTGACGAGGGTTCGATTCCCTTCACCCGCTCCATAATCCTGTTCCGATCTGTTCGAAATTGCCTTTACAGGCCTCAAAAAATCCCGGTATTTAAGGGTTTGTTGATCCAATCCGTTCGCCCGCATTCAAATGCAATCAGGTATGAGCGGGGGCCACATATGGGGCCACCTGGATATCGGCAGCCTCGTGGCCCCCCGCGCCGGGGGCCAGATTGGGAAAGGTTTTGCAGGATGCCGCTAACGTCGATCGCTATTCAGAACGCCAAGCCGCGAGAAAAACCCTACAAAATGGGTGATGCCTTGGGCCTGTTTCTCCTGATCCAACCCTCAGGCGGTAAGCTCTGGCGGCTAAAGTACCGGATAGACGGCCGCGAAAAGAAGCTAGGCTTAGGCACTTTCCCCGATGTCTCTTTGGGCGAAGCTCGCAAGCGGCGTGACGAAGCCCGCTCGTTGATCGCCGCCGGCAAGGATCCATCGATCGAGCAGCGCAAAACCAAGCTGCGCTCTCGCATCTCGGCTGACAATACGTTCGGCGCCATCGCGGTTGAAATGATCGCCAAGCAAAAGGAAGACCAAACGTGGGCGCCTTCGACAGCGAAACGCTGCGAACACCTGTTATCGCTTTTGCGTCCGTCGCTGTGGAGGATGCCAATCACTGAGATCGAAGGCATCGACGTCTATGCCGCAGTGAATAGCATCCAAACTGCGGGTAAGATTGAAAGCGCTCATCGCACAATGCAACTCGCCGGCGCAGTTTTCCGATTCGCAGTTCAAAGCGGCAGGTTAAAGTCTGACCCAACGCGCGATCTTCGCGGCGGATTGAAGAAGCGCAAAATCGTCAGTCACGCTGCAATTATCGCGGAACCGGAACTCGGAGCGTTGCTGCGTGCAATCGACGGATATGGCGGCCAGGGCGCAGGCGTGACGCGACTAGCCTTGCAGATCGCTGCGCATGTTTTCGTTCGTCCGAGCGAACTGAGGCACGCGCGGTGGGATGAAATAGACCTGGACGAGGCCGTATGGTGCATCCCGCCCGAGAAGACCAAGATGAGAAAGCCCCACAATGTGCCCCTGTCGCATCAAGTAATCGGCCTCTTTCGCGAGTTACATTCGATTACCGGACCGTCCGGTTATGCCTTCCCAAGCGTTCGGACCCGCGCCCGGCCAATGAGCGAGAATACAATCAACGCCGGGCTGCGGCGCCTCGGATATTCCAACGATGAAATGACCGGTCACGGCTTTCGATCTACTGCCTCAACGCTGCTCAATGAATCTCGCAAATGGCATCCGGATGCGATTGAACGGGCGCTGTCGCACGGCGATCCCGACAAGGCGCGCGGGATCTATAATCGCAGTCCCTATTGGGACGAACGGGTAAAAATGGCGCAATGGTGGTCGGATTATCTCGACCAGTTGCGCAAGGGCGGCATTGTCGTGCCCATTGGCGGAAAAGCTCGCGCCTAGTTTTACGGGCGCAAGTTAGCCAGACAGTTCGCTGGCGGCTTTGCGACTGCCGAGCGCTTGCGGTCGACCGACAGGGAAACTCCATCGGCCTGCCGGTATTCATACCGCGGCATTTTAAGGTCAAAAACTACCCTCGGCCGCGAATTCTCTGACACTGGCTTATCAGTCATGATTTGCCTCCACAGGGTTAAGTCTAAGGTCAAAATGGTGCTTACGACGAATCCATTTAAAGCCTTCGTGCTTCGTTACGACGCAGATGTCGGTGTCACCGCCGACAGTATCAGCACCGGGAGAAAAACGCACATAAGCCTTCGTCGTTTCCACAAGGAAATCAGCTAGAGCGATTGCGTCCTGTACCGGCATCGCAGGCGATATCAACCGCGCACGCGTATGTGTTTCAATATGACTCAGGACTGAATCCAAGTTCTCTTCCGGCAATCCAATCTCGAGCAGCGCCCGAGGAAGAAACTGGCTGTAGCCATTTACGATCCGGTTAATTGCCTCCGGCTGACCGTCATAGAGGACATCAAATTCATCTTTACCGGCCAAGCGTTCGGGCTCCGGACATTCACCGTTCACGATGCGTATCCGCCAGATTTCGCCGTGCATTTCTTTTGAGCAATTGCCTGCAATCCAGAACTGAAATTCATGGTTGCCCGTCGGCTTGTTCTCGAGCTTTTGATAATGATCATCAAAGAAGAATTCACGCGCGCGATCCACGACCTGCTCGATCGTGTAATCCTCAGGGTCAACGTACCATTCGTCAGCGATATCAGTGAGACGAACCCGGAGGTCCTTCGCGAGGGTGC
Organism: Sphingopyxis sp.; assembly: GCF_019459305.1. Lineage (GTDB taxonomy): Bacteria > Pseudomonadota > Alphaproteobacteria > Sphingomonadales > Sphingomonadaceae > Sphingopyxis. The sequence continues at coordinate 16,388 of NZ_JAIBES010000087.1, read as the reverse complement.
TAATCGACACGGGACCGATATTGCCCATTCCGCATGTCATCGCTGCGATCGGCAGGCCTTTGCGCAGATTGAAGACCTTGTTGCCATGCGAGTACACGTTCGCGATCAGCGGCGTGCCGTCTTCGAGCGATGAATCGATAAGGGACGACGCGCTGTCGGCGGCGAAGACTATACAGTCATGAACTTTCACCGCGACGCAGACCGTCATAGCACCCCCACTACCGAGCTTGAATCATACGGCGAGTCCTGAGTCAATGTATGCCGCCGCTGGAGAGGCTGGCGGGCGGGTAGTCTCAAGCTTCCGCCCCGAGGCTATGACGTCTCACACTTGGCCGACCAGCGCGTCCACAATCTAGCGAAAGGATTGCCCGCGCAACGCGAGAAAGCGCCGATTTTGTTACTCTGGCACCTTGGATCCGACGTGCGCCACGACGAGGATGGCCAGAAAGGCGAGGACAAGCCAGTCGAGCCACGACGTTTCAGTATGAGTCCACATCGCTGCAGCTTGCAAAGGGATCGCGCTGAGCAGGATGAAGAAGACCACCATCCATCGGGACCGGTCATTGCTCACTCGGGCACCACTACGCCGACCTTGCCAGACTTGCGCGTAAAGTCGGCGCCTGCCACTTCGAGCGCAGCGCGCATTTTGTCGACTGATGATCCTGCGACACTATCGCCACGCTCGAAGCGCGCCACCGTCATTCGTCCCACGGCTGCTTTTGCAGCCAGGTCGTCGGTGGTCCATTTCAGCCCCACGCGGGCCATCTTTGATTGGGTCGGCGTCATTTCTGGTTCCGTTCGCGGGGTCGTTAAAGGATTGGAATGCCAAGAGCGGCCGCTTTAGCTTTCATGTAGCCGGCAGCGACTTCCATAATCAGTGGAAGGGAAAATGACCCGACCTTGCCTGCCGCAGTCTTCGTTTTTTCCCAAATCTCAGGATCACGGGTTTTTTCCAGAAACTCGTGGCCGCTCCATGTAAGCGAGATATTGGCGAACTGAGGCGGGCCCTTCAGCAGCTTTAAGCTGGCACCCTCAAGCAAGCCCGCGTCAAATGCTAACCTCGTGTGCTCGGCAATTATATCCTCGGTGAACCCTTCAAACGCCGGCATCCTTTGCAGGGCGGCTTTTGGAGACTCCTCCACCGCAAGCAGCAACTTGCGCAACAAATCCATGTCCCGTTTCATGGTGGTAACTCTATTACCAATTTGCGCTTGACGCAACCTCGTTGAAAATGATAATTATGTTATCACTTGGGAGACGCCTAAGTCGGGCCAGAGCGTTGGTTGCACCCTCCGCCCCGGCCCTAACCACCACCGACTACTAGGAGTCGAACACATGGCTGATAATACCGATAGCGCCGGAAGCTCGGGCGCGACACAGATTCCCGACGAGCTTGCGCCCGGCCTCGACATTTTTGCAGCGACGTGGCTGCAGAAATGGACCGATGCCGGCGGGGCGGTGCAGATCAATCGTGACGGCAGCGGCGGCTTTTGGAGACCGGAATATTGGGGCAGTCCCGAATATGCGGAGCCACCGGCAGATTGGCCGGATGCTCTGCGCGACGAGTCTGCCAGCTTCCGCCGCAATGCCTATGACGGCAAAATGTTAGCCCTGCTCGATCTGCTCGAGGCGATGCCCTGCGGCGCTGCTGCGGTGAAGGCTCACATGCATTCACATGGTCTCCGCTCTTTCGTCGGCCGCCAGGGAAATATCGCATGACCCGCGCACTAGAACTCCGCAATGTTCAGCCGATGGCACCTGTAGCGATGCCAAGCCTTCGCCTCTTCGCGAGCATTCCGCCCGAATTCGCCGCCCACGCCGTCACCGACACCGGATGCTTGCCGCTGATCGCGCCCGGCGAGGTCGCGGTCGTTACCGATCAGCCCCTGTTATACCCCGAAAGCGGCGGCTGGTATCTGGTCGAGCAGAGCGCCGGAACGACCTTCTACGGCCGCGAGAAGCGCGTTCGCTCAATCGACGTCGTCTACAGCAAGAATGGGAGTGATGGCGAAGTCCGATGGTGGGCAAAAAGCCCCGGCCAGCGCCGCCGCGGTGTCGTTGAAATGTCCGACGGTCCGCTTGAACTAAAGTACATGACCGAGAAGATATTGGGCCGCGTCGTGGGCATCCACGCTCCCGATCGCGTCTCTGCGAACCCTCCTGACGACGAGCTGCGGGCCATACTTAAATACGAGCCTGATTGGCTACGTCCCTACAACGATGCAATGTCAGGGAGGCAGAAATGATCCGCCCCGCCGAGGTTGAGGCCGCCGCTAACATATTGCTCGCAAACATTCACGCGGTGGGTCGATCACTTCTCACCCAAATTGCGCAATCCGCCATTGATCGGCTCGATGAAATCGATGGCGATACCGATCTTGAATGCGGAGGCGACATAGAACCGAATGGGGACGAAACCGATTGGTCGGCGCCGGGCGATCATGGCGAATATCGTGCGCGCATTCCCGTTTACCTCGCGCACAAATGGTCTCCGACGCCATGATCGCGGTGCCGCAAATTGAGGTCCGGCGGGACCGCAAGGGATTTGAGGTCGCCGTATCGTCGCCCAGCACCAGATTCGATCGTCCGTTTCCGCCCTCACATCACGCAAACCATGGCGCGGCCCTTTATGCGGCCCGCCTTTTCAGCGAGGCGACCGGCTGGCGCGTTATCGATCGCGTCGATGCCGGGTTTGGAGCCTGACCCGACCGTGGTTATGCTCGAGTCAGGGGATAGGCCGGCCAGCCGACAAGCGCGTTTCCCACGTGCTTCCCCTGCGATTTACCGGGAGCCGCTTGGGAGGCGGGGCGCGATGGATAGCGATGTATCAGCAGCGAACGAAGAGGAAAATTATGATTGGTTTCGGGAGGGCCACTCGCTCGGCTCCAAACTGGCCTTCCCAGTACTTGAGGCGTGGCGCATCTTAGAAGAGGGTGACGAAACCGGCCCACAGTTCGATCTCAGGTTAGACGAGCACCGCCGCATTTTTTCCGATCTCATCTCGCGTGTTGACCCGGATGCTGTTGCCGAAGATCCGGAGGCGCCCCCCGGCATGATATCGGTTGAACTCTCATTTCTCGCTGTCTGCAATTCGCTCCTTAAGCTTGCGATGGCGTGGGCTGAGGCAAATGAAGCGGTAGGCTTCCACCCCGATAGGGAAGCTGCACGTCTAATCCTTCTACGGGGGTGGTCCGACCACGTACGGGACGGCCGGGACAACCCGGAGCAATTTGAGGCTGACGTTGGCCGCCTCTCCCGCATCGTCTGGGCCTACAAACATCGGCTAATCGCCGCATCAGTGCTCGGCGAGCACTTGCACGATCCCGAAAACCCGCCACCCGATCAACCCGGGATGAAGTCGGCATTTGCAATTGCTGCCGCGTTGTCGCGCAGCACACGAAGTCATAGCGGCGATGTTGGAGCAGCGGCGATGGAAAAATGGCTCAAACGATTTCGACACGTGAGAGCAGGATCAGTTTCCCGAATCGATAGATTATGGCTGCGGCTAAATGAAACGACGGTGCAGCTGGAATTCGTTGACGACCCAATCAAAACGGCGCTCGATCAACTTCCCAAAACCCGCGGAAGACCTAGGGGAAGCGCGAACTGAAAGCGGTGTCCTTTTTAATTCCCTGATTGGCATCATAATTGTTCGGCCTCGTTCAACAGCGCACGGGGTGAGCCAATGGCAACCGATAACGAACTGCTCCAAAAACTAACCTACACGATCAGCGAATTCTGTCAGATCTCGGGTCTCGGTCGCACGACCGTTTATATGCATATCAATGCTGGGCGGCTGAAAACCCGAATGGTCGGGGGCCGACGCCTCATCCCCGCCGATAGCGGGCGTCAGTTCCTCTTGGGCGATGCCGCATGATGCCCGCCCTCGAATTACCCGCACCGCGGGGCGGAAACTGGATCGGCGTTATGATCGAGCGCCATGACGTCGCCGGCGCCGACATGGTCGCGGTTACGATCCGCGGCCGCGCTGGGCAGAAACACGAGCGGCGCTGGTTCACCGATGGCAGTATTGCCCTCGCATGGGGCCTGAGCCAGGCCGACAGTCGGCACCTGCCACTTTTCGATCTTCGCGACGCCGAACCAGAGTAATGGCCGCCTTCACGCTCGGCCGCGAGGAGCCGAAGCCGCCAGCAAATATTGAAGCCGAAGCTGCGCTGATCGGCGCAATTCTCTGTGAAAACTCTATCGCGGCCAAGTTGCCGCCCCAGCTTCGAGCAGAGCATTTTTTCGAGCCACTGCACGGTCGCATCTTCACACATGCGCTGAACCAAATCGATCGCGGCGGGGTTGCATCGCCCGTGTCGCTTAAGCCGCTTTTCGCAGATGACGAGGCAATGGAGGCCGTCGGCGGTGTCGGCTATCTCGCCCAGCTTACGGCGAGTAGCGCGGGCATTATCGGCGCTCGCGATTTCGCTGACCAGATTATCGACTTCGCGGCGAGGCGCGAGCTCATCAGCTGGCACGCCGAACAAGGCAATGCGCTGCGGGATTATGGTCGACCCATCGAAGATATTTCGCCGCCCGAAACTGTCTCGCGGTCTTCGATTTCCGCGACCCCCTACAATTGGCGCGAGCCGACAGAACTGCCTCCACGGCAATGGCTGCTAGGACGCTGGCTGCTGCGCGGTACAGTCGCGTGCGTCATCGCGCCGGGCGGAGTCGGCAAAACGACCTTCCTGACCTCCGCGGCGCTATCGTTGGTCACTGGGCGCCAGTTGCTTGGCAAGCCGGTTTGGGGCGGCCAGAAGCGCGTCTGGATCTGGAACCTTGAAGACGACGGCGACGAGCTCGCGCGCGCAATCCAGGCCGCAGCAAAGCATCATGGAATTGCTCCCGCTGATCTGACCGGGCTTTACGTTGATAGCGGATTGGAAGGCCGCACGTTGTGCACCGCCACAATACGGGACGGACAGTTCCACCTATTCGAGCCGGTTTTTCGGCAGTTGGCCCGTGAACTAAAGCGACGCGAGATCGATGCGCTCTTCCTTGATCCGTTCGTTTCATCCCACGAGGTCGACGAAAATGACAATGCGCGCGTGGACCGGATCGCCAAAGCGTGGGCGCGCGTCGCTCGTGACGCCAACTGCTCGATCGTGCTGGTGCATCACGCCAGCAAGAACGGCTCGAGCGAAGTTACGGCGCAATCGTCGCGCGGTGCGTCCGCCCTTGTGAACGCCGCCCGCTCGGCGCTCGTCGTGAACCGAATGGACGAGACCGAAGCCCAGCGGCTCGGCATCATGGCCGACGATCGCCGTCGCTATATTCGGGTTCAGGACGACAAGGCGAACAGGGCGCCGGCCGAGGCAGCAGACTGGTTTCGGCTGGTCAGTGTCGATCTGGAAAATGGCGAGCCCGGCGATAGCGTCGGAGTAGTCGAGCCCTGGTCGCTGCCCGATCCGTTCGATGACGTTTCGGTCGACGATCTGCGCAACGTGCAGGAGCGACTGGCGGGCGGCGAGTGGCGCGAAAACCATCAGGCGAGCGAATGGGTCGGCAATCTCGTGGCCGAAGTGCTCGAAGTCGATATTTCAGCAAGCCCCGGCAAGGCCAAGGTTCGGGCCATCGTTGACCAATGGATCCGCTCCGGCGCGCTCAGGATTGAGGAACGGAGAGACAGCAAGCGCAAGCCTCGAAAATACGTCGTCGTTGGAGAGCATACGCCCCACTGCTCCACCGTAAACAAATAGGTGGAGCGCGGTGGCGCAGTGGTGCGCGCTACACCTGCTCCACCACCCCCCTCCCCTAAAGGGGGAGGGGGTGGAGGTGGAGCGGAGCAGTGCACCAGTTGGCAGTGGAGCAGAAAGGACTGAACCGATGGAAGCTGATCAAAAGTTCGAACCCGCGGCTTGGCTCGCCACTTGGGAAAAAGCTGGCGGCGCATGGTCGGGCAAAACCCTGATCCTGCCAACACCGAATCCGCATGTCCTCAAGCGCATGGTCCGCGACCTTGGCAGCGACGAGATTATCGCGCTGGCTGCGCATATGGGCGTCGACGCGGAGGTCGACGCATGACCGACGACCGAAAGTCGCCGCTTGCCGCCGTAGGCTCGACCGCATTTAAGGATCGCCAACGCGCGTCAGCCATGCGGCGAGCGAATGCGATCGTTGACTGGTTGCTCGCGCATCCGAAGGTCTCACGGCCGTTCGTTTCGGCAGAGTTCCGGCGCGCCTTTCCGGACGTCACCCGCGCCGACGTGAAGCTCGCGCTCGCCGAAGTTGAGCGCATAGCCAGTGCATAGAGTTTCGATCGACCGTGCCGACTGGCATAGTCGGGCAGGGGCTAGGCCGGCCAGCCGAACACGCTTCTCCCGAGCGCTGCCCCCGCCACCATCATGGGAGCCCATCCGGGAGACGGGCATGGACGACATTTCAATTTTCGACCTACAGCAGACCTTGGCGTCAGCGCTGGGCATAGCGGGTGCGCGGCGACAGATCGTCAACGCGCTGCACCGCGGCGAGATTCGCGCCAAGTGCAAATCGTTTGTCGGATTGAATGCGCGCGACTTCACGGTCGGCGATTATCCAGAATCTGCGGAGAATTTCACGCTACCGCCTGCGTTCTGGTCTCGCTCAGGATGGATCGAGGACGGCGAGCAAATGGGTAATCAGCCCGACGATCGCAATGCCTGGTCGACAAACACGAGTTGGGCCCGCGGGGAGTTCGCGCTGTCGGGGAGTCGGCGGCGCGGTACCGTGCCGTTTGTGCGGCGTGCGGTCGGCGTCAGCATCCATCGAAGCGAAACTCGCGGCTTCCTTCGGCGGTTTGGGGTCGCGATGCCTGGTAGCGAGGAAGAAATGACCGCATGGGCGGTTAGCTGGATTCGGGAGCGAAACAGCCGTCGCGAGCGTCACGGGGAACGAGCAATGACGCCCGAGTTCCTCGACCAGTTTCCCAGCGCCAATCGCAAGAGAATCCGCGCAGTTCATACCGAGGCAAAGCGCATTTTAGGCATTTGACCGTGCGCCGAACTCTGCGCCAAGAGTGCGCCGGAGTGCGCCAAAAGCAGGGTTCGCGGCGCAGTTTATCCCGCAGATAATCGCAGTCGTCCGCAGCAATCCGCAGGTGACGACATGGCAATCTCCAACATCCAACCGCTCGGTTATAGCATCGACGAAGCGAGCCAGCTCGTCGGTGTCGGCCGAACTACGATTTACGCTCTGGCCAAGGAAAACCGTCTTGAAATCGTGAAGCTGCGCGGACGATCGATCGTCACCGCGAAATCGCTTCGCAAGTTGGTCGGGGCCTGACCAGATGCTCGCCACGCTCAGCCCCGAGAGCATCCAGCGCTCGATCGATATCGCGGACTGGACAGAAGCCAACCTGCGCCACCGGCCATTTTGGCTGCACCCGGAATACCTGGCGCGCTTCGCCGCCTCGACCGATGCCGAGCTCCGCGCCGCAGCCCGCATTATCGAAGATCGCAATGTCGAGCGAGAGCGGGAAATCGCCGCACTGGAATTCCTCAACGCAGGGCTTCGCATCCTTCGATTGGGCGCCACGACGTGATCGACGGCGGCACCGACATCCCGGTCGCGATCGCCAACTGGATCGAGGCCGACCAGCACGACCGTCCATTTTTCCGCGACCCCGACTTTGTCAGCGCCTTCGGTCGACCGGGGCCCGCGCACCTTCGTGCCGCCGTCGACGAATTGAAGCGGCGCGCTGAAGCCAAAGCCCGATCTGCGGGATTGCCTATCGCTTGGCAGGCCAACTTACCGAACCCAGAAATCGAAAGGACGACCCCATGAAAAATTTCGCGCACGTGGCGAAGAGCATTACCGAAATCGACCTCAGCGTTGAAAATGCGCGGGTTGATACGCTCCAGCGCGAGATCGCCGACATCGACACCGCGATCGAGGCCGCCGATCAGCAATCCTTGGCCATCGAGCGCCAGCTGTCCAATGCCGAAGCCAGCACCGGCCGTGCGATGGCCGACGCTCTGCTCGCGCATAGGCGCCCAGCAGATGCCGGGCCCAGCGAACATGAATTGCGCGCCGAGCGGGACAAGCTCGAAGCAGGCATCGCAGAGTTGAACCGGCGCCGGGCCGAGCTGGCGAGCGCAATTGAGCAAGTGCGCGGCCAAGCCTTGGCACGGGCAAAGTCCGCGATGTCGTCGGTGATATCGGCCCTTATGTCCGACGCTGAGGCCGCGGCCGAGATCATCGTTCAATCTTACGCCTCGATCGCATCGTTCCAAGATGCCCTGAACTTGAGCGACAGCGAGAGACGCGTGCTGCGGCGAGTGCTGCCGGCGTTGATCGGTCACGACAAGCTGATCGCCAATCGCCTCACCGCCGACGTGCCGCAGTCCGTTTCTGAACTTTTCGCCGCGCTCGAGGGCAAGGGGGCGGCGCTTCCGCTTCAGCTACGGCGCTCGGTAAAAATCTAAAATAGAAGGGAATTCAATATGGGAATGCACGCTCACGTAGCATGGCTCCGGCAACAAGGTATGCTTGAATCAGTCATGGACGCACCCTTGCGCCAATCGGGGCTTACGACTCGATTAGCGCCACACCGTCTTGCCAAAACTGCGGCCTCACCTCCCGCGGCTAAGGCGGCAGCGCCAAAATCTGTTGCGGCCACCCCTCCCAAACCCAGCGCGCCGACGCGTGCCGCGCCCGTCTCGTCAAAACCGCAGGTGCAGGTGCCTGCCGACGTTGCAGCGAAAGGGCCTGTCTACGCGCAAACCTACCGCGAGACCTGGTCAAAGATCCAGGGTCAGTTGACGCGTATGATGTCTCACGATGCTGTAAAAGGTCGCTACGGCTCAGCCATGCTCCTCTGCACCGAGGGTCTGACCGACGCGGAACTGCTGCAGCGGCTAGCGAACGCCCCCACCGATCGCCAGCGCGCGGCCGATGCGGTTTGGGATCGAGCATACGCCAGGATCGCCAAGGATCGAGGCATCAACGCGACCTCCGCAAAAATTCTCGTCGCCCAGCAGGGAATTACGCCCCCGACCGCCACGGCCCAGAAAATTCTGGCCAACCAGCGGGCGTTCGGCGGGGGCAAGCGATCCGCTGCCGACGAGCGAGCCGACTCCGTGTGGGATCGAGCATGGGCCAATAAAGGAAAGGGTGCCGCGCGATGAACGACGCAACCATCGAAGCTACTACCAACGCATTCGCGGCCCTGGACCTGTCGGCAGAGAATGTACGTATCGCCCAGATCGAAGCCAACATCGACCAGTTACTGACGGCCGAGAAGGCTGCCCGAGAACGGTGCACGGCGATCGTCCGCGAAATTGCCGATTTCCGCGGCCCGAGTGGCGCGGCGGTAGCTGACGCACTGCTAGCCAACCATGCGCCGAGCGATGCCGCGGTGCTCGGCCCCGATTTGGATAGTCTCGAAAAAGAGAACGCCGCACTGCTTGCCGGCGCGCATTCCCTTGGTCGGCGCGCGCAAGCTGCGCGCTCTGAGTTGGTCGAGGTGAAGCGGGGAGCGAAAAAGAAGCTGCAGCCGATCGTGCAACCTCTGGTTGATGAGCTCACCGAAGAAGCAACTGCGATGGCCGAACGCCTTCTCGAAATCTTCGCCTCGCTGTCGGCTATTTCCGGCACGACCGACAATGGCTGGCGCGAAGCAAGGGCCGTCGGCTTAATGGTGAAAGGCGCCGTCGACGATTTCGGCCTCTTGCTCCGCCTCCGCGGGTCAGTCGAAGCGCCGGTGGAGATCGTTACGGCGCTGAGGGCCCTGGATGGCAAGGGCGCCGCGCTGCCTATCAGCATCCGAACGCACTTTTCCACTCAATGAGATCGGGTCCGAGCGGGTGTCCTTTTCCCGCTCGGTTTCGGGGTGATCGGGCCGTTTGGGTTTCCGGCCCGGTCCGGCGGCCGACTAAGTCTTCGTCGTCCTGGTCGGCCGCCGTTTCACCAAATTAAAGACCTCCGCGGACCACCTGACATGGGCGGCAATTCGACGCGGACACACTGGCCGGCCTCGACATGGTTCGGGGCCGGTCCTTTTCATCCGTGGCGGGTAATCTGCTAGGTCATGACCTTACGCTTCAGTGTGACCGATCTTGCGTCCCGAATTTGTGGTCCATCCTCTGAAAACAGCTGCCCAACGTGAAGATTCAGCACCGTGCAGTGAGGAACGCCATCGCGCGGATTCTGATAAACTACCCCGACCAAGATGCTGGGTAGGGAGCCATCCGCAAGAAGTCCGTTTGGCGAAATATGCGTCGTCTGCACGTAAAATTTGGCGCAGTCCATTTGCGATTCTTCACCTGGGGCAAGAGCAGAGCTGGTCTCAGAGAGCAAAGCCATTGCTTCGTCAGTAAAGCGCTGCAAGCCCACGGGACCGGGCTCGATCTGCGAGATCATTGCATGATCCACTATTCCGATAGCCGGCGACTGCCCGGTGTTTGTCACGATTATTTTGTAACTGAAGAAAAATTGCCCGCTCGGTTCGCGCACGACGGGGCCCAGCGCGCGGTACTTGACCGAAAGCCAGGGCCGTTGCGACTGCTCGGCAATCTCATTCTGCCGTTCCATCGCCATCGTGGCTTTCCCGGTATCCTCGACCGCCACTCTGGTCAGCTTTACCTGTCGCCATATCAAAAGCGTACCCAGGCTGGTTACGACAAAGGTTGCCATCGCGGCGACAAACATCCACATCGCCCAAAATGCCATATCCTCTTGGGCGGCTAGATCTCGAAACGCATATGGATCCGGCTGCTCAATATGGGCCTGATCGACCGTTGCGGGGCTGTCTGTTTTATCGGATGGCTGACGCCCCAACGGTGCGGTCGCCGCTTCACTAGCGCTGCCTTGCACATCAGTCGCGGCGCCTGACTTACGAAGATCGCTGGCGCCGGACTGCTCGCCCTTCAAAACCGCGATTTCTTTGCCCCGATTGATTGCAGACATTGCAGAGAAAACACCGCCCAAATTTTGCCCCGCGAAGCTTGTTCCCGATAATCTGATCAGAGTCCACAGCCGCCACATTTATCCCGGCACCGACCCGCTCGAACCAGGCCGCGTTACATCGCATTCTGCTGGTTGCTCGGGCTGCGGGGCAAACAAACGGGCACTTCAAACTCTGCCGAACGCCGAAAACCGGGCCTGATGCGAATTTCGCGGTTCCACAGCGCATAGGGTTTCCAAATCCCCCAAGTAGGACCCGCAAAAAAACCCACGGTTTTCCGCCGTTTTTCGTTGATGTTCGCTGCCTGTTCGCCCATCATGACTTCATCGACATGGGCGCCAGATCGCCCGCCCGCTGATGAGGTGGCCACGATGACCTGCACCGACCTATTGACCCCTCAAGCCCTCCGCGCCCTGCTGACCTATGATCCTACCACCGGTGCCCTCTCGTGGCGCCACAGGAACGCCGAGACGCTGGCAGAGCATGGCCTAGCGGTCCCTGACGACGTTGAGCGATGGAACGCGCGTCACGCAGGCGCTGACGTGGCGCTCAGCGATGATGGCCATGGCTATCCGATGCTGATGCTGTTCAGCCGCCCCTACCGCGCGCACCGTGTCGCCTGGGCATTGCACCATGGCGCTTGGCCGATCGGCAATGTCAGGTTGCGCAATAGCGATCGCACCGACGGTCGGCTCGCCAACATGCGTGTGCCCCCACGGCCTCGTCCAAGGGGGCTACCGCGGGTGGACAATCAGTCGGGCGTAGCGGGCGTACACTGGCGCAGAACCAAGGGCGTGTGGCGCGCGCGCATCGGGGTTGCTGGTGAGCGCGTCGAGCTCGGCGAGTTCGCCCGCTTCCGTGACGCTGTCCTTGCGAGGCGCGAAGCTGAGGCGCGGTATGGGCGGGCAGAGGCAGGAGAACTGTAACAAAGCTCGTCGCCTTCACAGATCGAGAGGGTGGCCCGGTATACGTCAACGTCGAGCTTATCCGAGTGATTGACGGCGATACCGACAACGACGGGCCGCTCACCGATCTGGCGTTTGACGAAACCCACACGGTCAGCGTGAGAGGCAAGGTGATCGACACCTTGGCGGCAATCAACGCTGCTCTGCGTGAAAGGTGATGGGCATCAGCGCCACCACGGCGGCGAGACTGTACTGAACTGCTAAACAATCTCGCGATATTGCGAGGCCCTGCTGCATAATAAGAACTGGCAGATTGGTGCCGATCTTTGTTCATAAGCATCGCCGATATGGCGTCGAACTGTAAGTCAGTCGGCGTCATTCTAGCGAGCTGCTGGCGCCAGCTGGGCGTTCAACACCGGTATGCCCCTTCGGTGGGAGCGAGTGGTTAAGCGAGTTGAACAAAAATTATCAGACTGATACCGCTCGCCCCGTTGTTTTGGGGGAATGAAAAATGGGTGCGTTGATCAAATCGATTGGGCTTTTTGCTCTGGCGTGCCTCGCTATGTCCACTGCCCCTAGGGAAGCCGTAGCTGCAACGACGATCTACGATGTGCGGGTTGCCGACAATAACGGATTCACCCAGATTCGCGGCAGCGTGTCCGTGTCGTCGGAAATACAGATCGACGTCTTGGGCGGCACCAATGCGAATATTTCGCCGGCACCTTTCATAGAATTGTTCGGACTGTCGCAGCTGGGTGAAATACACCGCGCGGCATTCTGGCTGCCCTGGGCCATGCCAGTCCCCCACTACGCGGGGGGCGCGGCGGCAGGGACACGGCTCTACGGCGCAATGTCCGGGATCGACACGCCGCTTTTGTTTGCAGACTTCGCCGCCGGCGACCCAGCGTCGATTTTTTCCAATTTCCCCGCGGGGGGTGGGCTAGTCATTGCGTACTCCAGCATGGGCCAGGAAGACGCGTTCACTTACGGAAATATCTACCCGACAATGACGTTATTGCGGGCGCCGATCCTAAGCATTTCATCCGCGGTGCCGGAGCCGGGAACGTGGGCGATGATGCTGGTCGGCTTTGGCGTAATAGGCGCGGCTATGCGCAACCGTCGGCGAGCAAAGCGGAGCGTCGGCCTCGCCTAGGGCGAGCCCACCACATGGTCGGCCGTCATATCGGCAGTCAGGCCGAATAGCCTGGCCGCCCCCGCTGTCGCTGCTGCTTCGGTCGCGAATGCCTCATCGATCGCGAATTCCTCGCCATCCTCGATTTGGACCACGAACCAATCCCCATCGGGATCAGGCCCGCGAACTTCATATTTTGGCATTGTCATCCCTATCATATTCGCCCTCGCCGCTGGTCGCCTTCGACGGATGCGCGCCATATCGCATCGGCGTCAAGTGCGATGGCACGATGGCAAGATACGGACTTTTCGTCCCGCACTTCTGACATCTGAACCGTCCGCGCCACCAGGTGAAGCTGTCATTGGCCGCGCTCATCTCAAGCAGTTTGTCGAGGCCGATCGTCGTCACCCGCTCACATCCGCGGCAGGTAAGCTTGGCGGTTACGACATTCCGCAGCCAGCCGGAAACGCGATCGAGTTCCATTGGCCAACGCTAACGATGTTCTCATCTTGTTCGCAACGATTCGGTGAAGGTCGCCCCGTCGCCTGGGTTGAAAAGCGACGGGGCTGCGAGACAAATCACCGGATGCTGGAATAGGTTGCGGCCCTGGCCACTGTTTTTGATTGCTCTAAGTTAATGCCTAAAGGCGCAGCGCCATGTCACGGAGCTAGCTCACGTCATCGTCGCGCAGATAATACATGAGAACGAGCGTCACGCACATCAGCAAAAAGCCAATAGCCGCAAGGCCAACCGTTACCACCAACCCCGTTCGTCCTTCCCCGATATGCGCGCGGGAGCGTACGACACGCCGCCGATTATTTAGCGGCGAACAGCGAACCTAAGGCAAGGGCCAACTTCGTTCAATACGGCCAAATTGGTGTCAATCTGGCCGTATTGGGGTATGCGCGGCGGCAGCTACCCTTGCGGGGTTTCAGTACCTTTCCCGCCTTCGATAACCCCAATGACCGGCTTTCGGGTTCCCGGGTCGAAGTTGTCGGCGGCAAGTCCAAGAACGGCCGCATACTCCTGCCATGTCTGGCTTTCCGGATCGTTCAGCTTGCCTTCGTCCGCAACGCGGCGAGCGGCAGCGGTCAGTTCCGCGGGCTTGAGGGATCCTGACCGGATCAGCGCCAACGTCAGATGATAGATCGCGCTCTGCACGGCAGGATGATCGGCGGGCGGTGAGTTGTCATTCATGCCGGCTGGATATCACGTCACGATGAGCTTTGACGATCCCCAAGGCGGGGCTTTGGTGGGTGCTAAGCCATGCCCCATTTGCGCTCGATGCGGTCAAGTTCGCTGGCTAACAGCGACATGAAGTAGGGACGCATGTCCGGTTTAATTATCGTCTCTTTCCGGCGCAACTGGGCAAAAAACGCAGCGGTGAAGTGGCCGCGCAGTGCTTGATATTCGGGCAAATCTTCCATGGCAGACAACTGAGCAATCGGACTGTGATTGAACCAGCCGGCAATCAGTGCCCGGCACGCGTCAATATTATGCCGCCGGCGATCGTAGATTGCTTTCTTCACGGTGTCGGCACCAGCGCCGGAGGTTTCTCTCCCGAAGATCCAAGGAATTGTCGCCAAGCCCAAGCTGAAGCCGATCGCGCCATGCAAAAGCCATTCCGGGATGTTTGATGGAATGATCAGTGGCGCCAAGAGCCCCAGTAGCGCGAGTCCAACGCCGCTCAGACTGGTGACGACAGTTTCCCTTTTCCCCATTTGATCAGCGATGCCGAGTTTTTGAGAGGTTGTGGAGTCAAAATGTGCATCGATCGTTCCCCACGCACCGCCCGCGCACGCCACGCTCACCGTCGGCGCCTCAACTGCCGCTTCCACTCGATGATTTGCGGCATTGGCAATTGCCGCGTGTGAGCGACGTTCACCAATTGCCTGTCACCAAAATGACGGGATTGCGGCTATGCCCAGACACGTCGCCGCGCCGATGACGACGACGGCGAACGCGCGGTTAGGATGCCCGTGCGTTACGAACTCTTTGACAATTTCTGAGATGGCATTCCACATGACGGACTCCTCCAAATAATTTGGAGGTTTCGGGCCGATGCCTGCTCCTGCGGAATAGCACGCTTCTTCCGGCACTCAAAACTGCTGGATGTAAACGGAGCGGTGGAACGTCGGGCTGCTATTCGGTTGCGCAAAAAGGGGCGGCAAGATTCCCCTGCCGCCCTTTCTTGAGACGCCCCGCTCAACTATGGGCAAAGCGTTGCGAAATGGTGACTAGCTCGACCTGTAGCGCGTCGGCTCGATCCCTCGCGACGCTGGTACGATGACGAAAGAATGGTCCTCACCGTCCAGCGTCGGTGCGAGTCGCGTCCGGTTGCTCGCCTCTTCTGTCAATCGGCAACCGGTCTGGCGTTCACGCGTTTGCGATGCATGGAAGACAAGATATGACCGCCGAATATGATGCTGCGAAGACCGCGCCTGTCGAACGTGTTGCCCGCGTCCTGGCCGGGCATGCCCTGAGCCGCAACGCCGAAGGCGACATGGAGTCGGCAGGACCCGCGGTCGACGGGCTGTGGCCCGACTATGCTCCGGCGGCGCTTGCCGTGCTGCGCACCCTGCGCGAACCTAGTGGCCGCATGATCGCGGTGGGCGACGCCGACATCTGGGATCGGATGATCACTGCGGCGATCGAGGACGAAAGCCTCTCGGACTGAGCCGTCTCTAGATCCGTCGCCGGAGCTGCCGCTTCTATTCGTCGACCCGTGCGGCGGGTCACGATTTGGGCGAGCCATAATTGGCAAGCGCCAGACAACTGACCGGCCCTTGCTCCTGATTGCGAAGGCCGGGCCCTTCCCGGATGCACCTACCTGCTGCCCAACTGCTGATCGATCAGCCCCGGCAACGAAGCCTGCGCATCCCGCATGATCGCGTTTACATCGACCCGCGCCGCGCGCGAGGTGCGCCGGATGCCGACAAAAGCGACGATCGTCTCGGCGGCAACCTGGCCTTTCCGCAGTCCGCCGTTCTTGCGCAGTGACTTGGCCGACCGCGATTTGCCCGACGCGCTCAAACTTGCGCCCTGCACCACCAGCAACGCGCGGCCGCTGGGGGTCAGCACGAACACGAGCGGCCCGATCTTGGTTGCCAGGCCGAGGCGGTTATAGGTTTCCGGCGTGACGCTGCGCCTGCCGACCCGCGCCGGAATGTCGTCGCTCGCAATCCACAGCCACCTGCCCTTGCGCGGCGATATCTCGGCGCCCGCGGTGTAGGCCTCGATCGCGCCGACGGTGCGCTCGGACTTGCTGCGGACGTGCACCCAGCCCGACGCTGACCAGCCGCCGCCCTGTGCGCGTACGGCGCCGCGCTTGCCCAAGTCGCCACCGTTCCCGATGGCGTTGCCGAGCCTGCCCAGCCCAGCGCTGCGCATGCCGCCCTGAACCTTTGCCTTTGCTCGCCCAGCCGCGATTTGGGTTGCATTTAGAGATGCCGTCTTCAGC